>JBDRJH010000457.1:0-8551 GCA_043815125.1 Verrucomicrobiota bacterium
CGGGGCCGTCGCCCCCGGGCCCCGCCGCCCCCCCGCGGGCCGTTGGGGGCCCGGCGGCGCCCCCGCCCTACCGGACGTGTTCGGCGGGGAGTGGAGTCCTTACCGGAGGTCGGCGCGTTGCCAGACGCGCACGTAGTCGATGATGAAGTCGGCGGGGAGCTCGGCATCGATCGGGCGTTTTTCGTTGTCCCAACCGCCGAGGGGCATGGTGAAGAGGATCTCGCTGGCGATGTTGCCGATGCGCTCGTGTTTCCAATGCGCGACGGCGCGGCCGTTGACGTAGTAGGTGAGCTCACCAGGCAACCAGAGCACTCCCGACGTGACGTAGCCGTCGGGCGTGGGGTTGAAGTAAACGCTGGCGCCGGTGGCTTTGTGATCCTTGCCGTAGCCGTCCCAGTGCATGGCGGTGGTGTAGCGGTAGGGACCCCAGCGGGTGAGGTGCTCCATGATGTCGAGCTCCATGCCGCCGTCGCCGATGTTCTGGCGTTTCCATTGCTCGCCGGCGGACTCGCCACGATCAGGCATGAGCCAGAAGGCGGGCCAGAGGGCGGCCTTTTCCGGGAGCTTCATGCGGGCCTCGAAGTAGCCGTATTTTTGCGTCCACTTGCCGTAGGTGCGCAGGATGCCGGCGGCGTAGTCGGCGTGGTGTTTGGTGGCGGGATCGTCGAGGTGCCAGCCCGGGCGTTTCTCGACGCGCAGGCGGACCGTGCCGCCGCCGATGATGACGTTGTCCTTGGAGTAGCGGGTGACTTTTTTCTCGCCCCACCAGTTGGGGCCGGTGGGTTCCCAGACGTCGGTGTTCAACGTGTCGCCGTCGAACTCGTCGCGGAAGCTGATCTCCCAGTCGCCGGGCGCGGGCGGGCGTTGGCCGACCCAGTCGGGCAGCGGAGCGGTGAGCGTGACGGCGCGGATTGCGTCGATGCGGAGTCGGGCGTCGCCGGTATGGGCGAAGGTGAAGGCGATGCGCGCGGCCTTTTCGCTTTTGAACTTGGAGCCGTTCGTGCCGCGGCGGGCGGCGTGTTGCGTGAGGTCGCCTTGCGGACCTTGCCAGATATCGCGGGCGGCGTAGGCGAGGGTGACGGTGGCGGACTTGCCGGGGGCGAGGGGCGTATCGGTCGCGTAGGTGTCGGTGGCTTCGTCGCGGTTGCCGTTTTGCAGGAAGAACGACGGGGTGACGGGAGTGTCGCCGGTGTTGGTGAAGGTAACGGCGACGTTGGTCGAGTTGCTCAGATCCCACGCGCCTTGCGGCGGGACGATGGCGAGGGTGGACGCGCCGGAAGCGGGCAGGGTGACGTCGAGGGCGGATTGGCCGGCGTGCTGGACGATGGTCGCCTGAGCGCCGCCGCGGGCTTCGATTTGTTTTTCGTCGAGCGTGACGTCGGCACCGCCGAGGAGGTGGCCCTCGGGCGGGATGTGGCGGATCTTGCGCGGGTCGATGGGCGGGGTTTCGCCGGCGGGGCCGGCGGCGATGATGGATTCGATGCGGTAGGTGACGGGGTGCTCGGAGTCGGCGAAGTAGAGCGCGACTTTGGAGACGCGGGCGGCGTCGAGTTTGTAGCCGGGGTTGTAGCCGTAGTGGTGGCCGAAGATGACTTTGAGCGGGGTGGTTTTCCCCGGGAGGATACGGGTGCTCTCGATGTTCCAGGGCGTCTTGCGCCAATCGCCCGCGTTGTCCACGCGCAGCTCGATGCGCAGCGGCTTGGTGATGTCGGGGTTGGTGATCGTGGCCTCGATGTGACCGTGGGCGGAGAGGTCCCAAGTGTCCTCGGCGGGGGCGATGAAGAGCGTGGGCGTGGCTTTTTTTCCGGGCACGACGGTGACCTCAAGCGCGTCGCCGTCGAAGCGCCAGGTTTGGCGATCGGTGTTGGTGGTGATGGTGAGTCCGGCGGGGTTGGCACCGGGGCCAAGCAAGACTTGGCGACCGCCGACGTCGTCGGCGTGAAGGGTGATGGCGAACAGGATCGTGCCGAGGACGAACAGGGGGCGGGGTATCAGGATCATGGAGAGCGGAGGGGCTTAGTTTTCCTTGGTCTGGCCGGGCTCGCCGGCGGCTTCCAGCGCCTCGATGCGAAACGAGCGGGCGGTGTCGGCGGATTTGTTGGTGTAGATCAGGATCTGCTTGATGTGGTTGGGCGAGACCGGCTCGTATCCACGGGGTGGATGCGCGAAGTAGGCGCGGGCTCGGCCGCTTTCGCCGGGCTTGAGGTAGGCGGTGCCGGTGCTGCGTCCGCGGGGGATGTCGCCGGACGGGATGCTGTCCACGCGCAGGTTGAGGCTGAGGATTGCGGCGCTGGTATTGGTCACGCGCAGCTCGATGTAGCCGCAGTCATCCAGGATGAGGGTGTCTTGCGCGAAGTTGAAGGTGATGCCGGGGTAGTTGAGCGGGCCGGGGGCGATGTTTACCGCAAGGCCGCCCTCGGGCGAGGGGGCGACGGAGACCTGATCGCCGGGCGATGGCAGGGCGAGCAAATCGGCCCCGAGCTGGGAGACGTCCACGACGGGTTTGGGCTCGGCGGCGGGCGCGGGCGGGGCCGAAACGATCAACAGGAGCAGGCAGGGGGACAGAAATTTCATGGGCAAGGAGAACGGACATTCCTGTCCGTTCGGGGGAGGGTGGCGGCGCGGGGAGGAATGTACAGGACTGTCCGTTCTCCTTGGGGCGGGTGGGTCAGACGAAGGCGCCCTGCGAGCGCAGCGTTTCGCGGAGGAGTTTGGCGTCGAGGTCGCGGGTGGAGGCGAGGTGCTGCTTCACGCAGAGCGCGGCCGCGGTGCCGGCGCCCTGGCCGATGGCCACGACCTGCGGGGTGATGCGGATGGCGGCGTGCGCCTCGTGCGTGCTGTCGATGCAACGCGAGGCGATGAGCAGGTTGTCCACGCCGTGCGCGCGGATGCTGCGGTAGGGAATCTCATACCAGCTGCCCTCGGGCGGGTGGGCGCGTTCGGTGCCTTCGCCGGTGGGGCTGTGGATGTCGATGAACCAGTTGCCGCGCGCGATGCAGTCCTCGAAGGGCACGACGCTCATGACGTCGTCGGCGGTGATGGTGTAATCGCAGCGCACGCGGCGGGTTTCGCGCACGCCGATGTGCGGTGCCGTTTCGGATACGACGGCGTTGGCGAAGCCGGGGATGCGTTTGCGCAGAAAGGCGGCGACCTCAAAGACCTGGCGGCGGCCCTCGATCATGGCGTCGGTGACGTCCACGAGTTTGGTGCCGTCCTTGCCGACGATGCGGGTGGTGTTGAAGTTCCACTCGCCGGGCCGCGGGTTGCGACCGAGCAGCACGTCTTCGCGCGGCACGGTGACTTCGCCGCGGGCCTTGGCGGCCTGCCACTCGCCGGTGAGCTGGAGGTCGGTCTTGCGGTAGGCCTCGAGCGCAACGTCGTCCACGCCGGTCATCTTGAAGATCATGGTCATGGGCTGCACGGCACCGTCTTCCTTGCGGCCGGTCTCGACCGGCACGCCGGCGAGCGCCGACACGTCGCCGTCGCCGGAGGAGTCGATGATGACCCTGCCGAGGATGGCGCGGCGGCCTTCCTTGGACTCGATGATGACGCCGCGCAGTTTGTCGCCGTCGCGGATGACGCCGGAGACCTGCGCGAAGAAGTAGGGACGCACGCCGGCGTCGGTGACGAAGCGATCCAACACGACCTTGGCGGCCTCGCTGTCGTAGGAGCCGCCGGCGCCGTGCTTGTCGCCCCACGAATACCAGCCGCCGGCCTTTTCCCACTCGGCGACGAGCTCGTGAAAGATGCCGCGCACGAACGGATAGGGCATGATGGCGCTGAGGATGCCGGCGGTCCAGGTGCCGCCAAACGAGCCGAAGCGCTCGATAAGGATGGTGCGGGCGCCGTTGCGCGCGGCGGCCACGGCGGCGCCGATGCCACCGGGGCCGCCGCCGACGACAACAACGTCGGCCTCGTCGAGGACAGGGATCTGGCGGGCGGGCTCGGTGATGAAATTCGAGGAGGGGCTCATGGTGCCGAAAACGGTGCCTCCGGCCCGGAGATGGGGCGATATTGTAGGCTTATGGATATTGCCTAAAAACATTCAGGATCACACCGCGTCGGGTTGCCAAGGAGAACGGATATGGCAGACTGTCAGCCTTCGGCTTCGAGACCTGTCCGTTCGCGTCGGAGCGCGGCGATTCCCGGCAGGGGAGGGACCTGTGTGGATGAACGGACAGGAATGTCCGTTCTCCGGGTCAGGAGCCGGGGCCGTAGTAGACGTTGGAGCCTTCGTTGAGGAAGGGGACCAGCTCGGACTCTGGATGCCAGCGCACGGAGCCGTCGGCGTGGGCGACGTTTTGGCCCTCGAAGCGTTCGGCGGTGAGCGGGTTGGAATGACCCACATGGTTCGAGCCGATCTGGATGGTCAGGCAACCCCAGAGCGGGAAGTCAGGGGGGATGGTGTCGGTGCGACGCAGGTCGTTGCCGGTGGTCCCGTAGGCGGTGAGCACGGCGGGGGAAACCCGGCGCATGTTGAAATACGCGTAGGTGATGAACAGCCCCTCGGTGCCAAAATAATTTTGCGGGCCGCGGTAGTCGCGGAGCGGGCCGGGGCAGAAGAGGGCGGGCACGGTCTCGCGGTCACCTTGGGCGTCGCCGAGGTAGGGGCGAAACAAAACGTAGTCGTTTTGATGATACACGTGCGGATGGGCCCAGTCGCGCCAGTGCTGGCCGCTGTCCCGCGTCGGCAGCTGGTGCTTGTGGTCGTTGGCGAAAAGCAGGCTGGCGGACGCGAGTTCGCGCAGGTTGCCGGTGCAGGCGGACTTGGCGGCGGCGACGCGAACCTTGCCCACCACGGGAATGAGGATGGCCGCGAGGATGCCGATGATCGCGATGACGGTGAGCAGCTCGATGAGGGTAAAGGCGCGTCGGGCCGCGGGGGTGTGCGGAGGGGTTCCCATGCCGATAAACAAGCGCACTCCGCGCGTTTTGGCCACTCCGAAGGCTTACAACTATTAACCCATAAGTTTCCGAATCCGACCGTCCCCGCAGCGGCCTGCATTCACTCTGCGACCGGCGGCGGGCGGTCGGCGACCTTGCGCATCTGGGTGCCGAAGGGAAAGGGGTCGCCGTCGATGGGCAACGGGTCGAGGAAGAACACGGTGAGACGCTCGCCTTCGCGCACGCGCACGGGGCCGCCGATGACGCGTTGCCAGCCGCCGCCTCCGAGCACGGCGGCCTGGAGCCAGGGTTTGGCGCCGGTCAGAGGCGCGGAGACCAGGGAGGCGCCGGGTTCGAGGCGGGCGGGCTTGCCGTCGATTTTCAGGCCGATGGGGCGCGTGCCGAGGTTGACGGCGCGCACGCTGCCGGGTCCGTGGGTGGGCAGGCGGATGTCCAGCAGGGTGACCTTGGGACGGTCGGCCGGCCAGCGGGGCTCGGCGGCGCGGTTGGGCTGGTGCAGCACCACGAGCGTGTTGGCACCGGGTTCGGTGGAGACGCGGGTTTGGGCGACGGGCACGCGGCGCGGCGGCTGGCCGGGGGTCTCGGCGGGTTCCTCGCGGTAGAGTTCGAGGCGGCCGCCGGCCGGAACGGGGCGGGGCGGAGAGAACCGGTTGGGCGAGGCGGACAGGCGCTCCGGCCGCGGGGAGCCGTCGTCGATCCAGACGCCGGGCAGGGCGCTGAGCGCGATGAATTGCACGGTGGCCGGCGGCGGCTCCGCGGGTTCGGCGGCGCGGAGGAAAGCAACGGCGACCAACAGCGGCCACAGACCGGTGAAAACGCGAAGGGGGCGGCGGATCATATGTCGTCGGGGTTTAGCCAGCGGAACGAGACGATTTCGAAACGGCGGCCGAAGCGGGCGTTGTCGGAGCCGGCGGCGGGGGTTTGCGATGGGTCGAGGCCGGGGGAGTGGTAGTCGGGCAGGCGTTGCACGACGGCCTCGCACCAGGCGCGGGCGGTGGCGGGCGCGGTGGGATCGAGCGGGTCGGTCACCTCGCCGTAGGCGCGGACGGTGAAGGTGTCGCTGCGGGCGGAGATCTCGCCGCCGATGGTGGCGAGCACGTCGCCTTGGGTGAGGAACTTGGGCGCGCCGGCGGCGAGCCGACGGAAGGCGGCGTGCTCGGTCTGCGCGGAGTCGGTGATGACGCGGCGGCCGCTGGCGTGGTCGGTGACGCCGAGCGCGGAGCCGAGCGCGGAGTCGAGCCGGTGGAAATCGCGGTTGTTGTTGGCGATGCTGGTGAAGGTGCGCAGGGCGGCGTTTTGCCAGTGGGTGCCGTCGGTGTTGTTGGCGGCGTAGGCGCCGGGGAGGGTGCGTTGGGTGGCGTCGAGGGCGGCTTGCAGGGCGCCCTTGAGGCGTTCGTCCTCGGGTGTGCCGGGGTTGTCGATGAGGCGGCGGTTGACGAAGTCGGCGAGCGAAACGAACGGACCGCGGGCGCGGACTTCGGTGACGATGTTGCGGGCGAGCTGGGCGATCTCGGTCTCGTCGAGTTCGCGGTAGCCGCGCCAGAGGTCGGCGGGGTCGCCGCCGGTGGCGGGCACGGTGGTGTCGGCGGTCGGGTGCTCGAAGCGCGAGAGGGCGGAGGCGCGGGAGCCGGTGGCGGGCGGACCGCCGGTGACGGGGTCGTAGGCGAGTTGGTTGACCGCGCCAAGGAGTGCGCGCCAGGCCTGCTCGGAGGTGGAGTTGACGTTGAAGGCGCCGTTGACCAAGAGGCCGGCGGCGGCTTGTGCGGGATCGGTGAGATCGGCGGTGGTGTCGGCGCGGACGGTGATGAGCGGGTTGACGGGCTCTAGCGGCCCGGAGCGAGGCACGGTGGAGAGGAAGTAGCGGTCCCAGAGGGTGCGGTTGAGCAGATAACTGTTGTCGTAGTAAACGGCGTGGGCGCGGGCCAGCTCGGGGTTGGTGGTGCCGCGGACCATGGTGGTGTCGGAGAGGCGGTCCACGGTGAAAAAGCGCGGGTCGGCGCGGGAGTTGCCCAGCGGATAGGCGGGCTGGGTGCCGACGAGGGAGAGGTTGGCGTGCTGCAGGCGACCGAGGTTGAGGGTCGATTCGGCGTCGGCGCGCGCCTCGAAGAGCGGCGCGGCGATGGGGGCGCCGGCCTGCCAGTCGTGGCCGAAGCCGGCGGAGGCGCGGTCGCCGGGGGCGTCGGTGACGAACCAGGTGGGCCAGGGGCCGATGTCCACGCGGGCGGCGTAGTTGGTGGTGCCGGTGTCGTCGCGCCGGGTCTTGAAATGGGCGGGGGCGCGGGGGTTGCCGTTGATCAGCCACGAGTAGTTGTTGCTGGTGGAGGCTTGGATGGTGGCGTTGTTGCCGCCGCGGGCGAAGACGGCGGAGAGCATCATGACCGCGCCGGGAGTGTCGCCGGGGATGGCGTCGGTGACGGGCACGTCTTCGCCGCCTTGGAGGATGTGTCCGGCAGGCACGCTGGGGGCTCCGTATTGGACGGCGGAGGCGACTTGATACCAACGGTTGCGCCGGGGGTCCCAGATGTCGGCCTGGGCGACGGTGGTGACGGCGGCGGAGCGGGGTTCGCCGAGGTAGGCGTCGAGCGCGCCGCGCAGTTCGGTGCGACCGGCCGTGCTGATGGGGCTGCCGTTTTCGTCGGTGGTGGCGTTGAAATCGGCGATGTTGGCGAAGCGCACGCCGCTCCAGATGCTGCGGTTGGGCACGGCCTTGAAATAGGGCGCGGCGGCGACCACGCGGTAGTCCCAGGACGACTCGGTCGCGTCGAGCGAACCGCCGGGAAGGCGGGCGAAGTTTTGGTCCTCGAGTCCGGGGCGCAGGTCCACGGAGCAGGGGGTGGTGGCGTTGCGATTGTAGGTGGCGTTGGCGGGCAGGGTGTAGACGACGCTTTCGCCGGGTTGCAGCACGTCGGTGCGGACGTTGAAGCGGAAGTAGCGGCCGGTGGTGTCACCGATCCCGGGGTCGGTGGCGGAGCCCAGCAGGTAGCCCTCGTGGCCGACGTCGCGGGTCTCGCGCGCTTCCCAGACGCGCGGGGTGAGCGCGGGGTCGCTGACTTGAAACTGGAGGTTGGCGCCCGGGGGCGGGATGCGGATGCCAACCTCGTAGGTGTGCGCGGCCATGGGGCGGGTGTAGGGGTTCCACAGGACGACGAGCGGATACACGTTGAACTCGATGGCGCCGCCGTTGGTGGCGAACGCAAAGCCAAGGGTGGCGTAGGTCAGCACGGGCGAGAGACCGACGTCGTCAGGCTGGCCGGGTTGATCAAAGACGGGCGGGCGCGGGGCCAGTTCGCCGGATACGGGCAGGATGTCGCGGTAGTAACTGCGCAGGTGGCCCCAGGTGGGCACGCCGAAGCCGGCGGTTTCCTCGGTGTGGACGCCGGGCATGGGATCGAGTGTGTGCAGCCGCGCGGTGTCGGTCTCCGGATCGCCGGAGGCGGGGGTGAAACCGGTCGCTAGCAGTGCGCTCAGGTCGCGCCGCAGGCCGCCGGCGTGGGTGTCGCTGAGCACGCCCGCCGAGTGGGGCGTGAGGTCATGGTAACGGCGGCGCAGGGTGGTGGCGAGGGAGGCGGGGCCGATGAGGGGGAATGGGTCGAGGGAGAGGAGTCGGTCGGGGTTGTCGGCGGGATCGTAGGCGGAGCCGACGGTG
>JBDRJH010000458.1:0-14639 GCA_043815125.1 Verrucomicrobiota bacterium
GGTTGAGGTTATCGAGGCGGTTCTGGGCGAAGTAACCGCAGGTGACGTTGCTGCCGAGCTCGCGGGTGCCGCCCTGGGTCGGGATGGCGTCGGCGAGGATTTTCAGGAGAGTGGATTTGCCGGCGCCGTTGGGGCCGATGAGCACGATGCGCTGGCCGCGCTCGGCCTGGAAGTTGAGGTCCTCATACACGACGTGGTCGCCGTAGGCCTGGCGCACGTTTTTGAGTTCGACGACCTTGAGGCCGGAGCGGGCGGGCTGCGGGAACTTGAAGTTCATCTTGCGCAGCTCCTCGGTGGGCTCCTCGACGGCGACCTCCTTGAGGCGTTGGATTTGTTTTTCCTTGGACTTGGCGCGGGAGGCCATGGAGGCCTTGGCGCCGAAGCGATCGACGAAGGTCTGGAGGTGGGCGATCTCGCGCTGTTGGTTTTTGAAGGCGGCGGCTTGCTGGGCTTTGCGGGCTTCTTTCTCGATGAGGAAGCGGTCGTAGTTGCCGTCGTAGTAGTGCAGGGTGCCGGCGCGCAGTTCGAGCATGCCGGTGCAGAGGGCGTTGAGGAAAGCGCGGTCGTGGGAAATGACGACGAGGCCGCCGGGGTAGCGGGTGAGGTAGTCCTGGAACCAGAGCAGGGCCTGGAGATCGAGATGGTTGGTCGGTTCGTCGAGCAGGAGGAGGGCGGGCTCGGCGACGAGCAGGCGGGCGAGGTGGGCGCGCATGATCCAGCCGCCGGAGAAGGATTTGGCGGGTTTGTCGGCGTCGTCCTGCTTGAAGCCGAGGCCGTCGAGGATTTTGCGGGCGCGGGGTTCGAGGGTGTAGTCGATGTCGTAGTTGTCCTCGGTGGGCTCAAGCTGCTGGCCGCTGGTGGCGATGTGCAGGATGGATTCGTCGCCGGCGGGGGCGGACTCCTGCGGGAGGTAGCCGAAGTCGGCGCCGCGTTCCCACTCGATGGTGCCGGTGTCGGGTTTTTCCTCGCCGAGGATGAGGCCGAACAGGGTGGATTTGCCCGCGCCGTTGGCCCCGATCAGGCCGAGGCGGTCGTTGCGGGAAATGAAAAGCGATACCTCGGAAAACAATTCACGGGTGCCGTAGGACTTGGAAACGTCGGCGATGGTCAGCATGTAGAATGGGCCAACCAAGCGGGGCTAATGCCGGGGGTCAACCCGCGAACCGGAGGCGGCGGTTGCCCGGGTGGCGCCGTTTCAGTGCGTTGGTGACATACGCGTCACCTGACCGCATTTGCCGCCGGGCCACCGCGTGGTCGCCGCCGGTCGCGCCGCCGTTAGCGCTGCCGGTCGCCCCGACCGTAACCCCGACTGGAGCGCACTCACCCGTCGGCCGACTCGCGCCTCGCGGCCTGAAACCCACGGCAAAGTGTCACTCATTAAGTGACACTTTGAGTAGGGCCTTCCGGCGATTTACCTCTGGGATGGAGCTGGGGCGCGGAGAAAAGTGTCACTTAATGAGTGACACTTTTGCCGGAGGAGGGGTGACAATGCCGGGGCGGGGTGGAAATTTGGTGGCGTTGGCGCGGGGGGTTGGGTTGGCTCGCGGAAAATTTTCAACTTTTTCCGTCCAATCCATCCATGAAAGCCAAACGTCAGACCAAGCGCCCCGAAGATATCAACGCCAAGCTCGCTGCCAAGAAGGGCCCGGTTTCGCAGTTCATCGCGCACCACTACCGTCACTTCAACGCCGCCGCGCTGCTCGACTCCGCGAAGGGTTACGAGGATCACCTTAAGGCCGGCGGCAAGATGCTGGTCACCCTCGCCGGCGCGATGTCCACCGCCGAGCTCGGTCTCTCGCTCGCCGACATGATCCGCGCGGGCAAGGTCCACACCATCGTCTGCACCGGTGCCAACCTCGAAGAGGACATCTTCAACCTCGTGGCCCACGACTACTACGAGCGCGTCCCCGGCTACCGCGACCTCACCGCCGCCGATGAGCAGGCGCTGCTGGACCGCCACATGAACCGCGTGACCGACACCTGCATCCCCGAGGGCGAGGCCATGCGCCGCATCGAGGCCGCCGTGGCCGAGGAGTGGATTGCCGCCGACCAAGCCGGCGAAAGCTACTTCCCGCACGAGTTCATGTATAAGGTTCTCCGCTCGGGCAAACTGAAGAAGTTCTACCAGATCGACACCAAGAACTCCTGGATGCTGGCCGCCTGTGAGGCGAACCTGCCGATCATCGTGCCGGGTTGGGAAGACTCCACTTTGGCCAACATGTTTGCCGGCCGAGTGATCACCGGTGAGATCAAGAACGTGCACACCGTGCGCACCGGCATCGAATACATGAGCTGGCTGGCCGGCTGGTATACCAAGACCGCCAAGACGCTCAAAAACGGCGAAGGCTCCATCGGTTTCTTCCAGATCGGCGGCGGCATTGCCGGCGACTTCCCGATCTGCGTGGTGCCGATGCTGCACCAGGATCTGGGTCGCACCGAGGTGCCGCTCTGGGGTTATTTCTCGCAGATCAGCGACTCGACCACGTCCTACGGCAGCTACTCCGGCGCGGTGCCCAACGAGAAGATCACCTGGGGCAAGCTCGGCCAGAAGACCCCCAAGTTCATCGTCGAGAGCGACGCCACCATCGTGGCTCCGCTGATCTTTGCCTGGGTGCTGGGCAAGTAAGCCGCGCCGAGATTCGGAGTTTTAACGCAGAGGCGCAGAGGCGCGGAGACGCAAAGGTCGCGGAGTTCGGAGCAATGGCCACACAAGGCGCAAAAAACGCAAAACGGAGCCGGCTGCTTTTTCACGAACTCCGCGCTCCGCGTCTTCCTTGGCGCCTCTGCGTTGAAGTCTGACTTGAGTATCAACTCATCGGATACCGATGTTGTCTTCAATCGATCACAATTTCACGCCCGTCGAGCCGCCGTCGGATCCGACGGCGGAGCAGGAGTTGGCGTGGATCGGCGACGCCGTATTGGGATTGTGGGCACGCGAGCGCGTGCTGCGCGAGTGTGGTGGGATCGACACGACGGCGTTTCGCCAGCTGACGGCCAACGAGTTTTTGCAAGGCATCGCCCGGCCCACGCGGGTCGAGGCCGAGATCGGCCTGGTGTATCAACGCGACGGCCTCGCGGCGGCGTTCGCTTACATGGAGGCGCGGTTGCTACCGACCTTTGCAAAGCAGGCGGCGAATCGCAAACGGCAGCGGCGGTGAAAGAGACGGCTGGAGTCAGCCGTCAGGCGACAGGGCGGCGATGAGCATGATCGTGAAAACCAGCAGCGCGAACAACGTCACGAACCAGGGCTTCCAGATCGCCTGAACACTCTGGGACTCGCCGAGGAAGAAGATCCACTGGGCGAGGCGCAGGCGGAGCGATTTGAACCATTGTCCGAGGAGCCGCGCGCAGTGGATCTCCACGCGGTAACGGAGGTGACGCGAGTCGTCGGTGGCCGCTGAATTCGGGTATTTGCCCGTGGCTTGGACGATGGCATCGAGGGTGTTTGGCAACTCCTCGCGGAGCGTCTCCGGGGGCTTGGACTTGAACTCGATGAGGATGCGGGCGAGCTCGTGCAGCCACAGCGCGTAGTGCAGATCGTCGGGCGGCGGATACGTTTGCAGCGTTCGTCGGGCGTTTTCCAGGTCGCCGTCGAGAGCTTGCTCCAAGGCCCACCATCCGGCGATGCGCGGGGTGGCGTCGTCGGGCGGCAGGGTGATCGCGTGGCGGAGCACCTCATGGGCGGCGCGGTGGCGGTTGAGCCGGTGCAGCGAAAGGATCAGGTTGTTGAGCATGTAGGGCTCGACGCCGGGGTGATCGCGCCAGTCGCGCAGCCAGCGGATGGTCGCGATGTTTTTGTGGAGACAGCTGTAGGCGTAACCATAGGCACCCCACCACTCGTGGTTGGCGCGCAGCTCGCGGTTGCGCGTCCAGCGCAGGATGGCCAGACCCCAGACGCAACGCCGCTCGGCCAGATGCTCGATGTGCTTGGTGACGAGATTCTGCCGGTGCTCCGGAGCGACCCGGAGGCGGTGAAACGCGATCACGGCCGACCACACCGGTTGCTGCGCGCGCGCGTCCACCCAGAGCGTCGCGACGCACTTGGCGGCGGCGGGGTTGGCCAGCAGCGGGCCGAGCGCCTTGGAAACGATTTTGGGACGACGGGCGTTTTTCAGTGCTTCGCAGATGTCCCTCAGTTGGAAGTCGTGCAGCTCGGGCAACAGGGCGAGCTCGGCCAGCACGTTGCCCGCGGCCTGGTAACGCTGGCGCGCGACGTTGATCAGGCCCAGCGCGCGCAGGTGCTCGGCCCGGGTCGAGTGGGTCAACAGGTGCGCGGCGAGTTCCTCGGCTCCGGTGTGGTCCTTGGCCTCGATGCGCAGCTCCAGCAGTTCGCGCGCGCCGTAGAGGTAGTCGGGGTGTTTGACGAGCACGCTCGCGTAAGCCTCGCGGGCCTCGGCGGTTTTGCCTTGGCGTCGCAGCAGGCTGCCGACCCAGCCGAGCGGGGCGGGGTTGCCGGGCTCCTGGCGTGCCCAGGAACGCGCCCATTTCAGGGCTTCCTCGGTTTCGTTTTTATCGGCCAGCCATTCGGTGAGGCGGCCGATGCCCCAGAGGTAGTCGGGGTGTTGTTCGACGGTCGCGCGCATGAGGGTGACGGCTTCGTCGAGGCGTCCGGATTGGGCGTGGATCCAGGCGGCGCGTCCGCGCAGGAGGTGGGGGATCTTCGATGCGTAGACCGACGGTTCGCAGGCGGTGATGGCCTCGGCGTAGCGACGGTGACGGCAGAGCAGTTGCGCCCTCAGGTCGTGGATGTCCGCGTCGAGGGGATCCAACTGAAGGGCGTCGTCGAGGGTGCGCAGATTTTCCTCCAGCGTGCCTTGGTCAAACTTGAGGCGGACCAGGCGCGTGAGCAGGGCGATTTCACCGGCGTGTTGCCGGCAGAGTTCCTCGGCGATGGGGATGGCCGCGGAGGTGCCTTCGATGCGTTGGCTCCAGTCCTGGAGGGCGTCCCAAGCCCAGCCGAGGTGGGGATTACAACGCACGGCGGAGGTCATGCACGCGATGGCGTCGTGGTGGCGTCCGCAACGCCAGAGCAGGTCGCCGAGCCAGCTGTGGTTGGTCGCGTCGGCGGGGTCGAGTTCCACGGCTTTGCGGAGGGCGGCTTCGGCGCCGTCGGGGTCGCCGATTTTCTCGCAGGCGGAGGAGAGCATACGTCGGGCGAAACTCCAGGCGGGGTTGATGCGAAGGGCTTCGCGCAACGCATCCACTTCCGCGGGGGCGTCGCCGTTTTGGTGATGGAGTTGCGCGAGATCGACCCACACGCGCGGCAGCAGGGGGAAGCGTTGGCTGTTCTCGGTGGCGACGGCGAGGGCTTCCTCGTGGCGGTCCATGGCGGCGAGGTGGGTGGCCAGGGCCGAGCCGGCGGACCAGAGGCCGGGCTGGTTTTCGCGAATACGGCGCAGGGTCGAGAGGATGGACTCGTCGTCGCGCACGCCGCGGAACTTCGCCAGATAATCGCCGCACGGGGTCTCGGGCACGGCTTGCGCGAGGAGTTGTTCCTCGATGAAGCGGGCGGCCTCCTGGCGTTGCTCGAAGGTTTCGCAGGCGTGGAGCAGATCGTCGTAGAGCAGGGTGTTTTCGACGTTGAGCCGGATGCCGGCCATGGCGGCTTCGCGGGCCTCCTCGAAGTTTCCGAGGTCGAGCAGGCAGCGGGCGCGCAGCCCGTGCGAGTAGGGCGAGCGCGGGCTGATGGCCAGGGCTTGATCCGCGTCCGCCAGCGCCTCGCGGTGTCGGCTGAGGCGGCGCAGGATGATGGCGCGTTCGCGCAGGAGCCAGGTGTTGTCGGGTTGTTCGGCGACCAGCCGGTCGGCCACCGAGAGGGCGAGGGCGGCGGGTTCGTCGCGCATGGCCTCCAGCCACATCTCGCGAAAGCCTTCGTGGTGCGGGTGGTCGACGACGAGCGTCTCGACGCGCCGCAGCGCGGCGGCCTTGCCTTCACAAATCCGGATGAGGTCGATGCAGGCGCGCTGGGTCGCGACGTCGGTCGGCGAGAGGGCGGCGATTTCCTCCCACAACGCCAGCGCGGCGCGGTGATCGTGGGCGAGGCCGGCGACGCGGGCGGAGGCGTTGAGCCAGTCGAGCGGCGAACAGTGGGGCCGGCCGGCTGCCAGGAGTTCGCGGGCCTCGTCGATCCGCCCGATGCGGGCGAGTCGGGTGGCCAGACGCAGGGTGATGACGCCGTCTTCCGGACGGAGCCGGCGGGCATCCTCAACCACGGCGAGCGCCTCGGGACCGCGATCAAGATCGTCGAGCGCGTCCGCCAGGGTGAAGGCGGGCAGGTTGGACTGGCGGCCCCAGCGTTCGAAGCGGGCGCGGAGCATGGCGAGGCAGGCCTCGGCGTTGTTCAGATGGAGTTCGGCGAGGAAGTAGCTGCGCCAGTAATGTTCCGTCTTGTCCGCCACGGTGGCGGCGAGGCGGTAGGTGCCGGCGGACTCGGTCCGGCGTCCGATTTCCCAAAGGTGGTTGGCGTAGGCCTTGAGGTGCTCGGCGTTGGCCGCGGCGTAGCGCAGGATGCGCCGGAGAACACGTCCCGCGCGTGGTGCCGAACGGGCGTCCTGCAGGTGTTGTTCGGCGCGGCGGCGTTGAAAGACGAAGTAGGTTTTCAGGCCGGCGCCGAGTTCGTCGAGCAGGGCGCGGGCCTCCTGCGGGCGGCCGAGTTGTTCGAGCAGGTCGATGTGTTCGATCTGGAAGTTGACGTGATCGGAAAACCGCCGGCGAAGCTCCTCGATGGCGGGCAACGCGGCGGAGGGGTTGCCGTCGTAGTGGGCGAGGTCGCGAACGGAGCGCAACGTGAGCTGGTGGTCCGGCGCGAGCGCGCGGAGCGCGTCCAGGGATGCGGCGGCGGCGGCCCGGTCGTGCAGGAAGCAGGCGCGCCGAAACGCGAAGCGGTGATCGTAGAATTCGCTCTCGGGGAAAACGAGGCCGTCGATGCGGCCGGCTTCTTCGGGCGGCAGCATCACGAAGGCGCGGGGGCCGTGTGCGGTCTGTTCCTTGAGCACGCCCTCGGCGTTCCATTCCTCGAAGGACTGGTTGTAGGGATCGCGGACGATGAAGGTGCCGAGGCGGTGGTCGCAGCCGATGACGGCCTGCAGGTGCGCGTTGCCCACGTCGACCGTGACCACGAGGATGGGGCAGCCGCGTTCCAACAGGGCGGTGGCGATGTCCCAGCCGAGGGTGAACTCGTGCACGATCCAGCCGCGCTCGACGAGCCAGTGGCGTTCGGCGTGGTCGGGCGTGCCGTCGTAGCAGATGTCGTCGGCGAGTTGTTGGTGGTCGATGGGCCGGCCCCAGTATCCGGCGATGGCCGAGATGGTGGCGGGCGCGCAGGTCATGTGGTGCTGGCGCACGAAGCCGACCGGCAGGTGAATGCGTTGGTCGCGCCGGTCGGTCGCGGCGAGGCGTTCGGCCATGATGCGGTAGTAACCGGAGCCGTGTTGCTCGGCGACGCGCGCGGCTTCGAGCGCCTCCTGGTCGCGGCCGAGGCGGTGAAGGGCGTCGGTGCGACGTGCGGCGATCCAGCGGATGTCGCTGCGTTCGGCCAGTGGCAGGCGTTGTTCGGCGAGGGCTAGGGTGTCGAGTGCTTCCTGGTGGCGGTTTTCGTTGGCGAGCAGCGCGGCGAGGTCGCAGGCGATGTAGCCCGACTGGGTGCCGGCGCAGGCGTTTTCCAGGAGGGCGACCGCTTCGTCGTTCCGGTTGTGCAGGAGCAGCAGGTCGCTGCGTGTGCTGACCGCCCAGCGGCGCAGGGGGCTCAGGCGAATGAGTTCCTCGCTGGCTTCGAGCGCGGCGGCGTAGCGATCCTGCGCGCGCAGGAGCGAGCACTTCTCCATCCAGAGCCAGCCGCGTTGGGGGTGGCTGGCGAGGGCGCGTTCGAGCAGGGCCTCGGCCGCGGTGAAGTCGCGAAAGGAGGACAGGAGCCGGGCGCGCAGCGCCAGCAGGTCGGCCTGTTCGGAGTTGGTGATCTCGCCGGAAAGGTCGGGGTGGTGGCGGTCGAGCCACATGAGGGCCTCATAGGGGCCGTGTCGCCGCAGGCGGCGGGTGGCCAGCAGGAAGGGGGTCCAGTCGGCCTCCGGCGCGAGCCGGCAGGCGCGGTCGTTCAGGCGGCGATGCAGGACGGAGTCGCCGCAGGCGTTGGCGAGGCGTCCGAGGGTTTTGAGCGTTTTCGGATCGGACACCGCCAACCAGTCGGGGTGGGCGGCGCGGGCAACGGCGAGGGCGTCGAGGTTGCGTTCCTGTTCGAGCAGGGTGTCGAGATGCGCGTTGGTGTCGACGGTTGGACGGGGCGTCTCGATGGCCGGACTCATAAGAGTTGATCGAGGCGCGGAAGTGCCCGCGCGGCAAGCACTCGCGGGGTCGTCCGGTTTTTTTATTCCGCGGTGGCGGGCGGGGTGGTCGTGGTTACGGTTGGCGGTGATGAATGCGCCTGAATCAGCCGTGGCACCGGCGAGCGACCCGTTTCCGGAGGGGAGCGTGGATGCGGGCGTTTATGCGACGCACAAGGAGGGACTTCAGCATGGGGCGGTGGTGCTGGCGATGGGGGCGCCATGCTGGCTGGTCGAGCATGAGGGACGTCATCACCTGCGGGTCGAGCCGACGTCGCTCGACGCGGTGCGGGAGCAGTTGGCGTGTTTTGATCGCGAGAGTATTGGCTGGCCGCCACGGCGGGCGGTCGAGCGGGTGCCGGCACGGCGGGCGGCGCCGGTGTCGCCTTTGTTTTGGGTGTTGGGCGTGGTGGCGGTTTTTGCGGCGCAGGGGAAGTGGCCAGGTCTGACGGACGCGGTGCTGCTGGATTCCGCGCGAGTGTTTGGTCACGGCGAGTGGTGGCGGGCGGGCACGGCGTTGTGGCTGCACGCGGATGTGGGGCACCTAGTTTCGAACGCGGGCGGCGGTTTGCTGGTGTTTTCCGCGGTGTTGATGACGCTGGGAACGCGGGCGGGATGGGCGTTGCTCGCGGCGGCCGCGGTGGCGGGTAATCTGGCGGCGGTGGCGCTGCACCACGGCGAGGTTTACCGTTCGCTGGGCGCGTCCACGGCGGTGTTCGCGGGGCTGGGGCTGCTCACTGGGCGGGCGGTGCGCGTGATGAGTCGTGCGGATCATCCGCATCGCTGGCGCACGATACTGGTGCCGCTGGTTTCGGGCTTGGTGGTGCTGGGTCTGCTGGGTGCGGGCGAGGTGAACATCGACGTGCTGGCCCATGGCACGGGTTTTGGCGCGGGGTTGGCCCTGGGGTTTGTAGCGGGCGTGAAGGGACGCGCCGCTTGAGCCGGCTCAGCGTTGGCCGAGCAGGGTGGCGGTGAGGTGGTCGTTGAAGGCGGGCAGATCTTTCCAGCGCAGGGCGACGCGGGCGGTGAAGTCGCCGGCGGTCTCGTCGCGCACGGTGAAGCCGTCGTCGGTGATGCGGAAGCGCACGGTCTCGGTTTCAACGAGGTCCTCGGCGTAGGCGAGGTAGACGGCCACGCAGTCGAAGAGAATGGTGGAGCGGAGGGCGAAATAATCGCAGTGCATCCAGCGCACGCGCGGGGCGAAGAGGCAGTAGTTCTCGATCAACGCTCGCAGCAAGGGATCGCCGGTGGCGCGCCAGATGGAGTGATAAAGTTCACCGTCGAGCACGGCGGCGTTGCAGGTGTCGAGCGGGGTGAGGAGCACGTCGATCCACGGTGCGGCGAGCATGGCGCGAAGGGACGGGACCTCCATGCGCACGTTGGTCTCGGCGCTGGCCGGCGGGGTGTTGGTGTAGCCGATGTCGAAGCTGCCGAACATGCCCACGAGACGGCAGCGGGCGGCGATGTGCGGGGCTCGGGCGAGCGCGGCGGCGAGGTTGAGGGAGGGCGCGATGGCGATGATCGTCACCGGCACGGGAGATTCCTCGACGATGCGGATCAGGCGGCCGACGCCGTCCTGGACGAGTTCGCCGGGGTAGGTGGCGGGGTCGTAGCCCTTGATCCACGGCTCTTGGTTGAGGCCGTCGATCATGGGGTTGGAGTTGACGCCGAGGCCGACGGGGATGTCGGTGCGGCCGGCGACTTGCAGGAACCGCGCGGTGAGGGTGGAGCGGTAGGTGGCGTCACCGGTGGCGGTCAGGATGAGCTTGGGATCGAGCTCGGGGCAGCGTAGCAACTGGGCGAGGGCCCAGGTGTCGTCGATGTCGGTGCCGATGTCGGTGTCGAGGATGACCGGGATGGGGGTGGTGGCAGGCATGGGAGGGTTGGTGCGGACAGCAGCTTGGCGAGGTGCCGCGTCGGGGAGAAGTCGCAACGGGGCTCCCCTTCCGAACTCTTTTTCAGTTCCCCTCCTTCCGTCGGGAGGAGGTGGCTCAGCGCCGGCGGCGCCGCGAGGCGGCGAGGCCGAGGGCGGCGAGTCCGGCGAGGGCGGCGAAGGCGGCGGGTTCGGGGATGGGTGAGCCGGCGGTGATGATGGTGTAGCCGCCGAGGTCTTCGTAGCCGCTGAAGGCGAGGGCGTCGGCGTCATTGACGAAGTAGTCGAAGCTGAGGTCGTCGGTGTCGGCGGTCAGCCATTCGTCGGTGGCGTTGTTCCAGAAACGAAAGCGGTCCTCGGCAATCCAGGTGGCGAGTTGCGCGAGGTTGTCGCCTTGGAAGGCAAGGAAGCCGGTGTCGAGGCCGACGAAGTTGCCGGTGCCGCTGCCGAAGTAGAGCGAGTCGCCAAGGGTGACCAGGCCTTGGTCGGTGATGAGCAGACGGCTGTCGTTGCCATCGCGCAGTGTGACGAAGGTCGAGTTTTCCCAGACCGAGTCGCGGCCGGTGACGTGGATGGTGTTGTTGTCCGCGCCGGCATTGTCACCGATGCGACTGGTGCCACCGGAGATCAGGCGGGCGCCGTTGGCCACCGTGAGGGTGCCGCGGTCGCCGCGGGTGCCGACAAAGATTCCACTTGTCGCGGTGAGGGTGGAGCCGGGGCCGGTGAGCAGCAGTTGATTGTCTGGGCTGGTTGCGTATAAACCGACTTCCAAGGTCCTGGCGTTGAGGGTCGATGCCTGTTCGACAGTGACTTGGTTGGCACCGCCCGCATATCCGACAAACAAATCCCTCATCGTAAAGATGGATGAACCGGTAAGGCGCAGGGTGTTGTTGGTGTCCGCTTGCAACGCGCTCATATAGAAATCCGACGCCGTGGCGGTGGCGGCGTTGCGAACGGTCAGGCGATTATGGCTGGAGGAGGAGGCGGAGGCGGCGCCGAGGAAGATACTTCCTCCGAAGTCGCGCCTGACCGCATCGCCGACGCCGATGATGTAGTCGGCCGGATCTGTTGCGGTGCCACCGGCGTTCATGGAGCCGGTCACATCGCCATCGGTGGCGATGACGCCGGCGGTGAGCTGGCCGGGCAGGAGCAGGCCGAGGGCGGCGGTGAGGATGAGCGCGGGGCGGGTGAAGTGAGGGCGGCGGGCAGGCAGCATGCGTCGAGCCTACCAGCGGACGCTCCTCGGGTGTTATTCCACTTTGGAGGGGGGGCTTAGGCGGGAAAGGGCGGCGTGGTGGGCACGCGCACGAAGCCGGGGCCGGTGCCGATGGGGGCGTCGGCCTGGCGGCGGCACACGTCGCGCGCCCAGATGATGGCGGCGTGGCGGTTGCCGACGCCGGTCTTGTTGAAGACGGAGGCGACGTGGGCTTTGACGGTGTGCAGGCCGATGCCGAGGAGCAGGGCGATCTCGTGGTTGGTCTTGCCCTCGGCGAGCCAGGAGAGGGTCTCGGCCTCGCGCGGGGTGAGGCCGTTGTCGGTGAGCAGGGCGGTGTCCACGGGGTGGTCGGCCTGGGTTTGTTTGAGGCGGCAGTGGGCGTGGGCGTTGGCGAGTTGATCCTGGGCGAGAGTCAGCAGCGCGAGTTCGCCGTCGGAGTAGTCGGGGCCGCCACGGCGTTCCAGAAAGAAGAAGAGCGTCTCGTCCGGTCCGGTGGGGACGTGGAGGGCGCAGTGGTTGTCGATGCCGAGGGGTTGGTAAACCTCGCGGTAGATGTCGAGGTCGCGGAACTGGCGGTTGCTGAAAAACTGGCTGCGGCGGAAGGGTTGGCCGGCGTTGACGGTGGGGTCGAAGCGGTAGATGTCGTAGCCGCCCATGACCGCGCCGTAGGCTTCCATGGCGGTGGCGAAGCCGGGGTGTTCGGTGTCGAATCCGATGTCGAGGTCGCCGGTGCGGTGTTGGAGGGTGCCGCAGCCGCTGAATTCGGCGGAGACGAGCCGGCGCAGGAAGGTGAAGCCGCGTTCGGCGAAATTGCCCGTTTGCAGACCCGGAGCGTAGAGCGCGACGCAGGCCGCGCTGAAGGCTTTCAAGTCGAGTCCGGGCATGGGGAAAAACCGAAACTTTCGCGGCGGATGTTGTCACGTCGATAGTGCCTGTGGTGGGACGCCGGTGGTCGCGGGCTGGATGCAACATTCGTTGAGCGTCGGGCGCGGGTTTTTCTCCGCGGCGCAGTTAGGCGGCTCCGGGGAACCGGGCGGGCGGAAAAAAGCCCCCGGCGTCATTGCGCCGGGGGCTTTTTGATCCGGGTTGTGCGGATAAATCAGATCCGGCGGCGGCGGATGCCCGCGAACAGGCCGAGCGCGAACAAGCCGGCGACCAGGCCGGCCGCGGCGGGCTCGGGCATGGCGGCGGTGAAGCGGACGTTGTCGATGTCGACTTCGCCGGCCTGCACCCCGTCTTCCTCCAGCAGTTGGATGATGATGTCCTGCCCGAGCAACGCGCTGTCGGCGGGGTTGTAAACGTAGCTCAGGGTGAAGTCGGCGAACGAATCGGCCGTGTCGTTGTGCACCACTTGTTGGGCAATGACCGTCGAGCCGGCCAGGATGCGCATGTCCAGTGAGGCGGTGAAGGTCTCCCCGCCTTTGCGGGCGCCCAGTGCCACGGTGAGGTCGTAGCTGAAGCCTTCCTGCAGCACCGCGGAGAGGGTCTGCTGGATGCCTTGACCGGTGGTCGCGGTGCCAAAGTAGAAGAGATTGGCGCCGTTCATACCCGCCACGGTGGAGCTGCCGCCGGTGGTGCCGGTGTAGTGTCCGTTGTCCGGGTTTAAATAGCCAAAAAAGGCGCCGTTGAACGCACCGATGGCGGACCATCCGGTCGGGATGCCCCCGGGGTTGTTTGAGAAGCCGTCGGACAAGAAGCCTCCGGTCTCAAAATCACCATTGATGACGGTGATGTCGGCGGCGGCCAGCGGCTGCGAGGCGATGAGGGCGACAGCGGCGATCAGGGGGAGGGAGGCGGTTTTGAGCATGGGTTTCGTGATCAAAATTTTGTTAGCGAGAGCAATGGTTGGGCCAACGTTGAGGAGAAATGACAATAGACAAGCCCACTTGACTTCATCTGCCCGGTTCGGACGGCATGGCGGGGGTTTGGCGGATATGTCTGCCAATGAATCCCTTTTGGAGTCGGGGCGGTTTTTTGACAGACGGGTTTTGCCATGCCGCTGAAATAGACAGACGGTGGCGCTTTTTACGCATGTCCACCAACGCCCTCGCCGCCGAAAAGTCTCCTTACCTTCGTCAACATGCGGACAATCCCGTCGCCTGGCTGCCTTGGGGCGAGGCGGCTTTCGCCAAGGCCCGCGCGGAGCAGAAGCCCATCTTCCTCTCGATCGGCTATTCGACGTGCCACTGGTGTCATGTGATGGCGCACGAATCTTTTGAGGACGAGGCCACGGCGGCGTTGCTCAACGAGCACTTCGTCGCGATCAAGGTCGACCGCGAGGAGCGGCCCGATGTCGACCGCGTCTATATGGCCTACGTGCAGGCGATGACGGGGCATGGCGGCTGGCCGATGTCGGTGTGGCTCACGCCGGAGTTGAAACCGTTTTTTGGCGGCACGTATTTTCCGCCCGAGGACCGGGGGAATCGCGCGGGGTTTCCGAATCTGCTCAAGGCCATCACCAACGGCTGGGCCAACGAGCGCGACAAGCTGGTCAACGAATCCGAGCGCGTGCTGGGCAGCCTGCGCGAGTATTACGCGGGGCAGGCGGCGCGGGGCGGTCCGGCCGGGGACTTGCACGAGGAGGCGGGCGCGGCCTGCGAGCGTGCGTTCATGCAGCTGTATGAGGGCTTCGATGCGGAGCACGGCGGCTTTGGCGGCGCGCCAAAGTTTCCGCGCGCGTCGAACATCAACTTCCTCTTTCGTGTGGCGGTCATCCAGGGCGCCGAGTCGGAGACCGGTCGCGAGGCGATCAAGCTGGCGGTCGACACGCTGCGGCACATGGCGTCGGGCGGCATTCGCGATCACGTGGCCGGCGGGTTTCATCGCTACTCGGTGGACGAGGCGTGGTTCGTGCCGCACTTCGAAAAGATGCTCTACGATCAGGCGCAGATCGCGGTGAACTATCTCGATGCGTATTCATTTACCAATGACGAGCGGCTGGCCTGGGTGGCCGCCGAGACGCTGGATTGGACGCTGGCCGACCTCGGGCATGCGGGCGGCGGGTTTTATTCGGCGCTCGACGCGGACAGTCGTCCGCATGACGGGCCGCCGGAGTCGAAGTCGCTGGAGGGCGCGTTCTACGTGTGGACGCCGCGCGAGTTGTCGGCGGCGCTTTCGCCGGAGAGCGCGGCGATGGTGGCGGAGCACTTCGGGGTGGAGGCCGATGGCAACGTGCCGTCCGCGCTCGATCCGCACGGCGAGAGGGCCGGGCGCAACGTGCTCCGGCAGGTGCGTT
>JBDRJH010000459.1:0-11643 GCA_043815125.1 Verrucomicrobiota bacterium
ACTACTACACCGCCTTCAATACCCGCGTGCCCGGCAAGAACGGCGCGTTTGATTATCCGAGCGAAAAAGTCGCCGCTAGGATGATGAACGGCATGGGTCACACCTCCACGTTCAACATCGTGAAGTTCGCGAAATACGACGCCGCCGGACGTCTCCTCTGGATGGCCGGACGCAAGGCCACCGGCGGCGAACAGCCCGGCGAGATGTATCACTTCTGGAATCTGAGCGGCGTCATCAACGACCGCTACGTGGCCGGCGGCAGCGAATGGGGCCGCATTTATTTCTACACCCACGACGGCTTCTACGTGGATGCGCTCATGAACAATCCCGGCGAGATCTCGGCGCCCGGTCCCTACACGTTTGGCGGCGAGACCAGTGGCGCCCAAGTCCGCTATTTCCCCAAGACCGGTGAAGTCTGGGCCTATTCTACAGGCATGGCCTTCCGCGTGAATGGATTCACGGCCGGACGCGTCGAGGGCGAGCGCCGCCTCTCCGGCTCCGTCGTCCTGGACAAGGTTTATGAGCTGCCCGTCGATGCGGCCGAAACCCCGTCCGGTCCCCTCGTGATCGCCACGCTCAAATCCGATCCCGCGGACAACGACGACGCGTGGAACGGCTTGTCTCCCGCCGTGCTGCGCAAGGACGGCGCAAAACTCGCGGAGGCCTGGCTCGGTCTCTTCAACGACGCACTGCATGCACGTATTCACGTTGTGGATGCGTCTCCGCTCCAAAACGCGGCGACCGACCTGCAGCTCGCCTTCAAGGGCGGTGACACCGCCGGCATCGTCCTCGGGGGCGTGGGTGCCACCGATAACTCCGCCCCCGGCGGCATGCGGCTGATGGCTGCGCTCATTGGCGACAAACCGCGGCTCATCGCGATGAAACCGACCACGCTGGGTCAGAAGCAGCCGTTCGATTATTACACGCCGGCCGCGGGCAAGGCGCACTTTGACTACGTCGGTGAAGTGCCCGGTGCGACGGTGCGCCTGACTCCGACCGACGACGGTTATGTCGCCGCCTTCTCGGTTCCGCTGACCTTCTTCGAGTTCAAGATCGCTCCGGGCACCAAATTGCGCGGCGACGTCGAGGTGCGTCTCTCCGGCACCGGCGGGCGCGGCTTGCAGGCGACCAGTCGCAACTACCTGTTCACCCCGCCGCGCCCCGAAACCACCATGACCGACGACATCCCGACCGAGTCGCGGCTCTATCCCGCCCACTGGGGAACCGTCGATGTGCGCTAAATTCCCTCTCCCGATGTCGCGACTGTTTTGGGTTTCGCTGCTCGCCTGCGCGGCGGTGGCCACGGCGCAAACTCCGCCGCCGACACCGGCCGCCGGGGATTTTCTCACGGTCTCGACACCGGTGTCGCCCCGCGTGTCCTACGCGCTGAGCCGCACCGATCCGGGGTTGTTGATCACCATCGATGTCGCCCGCCACGCCGCGGTTCCCGGTGCCGTGCGGATACAGCTCGGCGTCGCCGGCACCAACCCGACGATCCTCACCGAGAAAGACGCCGCGGTCGAAACCCGTGACGGCATCACTCGCCACCGCTTCGGCGTGCGTTGGGAGCAACTGGGCAAAACAGCCACGCGCGAAAACCCCGGCCCGATCCGGCTGGCCTTCTCCGTCGAGTGGATGGGCGGCCCCGCCGGCGGCGTGCTCCAGCGCGAAACTTTTGCCCAAAATCCGCTGCGCGCGACCCATGCCGGCCTTTCTCCAAACCCGGCCGATTGGCAGACGATGGATTTGGTTGAATTCGAACGAAACGCCGCGGACCGCCGCGAACGCATCACGTTTTCGTTCACGCAGCCGGTGGACGGCAAGGCGTCGGTCGTCATCGAGGACGTCGCAGGACGCCGGGTGAGCAACCTCGTATCCGCCGTCAACTACACGCAGGGCGTGCATACGCTCGTCTGGGATGGTCGTGATGAAGCCGGCCAGGTGGTCGCGCCCGGAGACTATCGCTGGCGCTCGATTTCCCACCCCGGTCTCGCGCCGGATTTTCAGATGTCGTTTGTGAATGGTCCGGGCTCCAACCACGGCACCTTGCACGCCGCTACCGCGACCGACGATCTGGTGTTTCTCGGCACAGCGTTGAGTGAGGGCGGTTACCAGGTGATCGCGCTGACCCCTGCGGGCGACTTCGTCCGCGGCATGAACGCTCCGCACGGCGTCGGCCTCGGACGCATCGCCCTCGCGGCCGACGATACCTACCTCTACGCGGCCTATGACGGCACTGCCTGGCTCCAAAAACGTCCCGACGAAACCAAGCCCGACTGGAAAGTGACGCAGCAGATCAGTCTGGTTCGTTTCAGGATCGCCGACGGCAACATCGCCGAGTTCCCCGGAGGCAAACGCTTCCTGCCGCTCAACGCCTACGAGGTCGGCCCGGGCTCGCCCAACGCCACGCCCAAGGGCACCGCGCTGGTTGGGCTGGCCCTGTTCAACAACCGCCTGTTTCTCGCCGATCGTATTTCGGCGACGCTGCAGGAAATCGACCCCCGCACCGGCCGCGTGATCAAGTCGCGTCCTTTCCAAGACCCGGTGGCGCTGGTTGCGGGCAAGGACGCCCTCTACGCGCTCTCCGGGAACCGGTTGTTTCGCTTGGATCCGGATGGGGGCGAAACCCGACTCATCGCCACTCTCGGCGGAAAACCCGCCGCGCTTGCCGTTGGCCGCGACGGACAGTTCTTCGTCAGCGACCGTGCGCAGAATGTCATTCACGTGCTCAAGCCCGACGGTTCCGCCGATGGCATCATCGGTCATCCCGGTGTCCTCGCGCCTGGTCCCTTTGATCCGCTTCAGCTGCAAAATCCCGCCGGTCTCGCCCAAGCCGCCAACGGTTGGCTCTGGGTCACCGAGGAAGATCGTTGGCAACCGAAACGATTGGCCGCTTACGATCCGGCCACGCGCACCGTCGCTCGGCAATGGTTTGGCCCCACCGCCTACGGTGCGCCGGGAGCCGGCTTTGATCCGACCGACCACACCCGCTGGATCGGTCAGGACACGCTCTTCAAAATAGATTTCGAACACCAGACCGCCACGCCCGTCTCGATTCTCGGCGGACAGGCCCAGCGCCATTACCACTTCTTCGAGCAGGACGGGCGCACTTTTGTCAGCGGCCCGAGCTCGGAGACCCACGGCTCGGGCGTGATGTGGATTCAGGAACTGAAGCCCGACAACACGCTGCGTCCGCTGGCCCTAGTCTCCTCCGCCCATCGCTACGCCTTTGATCAAAACTGGCATCCGCCTCAGGCCTTCATCGACGCCTTCAAACGCGACCTGCCTGAGGTCGCCTACCAGCCGGGCGTCAGCGGCTCGCCCGGCCACGGTTACGGCATGCTCTGGATGGACCAGGACGGCGACGGGCAAATGTCCGCCGAGGAGATCGAGTTCACCGACGGCCGCGCCGCGTATTTCCCCGGTCCCTTCTGGGCGCAGGACATTCACGACCTCACGATCCGGATGCCGGTCCTGGCCAACAACAAACCCGTCCTGATCACGATGAAGCCCGATGGCTGGTGGCCCGGCGGCGCGCCCCGTTATCCGAGTCTGAAAGCCGCCACCGAAGCCGGTCGCCCCATCGGTGACGGCAGCGTGCATTTTCTCGGCGAAAGCACGGTGGATCGCTTCGGTAACGTGATCGTAAACTCGGACCCCGCCATGGCCGCCATCGCTCCCGACGGCTCGGTGTTGTGGACCTATCCGAATCGCTGGTCCGGCGTGCATGGTTCGCACAAGGCGCCGCTACCCACTCCCGGCGAGCTACAGGGCGTGCTTTTCTTTTGCGGCACCGCGCCGCTCGACGACCTGGGCGACGTCGTCGCGATGGTCGGCAATCACGGCCGCGTCTTCCTGATGACCTCGGACGGGCTCTACCTCGATGAAATGTTTCCCGATGTCCGGCTCACCTCGACGCAGACCTTCACCGACCGCGGCATACTTGGCGGCGAGGCGTTCGGCGGCAGTTTCGGCCGCTCCGAAAAAACGGGGGACTACTACTTCCAAGGCGGCGGCATCGAATACCGTATTTTCAAAGTGGACGGCTTGCGGCACACGCAGCGCAACGAGGGCCGCTTCACGGTAACCGGAAACCAAATACAAGCCGCCGAGCGCAATCTTGTGCGCACCCTGGTCCCGCAAACGTCCCTGCGCGCCGCGATTCCCTTCCGTGCGACACCTCCGGTCATCGACGGGCGCGACGACGAGTGGTCCTCCGACGCCTCCGTCTTGCGTTGGTCGCAGCAGGGAAACCGCTTTCCCGTAGAGCTCAACGCCGCGCACGACGCCACGCATCTCTACCTGTTGTATTCGGTGCGGGACGACTCGCCATGGGTGAACAACGGCCGCGACTGGCGCATGCTCTTCAAGACGGGTGACGGCGTGGATATTCAACTCGGGGTCAACCCCGCCGCCAACCCGGCCCGGTCCGCGCCCGTGCCTGGTGATTTGCGGGTCTTCATCGCACCCTTCGATGATCGCGATGTCGCCGTGCTCTACCGGCATCGTCTGCCGGACGCACCCGCGGACGAAAGCTCGGTCTTCCAAAGTCCATGGCGCAGCGAAAAAGTGGACTCCGTTCGCCAGCTCGAAAACGCCCGCATCGCCGTGCAAAAACAGCCGGGCCGCTACCTCGTGGAGATTGCCCTTCCGCTGGCCGACCTCGGTCTGGCCGGAAAGAGCGGTATCGAACTGCGGGGCGATGTCGGCGTCATCTACGGCGACGCCGCCGGCACCACCAACATCCTGCGCAACTACTGGGCCAACCCCGCCACCGGTCTGGTCAACGACGTGCCGGGCGAGATCATGCTCACGCCCAATGCGTGGGGAGACATTATCCTGGAGAAACAAAACCCATGAGACTCGCCGTCCTTTTTCTTTCGTCCCTCGGCGTCGTCGGCGCGTTGTCGGCGGCCACGTTGACCAGCCCCGGAGTGCTAGGAAACTCGGGTGAACAAGGGGCCAGCCTCGTGCGTTTCGGCACCAAGCCCGCCGCCGGTCTGGGCGCGGTTTACGACGCGCACGGCACGATCTGGGATCGCGGCGGCGACGGCGTGCTCAACCGCTACTCGCTCGACGGGCGTCAGCTGGCGTCGTTCCCGTTGCGGTCGAGTGCGCCGGGCATGACCGATACCATCGCCCTGGCCGGCGACAGCCTGCTTCTGAGCGTGGCGGGAGAGTTATACACGTTGTCTTGTGATGCACCGTCGGGGACCCCGCCCACCTCTCTGAATACCAAGACCGCCTTGTTGTCGCCGTCCACGCGTGGCGGCTGGGCCGCGGCGGTGCAGGGCCGGGAGGTTTTTCTGGTCAACGCCCGCGCGGAAAAACGTGCGGTCGGCAGACTGGATTCGCCGACCGCCTACGGGGTGGAGATCGATTCCGCGGGCGCCGTTTACGTGCAGCTCGACGGGCGCCGGCTCCGGCGTTTCGCCACCGATGGCACGGCTTCTGAAATCACCGGAGAGGTGCCCGGCACGCGTCCGCAGTTGATCGGCGAGCACTGGTTTGGTTATCGCGGACACAGCACGATCCGTCGCGCCGACCGTGCGCTGCAACCCGCGCCCGGCGTCATTCTCGGAGGCAACTCCGGTGCCTTCATCGGTTACGTGGATGAATACAGCGAGATCCACGAAGCGCGCGGACTCGCGCCCATCAATCAGACCCTGTTCGCCGTGTCCGGCTACCGTGGCGTGATGCACCTGTTGGAGTGGTTGCCCGCCGAGTCGCGTATGCAGGTGTTGCGACGGATCGGCGCGGTGCCCGTGTGCGACGGGCTCGGTCTCGATGCTGACGGACGCGTCTGGTTTGGCGCCGCGCATTGGGAGTGGTCCGCCGGCCCCGCCACGCCGATGCGTCCCGGCATCCCGCATCCCGACGAGGTGCAGGCCTCGACGATAACCGACGACGATGTGCTGATCGCCTATGGGCGCCTGTGGCGGAAGCCCGCGTTTTGGTTCGGCAAAATCGCGCCACGCGTGTCCGCCCACCGCATCGAGTCAAAGACCATCCTCCCCGCCGAAGCCGTCGCGCTTGCGGTCACGCCCTATCAGCAACGACGCGCGGTGCTCGTGCTGGCGGCGGACGGACGTTGCGCGGCGGCCTTCATCGCTGCCGACGGCCGCTACCAGGGCGATGCCGGCGCGGTTGTTTTGAAAACCAAAGCTCCGGTCAAGGCGTGGACATCTTTGATTGCGGTGGGCACGGACCGACTGCTCGGCGCAGCGGACGGACAGGTGATCGAACTCGTTCGCGATGGCGACAACTGGACGGAAACGCTCCGTTGGAACTCGTGGGAACCGCGTCCGCTCGAAACCTTCGGCGACCGCGTGCACATCGCGCTGGATGGCGACGTGCTCTGGATCAGTGACACGTCACGTCAGCGCGTCGTGTGCCTTGATCGCGCCACCCGCCGGCTCCTGGCGACGTTTGGCCAGCCCGACGTCGCCGGTGACACGCTGGTTTTGCTCAACCAGCCGGCGTTGATCGTCGCCCGCAACAACCGCGGCCTCGTTTTTGATTCCGTCAACCAGCGTCTCATCAAACTCGAACTGACGCTCCCGTAGCCTCCCCCCTCTCATTTTCCATCATGTCTTCATCCGCTTCCCACGCACCTCTGCAAATCGGTCCGTTCACGCTTCATCTCGCCTTTGATCGCCACAACTTTCTCGGCATCGGCAAGGTGCTTTTCGACGGCACGCCGTTACGCGCGGACATCCTGCCGTGGACGTTCTACGCCGAGTCGGAAACGGGCGTGCGTTTCTCCCGCTTTGAACTCGTGCGCACGGACGCCACCGAGGACGGCGGTGCTGTCATCCATTTTCGTTCTCGTGGCGAATGGCTGCCGCGCATCCAGGAAGCCGACGCCATGGGCGAGGCCAGGATTCGCGTCCGTCGCGCGGCCCCCGCCACGGCGGATTTCAGCTGGCACTTTCAGCCCGTGCGCGAGCACATCCAGGAAACCTGGCACGAAGGACTGGCCATGCGGCTCGAGGTGGACTCCCCCGGGAATCCGCTGCACTGGATCATCGAGGACACCACGTGGGAAATCGGCGGTGAGGCCGCCGGCACGACGCTGATCCAGCAGGACGTATCCGCCATTGATCTTGAGCAGACGGTGACCGCGACCAGCGCGTTCAGCACCATCGAAAAATTCCACACCGACGGCTGGGGCGGCGCCTACCCGATGGACATGCTGCCCCGTGCGGCCGGCGCGGCCATTCTCGACTTTCAGGTGAAAGGGGACTTGGCGCTCTGCCTGTTTGCCGAGCGTCCCTCGCTCACGCGCGCCCGCCTGGACAAGGCGGCCGACGAAAACATCATCCACTACACGGACCGCGCCTACTTCCCGCTGACGGAGAATGCCCGGCCGCCTGCCCGCAAGCTGCTCGTTTACCGGCATCCCGCGGCGCTCAAACGCCACGAGTGGCGCAACCTGTGGCTGGATTGTTTTCACGAGGTGCGCGCGCGCATTCTGGCCCCGTTTGATTTCACGCCCGAGCTCCCGCAACCCTCGTTGCATGCCCATCTTTGGGATGACGACTTGAAGCGTGTCGGGAAGGACTGGCTGGTTCCGCTGCGCGACGCCTTGCCTGTGTATCGGGATCTTGGTTACAAGCAGGTCTTCACCCACGGAGTCCTGAACTCGATCACCACGGATCCGGCCCCGAAGGAAGCGGGCAACATCTGCTGTCCCTATGATTTCAAGTTCGCCGACAGTTTCGGCGGCGTCGAATCGGTGCGCGACCTGACCTCGGCCGCCGACAAGAACGGTCTGACCGTTTATCAGTGGTTCAGTTTTCACCTGTCGCGCCATGCGCCGGTGTGGGCGGATCACCCCGACTGGCTGATGAAGGAGGCCAATGGCGACCCGTGGGACGCGGCGTATGGCTCGTTGTGGAGCGGACGCTTCCGCAGCGCCTACGGCCAATGGATGTCCGGCATGATCGAAGACACCTGCCGCGACGCCGGGCTCACCGGCATCTTCTGGGATTCCTATCAAAATCTCGGCATCGATTGCGTCGATTGGAGCGCTCCGGACAAGGCTCCGCAAGCCGAGGAAATCTGGCACTTTCAGGCCCGCTTGCAGAAGCTCGGCATCGCGCAGCGCTGCGAGATCGTTACGATCTTTGGCGTGACCGCGGTCTCGGTCTTCGGCTTCGAGGACGACAAATTCCGCCGCCGCCTCTGGGCCAACACCGTGCGCAACGACGACATTTTTGCGCTCATCGACACCAGCCCCGGCTTCTTCACCAGCAGCTATCCTTTCACGAGCAAGCACATCAGTCCGCAGGTTTATTTCTGGATGGTGGCTCACCGGGTCGTTCCCTTCATCGGCGTCCGGCCCTGGGAAAAACTGGTCCCGCCGAGTGCCTCCCAGCCCGATCCGCTGATTCCCGGCGGAGAACTGGCTTCGGAATACGCGGCCATCAACCACCTCTACACGGAGGCGCTTCCACACATGAAACGCCTGCGCCTCGTCGAAAACGCCACGCACACCCTCTGGCTCGATGGCGCGGGGGCCCCCGCGGTCATCTGGGCCTTCAAATCCGCCCAAGTCGTTTGCGACGGTCCCGCGCGTGAGCTGACCCGCGCCCGATCCTTTGCCCCCGGCGGCCTGCTGGATATCGCCGCCGGCGAAGTCTGGCTGCTCGGTCCCGGACGCTAACCTTCCGCCCATTATTCCCATGATCATCCCCGCTCCTCTTTGTCGTCTGACGGTTTTGTTGACCGCGATCTTCGCGACCGTCACCGGTCACCTCGCCGGCGTCTCCTCGTTGCAACCCGGTGATCGCATTGTGTTTATTGGCGACAGCATAACGGGGCAGGGGGCCAACTCGCCGCAAGGTTGGATGCATCTGATCGACGAGGCCCTGCGCGCCACTCAACCGGGCAAAACCTATTCCCTGATCGCCCTCGGCGGCAGTGGCCAGGGCGTGTCCACCTGGATGCATGTGGAAAAAAAGAGCCGGGAGGAAAACTTCGCGCTGGATGTGAAGGCCAATGACGTGAAAACGAATCTGGATCAGCCAGCCGATGTCATCATCTCCATGCTCGGCATGAACGACGTGCTGTTCCCCCGCGTGGCGGACACCCCGGAGAGTGCCGAACGCTGGGCCGCCGACTACACGAAGTTGATTCAAACCCTCCGTGAACGCGTCACTCCCCGGGTCTTCGCGGTCGCGACACCGACCCTGTGCACGGAGGACTACGCTTCACCCAAGAACCGCGTGATGCGCGACCTCATCGCGCAGCTGACCACGCTGGCGGTGAACGAAAACTGTGTCGTCCTGCCCACGCACGAAACCATGCGGGAGTTTCTCGACCAAGGCCGCCGGGCCAGTCCCCAGTTCCACGTAACGTCCGACTTTGTGCATCCGAACAACGCCGGCCATGTCGCCATCGCCGTCGGCATGCTGCGCGGACTTGGCGAAACCACCGCGGCCGATTGGCTGCAGAAAAAGCAGGCGCCGCATATCTTCAAACCCCGTCCATTGTCCTGGCGTATTGAGCGTCTAAATACGGAAAGTCGCAGTCTTGGCGCCCCCGAGTCTTTTCGTATCCGTTATTATCGCAATGCCCCGCGCTCGTCCGCCTCGTCCGTGGCGCTTGATGTTCCCGCATGTTGGCGGGTGGTTTCCCGCCGGCACCCCGACGCCACCGGCGGAGAGTTTGTGGTCGAGGGCGTGCCCGCCAGGCTGACCACGATGTTCCAGCTCACCGCCGATGGTGAAGAGGCCGACCTGTCGATCCCCGCCCCCTGGCTCATCGGCACGACCAACATCGGCCGGACCGGCTGGCAGGGCGGCACGTTCAACCCGGCGATCAATCCCGTCCCGCTGGACGACGTTTTTTCGAAGGGCGAAGGATTTGGCCAGCCGGCCGAGCTGGCTCCGGGCCGGACCTTGAGCTGGAGCCACTATATCGGGAGTATTGATTACGGTGGCGGCAACGCGCCGGGCGCGGTGGACATGGCCGGCGTGAGTTTCTTTCAAAACTTCGATGTCGCCTATGGCGTGCGTTGGATTCACAGCCCCGCCAAGCGACCCGTGGGTGTGCGCATCCGCCGATTGGGATTCGTCTCACCCAGCCACCTCACCGTGTGGGTGAATGGGAAGGACGTTTATACCGGTCAGCTCTCCGCTGCGCCGTCGACGGAAATCCCCGCGACATTAAACCCGGGCTGGAACGCGCTCGTTTTCAAAAGCAACAACTGGCAGGTGCAGTGGCAGTTCGCGATCGATCTGCTTGGCGAAGATCTCGACTCCCTGCAGGTCTCGGCCGTCCCCCCGGATAGCAGCAAGTAAGCACCGCGGCAGAGCAGGGCCCTGATGTAGGGCCGGACCTTGTTGTATAGTCTCGGGTCAAGGGTAACAGGTGTTCCGCTATGGGGGTGACAGTTATGAGGAGTAAGGGTTGATGGGGTGGTAGTGGCCCTTGGGTAGATCGGAGGGGATGGAGCAGTCGATAAGTCCGAGGGTAAATGCGGCGTAGCAGATGCGGTAGACGCCGTCGGTCGCGGTGGGCCGCAAGGCGACGGGTAGTCCGGCAAAGGCCCTGCCCACGTAATAGAAGCGGTTGCGGAAGGTGATCTCGCCTTTGCTTTTGACCGGGCGGACCAGTTCGCCGGGTTCATATTCGGCGATGGGCAGGCGGGTCGGCAGTGGCCGGGGACTTGGCCGGTAGCGAGAGGCTGGCACGGCCAGATCAAGTGCCTCATGCGGCCGGTCATGGTTGTAGAGTCGGCGATAGGCGTCGAAGCGCCGCTGGGCTTGCGACAGATCCGACCAATCATGTCGGGCCAGCAGGTCGGCCTTCAGCGTGCGATGGAAGCGCTCGTCCTTGCCTTGGGTCTGCGGGTGGAAGGGCCGTCCGTGGATCACTCGCACGCCCAGACGCAGCAGCCAGACAGTCAGCACGGTATGCTCGGGGCCGCTGCCGGCCCACGGCGGACCGTTGTCGCAAAGGATGGAGCCCGGCAGGCCATAATGAGCAAAAAGCTCGGTGAGACAGGGTTGCACCGAGGCGGTCTGCTCGTTGTCACAGGCGCGCAATCCGACTAGGTAACGCGAGTGATCATCGAGCACGGTCAGCGGATGGCAGCGGCCGCGGTGCAGCGCAAAGTGGCCCTTGAAGTCCATCTGCCAGAGTTCATTGGGCTCTGGCCGGGTGAAGCGCTGCCACGGCTGATGTTGTTGGGTGACGACCGGGTCGATACAGCCGGAGCGCTTGAGCAAACGCGCCACGGTGCTGACGGCCGGCAGATCGCATGACCCCAGATCCTGCAACCGCCTCCGCAGTTTGCGTGGTCCCCAGGTGGGATGTTCGCCACGCAAGGCCAGCAACGCCTCCTCGGTGGATTGGTCGGTTTGATTGGACCTGCGTGGCCTCGCCGGAGGCCGTGCGACCAACGCCGCTTCACCTTCCTTGGCAAAACGCCCCAGCCACTTGTAGCCGGTCTTCCGACTGATTCCAAAGCGTCGGCAAAGCTCGCTGACGCCGACTCCTCCAGCGTTGGCCAAGCACACAAATTCACGCCTCCGCGCAAACACGTCTTTTGTATCCCAAGTCATGGGAAGAGGTCCATGGACCTCTTCCCACGACTTGAAAACTGTCACCCCTGTAGCGGAACACCTGTTACCC
>JBDRJH010000460.1:0-7314 GCA_043815125.1 Verrucomicrobiota bacterium
CCGCCGCATCGGCTTCTTTACCTGGCGCTACGGCGTGGAGGCGAGCTGGGCGCTGCGGCGCTACAGCGCCTACGTCGAGCGCATGGCCGCGCTGGGCCTGCCGGTCGACCCGGCGGACGTCATCAACGTGGGCCCGCGCGGCGGCCTGGGCGTGCCGGAGTCGCACGCCAAGGTGGCCGAGCGTATCCAGTCCGGCACGACGGCGTGGATCTGCGCGGCGGACCACCAGACCTTCGAGCTGATTCCCTATCTGAACGCCCGCGGGCTGTCGGTGCCGGCCGACGTGTCCGTGGCGGGCTTTGACGGGCTGGCCTCGCCGACCGATCTGCCCATCGTGACGACCGTGCAGATCCCCTATCACCAGATCGGTGTGATCGGCGGCCGCCGCCTGCTGGACCTGGTGAACAAGCGTTTCGACGCCCCGCAGCACATCCTGCTCGATTGCGAACTGCGCAAGGGCGAGACGGTGGCGCCCGTCGCCCGTCGTCGCTGATCCGGACTATCACATGCTCCGCCGGTCCCGGCCGGCTCCGGCCAAGGCCTGTTTTTCGTGAACAATGTTGCATAGAATTGCATTTTAGAAATTGACGAATCGAAAGATTTCCCCAGTCTTGGGTTAACCTCCCCGTTCCCCGTCCGATTTCTTCCTCCCTAAACCCCTGAATCATCATGAATATGATCCGTTTCGCCCTCGTTCTGGCCTGCGTGGCTCCCGCCGCCGTCGTTGTTCCCGTCCTGCACGGTCAGGAACAGCCTGTCGTGAGTTACGACTTTGGTGACAATGGTTCGGCCACGCTGACCGGCAAGGCCTGGCAGGCCTACGAGGCCGGCAATCTGGCCGCCGTTGAGGCCTACACCGGCCGTTGCATCGAACTCTACAAGCAGGCCGCGCTGACCCAGCAGTCCTCCCTCACCGAGCCGGTGCCGACCTCCAATCCCGAGGCCGTCCACGCGCACTGGGCGCTCAACGACGTCGGCACCAGTTACTTCATCCTGGGCCAGGCGCTCGAAAAAGCCGGCAAGCAGGCCGAGGCCATCAAGGCCTACCGCGAGGTTGCCGACAAGCTGGCCTTCGCCAAGTGCTGGGATACCAAGGGCTGGTTCTGGAGCCCGGCCGACGCCGCCAAGGGTCGCATCAAGGCCCTTGAGTTCGACGCCGCCATGATGTGACCGGCGCCAGCCGCGACCCCGTCCACGTTCCCCGCCGCCCCTCGCTCCATTTTGCCGGTCGTCCGCCCGGCCACGGTTTCCCATGAACGCGTTTCTGACACGCCTGCGCAGTCTCCTGCAGGCGACCACCCCCGCCGTGTGGGTGCTCCTGCTGCTGGCCGCGGTGTCGGCCGCGCACGTGGTCACGCGTGAAAACCGCCGGCTCGAGGGCGGCGTCATGTGGACGTTTTCGCGTCCGCACTCGCCGGGTTATTATCCGGTGATCGAGAACTGGAACCGCGAGTATCCGGATAATAAATACAACCTGCTGCTGCTCGACTACGGCGCGCTGGAAAGCCGCATGCTCTCGGGCTTCCTCTCCGGCACGCCGGTGGCCGACCTCATGGAGGTCGAGCGCAACATCGCCGCGCGCGCTTTCACCGGTCCGCTCGACGACGTCGGTTTTGTGGACCTCACGGACCGGCTGCGCGCCGAGGGCCTGATCGACACGATCAATCCGCCCTCGTTCAGCCCCTGGACTTCGCGCGGCCGCATCTTCGGTCTGCCGCACGATGTCCACCCCGTGTTGCTGGCCTACCGCGCCGACCTCGTGGAGGAGGCCGGCGTCGACCTCTCCGGCGTCGAGACCTGGGACCAGTTTTTCGACGCCCTGCGGCCCATGATGAAGGACACCGACGGCGACAACCGTCCCGACCGCTACATCCTCAACTACTGGCCCACCAACTCCATTTCGACCGAGATGCTCCTGTTGCAGGCCGGCGGGGCGATGTTCGACGTCGACGAACGCCCGGTGCTCGACAGCGAGATCAACGCCCGTGTCGTCGCCACCCTGGCCACCTGGTGCTCCGGCCCCTCGCGCATCGCGGTCGACGCGCCCGAGTTCTCCGCCGCGGGCAACGCGCTCAAGCTCCAGGGCGTGGTCGTGGCCTCGCTCGTGCCCGACTGGCTGGCCGGCGTGTGGAAGACCGACCTGCCCACGCTCTCCGGCAAGTGGCGCCTCATGCCCCTGCCGGCGTGGACCCCCGGCGGCCTGCGCACCTCCGTGCAGGGCGGCTCCATGCTGGGCATCCCGAAGAACACACCCGACTTCGAGTCCGCCTGGCAATTGGCCAAGCGCCTCTACCTCGACCCCGAGCGCAACGCCGAGTTCTTCCGCCGCACCAACATCATCCCGCCCTCGCGCGCCTCGTGGTCGCAGCCGGTGTTCGACGAACCCGACGCCTACTTCGGCGGACAACCCTCCGGCCGCCTCTTCATCAACCAGGCTCCCTCGATTCCCGCGCGCAGTTCCTCGCCCTTCAACACCCTCGCGCTGGCCCGCGTGACCGACGTGATCATCGCGCTGAGCGATCAGGCCCGCGCGCAAAACATCGCCGACCCCGAGGCGCTGCTGCCCGAGGCCCGCCGCCTGCTGGCCGACGCCCAGGCGCAGGTCACCCGGCAGATTTCCCGCAACGTCTTTCTGGCCAAACAATGAAAACCTACCGCGCAGAACCCGTCTGGGTGCCCTGGCTTTTTCTCGCGCCGTTCCTGCTGACGCTCGGCGTGTTCCTGGCCTGGCCGCTGGTGCAGTCGGTGCTGTTGTCTTTTCAGCAGACCTACGGGCCGAAGACCTCGGCCTGGGTCGGCCTGTCCAACTTCACCTTTCTGCTGAAGGACCCCCTGTTCTGGAAGGCGCTGGGCAACACCGCGACCTTCGCCGCCGCCTCGGTCTTCCTGCAACTCCCGCTCTCGCTCGGCCTGGCCATGCTGCTCAACCGCCCCGGCCTGCGCGGACGCTCATTTTTCCGGCTGATCTTCTTCGCGCCGTCTCTGGTCGGCCTCGTGTTCGTCGGCCTGCTCTTCGCGCTGATGTTCGAGAAGCGCAGCGGCCTGGTGAACACGCTGCTGCACGCGGTGTTCCCGCTGTTCGACCCGGAGTTCGCCTGGTTGCAGCACTACGTCATGCCTGCGCTCATCATCGCGGCGCTGTGGCTCTACATCGGCTTCAACATGATCTACTTTCTGGCCGCGCTGCAAAACGTGCCCGAGGAGCTCCTCGAGGCGGCCAGTCTCGACGGCGCCGGACCCTGGGACCGCTTCCGCCACGTGGTGCTGCCCGAGATCCTGCCGGTCGTGTCGTTCGTGGTGTTGTTGTCGCTGCTGGGCAGTTTCCAGTTGTTTGAGCTGCCCTTCATCCTACTCAACGGACCGGGTCCGGACAACCGCGGCCTCACCATCGTGATGTATCTCTACCAGACCGGATTCTCGTCGGGGGATCTTGGATACGCCAGCGCCATCGGCTGGATGCTGGCGTTCATCCTCGGCGGCTTCGCGCTGGTGCACCGCCTCTGGTCGCGCAAGGAGGAGTCGTCATGACGCCCGCCCTCTCGATGTCCCGCCGGCAGAGCCTCATGCTGTGGCCCGTCTACGGCCTGTTGACCGTCTTCGCGGCCGTCACGCTGGTGCCGTTCGCCTGGCTGTTGTGCGCGGCGTTCAAGTCCAACGCCGACTTCTTCGCCTCGCTCTTCCTGCCCGGCGGCGACGGTTTCCTCGGCGTCGACTGGGGCCGGCTCACGCTGGTCAATTTCAAGCGCCTCTTCACCGAGGTCGGCATCGGCAACGCCATCATGAACTCGGTGTTCCTGTCCTCGACCGCCGCGCTGCTGGCCACGCTCTGCTCGGCGCTCGGCGGCTACGCGCTGGCCAAGTTTCGCTTCGCCGGCCGCGAGTGGGTGCTCGCCTGTGTGTTCGCCGCGCTGGTCATCCCCGGCCCGCTGCTGATGGCGCCCGGCTACAAGCTCATCTACCAACTCGGCCTGCTCGACACCTACGCCGGCCTGCTGCTGCCGGGCATCGCGCCCGCGTTCGGCATCTTTTTGTTTCGCCAGTCGATGATGAACGCCGTGCCGACCACCCTGATCGAGAGCGCGCGCATCGACGGGGCGGGGGAAATCCGCATCTTTTTCACCATCGTGCTGCCGCTGGTGCGTCCGATGATCGGCGCCTACCTGATGATCACGTTCCTCGGCATGTGGAACAACTTCATCGGTCCGCAGATCATCCTGCAAACCCCGGAGCATTTCCCGCTGTCGGTCGCGATCAACCAGCTGCGCGGCCTCTACGGCATCGACTACGGCATGATCATGGCCGGCACGGTTGTGTCCATCGCGCCGGTGCTCATGCTCTTTCTTCTGCTGCAAAAGGAATTCATCGCCGGCCTCACCTCCGGCGCCGTCAAAGGCTGATACCCCCATGCGCCTTACCCCGATTACCCCCGCATCCGTGCTCTCGCGCCGTCCCCGGCGCGCCGGCTTCGCCCTGCTCATCACCGTCGTCCTAGTGGCCTTTCTGGTGCTCATCGTGGTCGCCCTCGCCAGCCTCACCCGCGTCGAGACGCAGGTCGCCGCCAACTCCGCCGAGCTGGCCAAGGCTCGCCAAAACGCCCTCTTCGCGCTCAACATCGCCCTCGGCCAGCTGCAACAAGCCGCCGGCCCCGACCAGCGCGTCACCGCCACCGCGGAGATCGATCCGACCGCCGTCGTCACCAACCGCCGCTGGACCGGCGTGTGGGACTCCGACCCCGACTCCGACACCTACGGCGAACGCCTGGCCTGGCTTGTTTCGGGCAACACGCCCGATGTCACCACCGCGCCCGCCGACCCCGACGCATCCAGCGACACCGTGCGACTGGTCGGCGAGGCCAGCGCCGATCTCTCGACCACCGCCGCGTCCGATCAAAACCGCGTCGACGTGCCGTTGCAGGACATCCGCTCCGACGCCGTGCCCGGCCTGGCCGCCATCACGGGCGGACACCGCGTCGGCCGCTTCGGTTACTGGGTTGGCGACGAAGGCGTGAAAGCCCGGGCCAACCTCACCAGCCCGCTGCGCGCCCCGTGGTTCACGCCGGACGGCACCAAGACCGCCCCCGACCTCGCCGACCAGCTCAACGACATCGGCCTGGCCCAACGCAACGCCATCGAGTGGATGCGCGCCGACACCACGGGCGACGAACTGCTGGAACCGCTGCTGCCTGACGACGCGCGCCCTGAATTCAGCCGTTGGCTCACGCGTGACCAACTGGCACTCAGCGCGGCCGACTCCGCCGGGGCCACCTCGCTTGCGAACGCCGCCCGGGTCCGTTTCCACGACATGACCTACTGGAGTTCAGGCGTGCAGGCCGACGTCCGAAACGGTGGTTTGAAGCGCGATCTCACGGCGGCGTTCGAGCTGCCGGAAACCGAGTTCGAAGCCTCGGTCTTTGCCAACGGCGCTCCAACCGCAGCTCGCGCGCCCATGGCCGGAGCCAGCGGAAAATTTGTCTCCTTCATCTACAACGAACCGGTGTCGGGCGGGACCTATCGTGGCCCGACCTGGCATTTGCTGCGCAATCACTACCGGCTCTACAAGGAAGTGACCGACCTCGGTGCCTTGCCGTCGTTCCGCGCGCGGGCGCTTTTGCCGACCTACCGGCAAGGACTGAACGATTCGATCCTGGACCTCTACAACCGCACCGCGACCGGCGACCCCAAGATTCTCGACACCATTTCCAAAGGTGGCGTCAGTCGCCCCACGCCCCGTCCAACGGCACCGGCGCTGCTGCCCGTGTTCAACCGGTTCTCTTTTGTGATCAGCCTGCAGACCGTTCCGGCGTCATCGGTTCCCGACACCGCCGACCCCGCGGCCGATATTTATGAGGTGCGCGTGGTGGTTACTCCGATGGTGGTTTTTCACAACCCCTACAACGTCCGCCTGGAGCTCCACGACTTTGATGGCGACGGCTACTGGGCGCGCCTCGAACCGCGCGGACTTCCCTTCGGACAACTCATCCGGGCGAATCGGAACGGCGTGATCCATGACTTCACCCGGCGTGATCCCGCCGGCTCGCCGATGCATAACCGGACTGTCGCGCTAGGCGCGGCCGCTCAAAACGCGGACCCATCCAAGGGCTACCAATCGTTTCCCCAGATACTCATCCCTGAGATGGTTCTCGAGCCGGGAGAGGTCAGGGTTTTCTCTCCTTCGGAGACGGAGCCGACCAACATCATCGCTTCAACGGATCTAGAGTTCACGGCCAACAAAAACATTCAGGGCGGCTATTACTTCGATCATCTCAACGGTGTGAAATACGATTTCTGGGGCACCATGGCTCCACACAACTGGCCCATCGGTCCCGCCGGCGCGACAGTCGTCAACACCGAGGATAATCGCATCCTGGTCACCGGCGACACGGAACTCTCGCTGGCCGTCTCGGGCCTGACCTACACCGGTGGAAATAATAATTTCATCCTGCGTTTTTATCCTGAAACCGGTGAAGGGGATCGCACGGGAACGCGTGGTGCCACCGAGGTTGCCATGCACAGCGAGTTTTACGTCATGCCGCCCAACCTCGGTGGCTCCTCCGCCAAGGACTTGGCCGAGCGCGAATACACGAGCTACGAGGCCTGGACCGATTCGGGCGCCTTTAACGGAGGCGAGACCGCCGCCGCTTATAACAGCGAGCCGCGTCCGCTTTTCTCCTACGACATCTATGTAAAACCCTCCGACCACTCGGCCTCGTCTGGGAGCACACCGTTCGAGCGCGCCTCGCGTCCCTTCATCACCACCAATCCGCTCGCGGTGGTGACTCAAACCGAGGCGCTCGGCGATTATCCCTCGGAGAGTTTTCGCCGCGGCTATCCATCGGCGATAGCGGCTTGGCAACCCGAATACCGACGGCTCAACGGCAGTTGGACCACCGATGTCATCGACGCCGATCCCTCCGGCACCGCCTACTGGGGACCGTCCAACGAGGCCGGCGTCGGCTTTGCCAACATCAGTTTGTTGGAGGTCCCCGTGCGACCGCTCACCTCAATCGCCCAGTTCCAGCACCTGATGATTTCCCTGTATGGACACGAGCCCTACATGGCCATCGGCAACTCCGAGTCCAATCCCTTTGTCCCCCCGGATCAGGCCACTCCCCGCAACGTTTCCAACAACCCCGCCAACCCTTGGTATTTCGCCGACACGGCCTATCTCGCCAACCAGGCGCTGTGGGATGGCACCTTCTTCTCCACGCTCGCGCCGGGCTTCGACGGCACCGCCTACTACGCAGGCGACGATGAAACCGAGCCCAACTCCCGCGAGTCCGTGCGCGATGCCTGGCTGACCAGTTCCCACGCGTTG
>JBDRJH010000461.1:0-2538 GCA_043815125.1 Verrucomicrobiota bacterium
AACCAATTTTTGAAATATCACGAAACGGATTATCAAAGCAAGTTGAATCTTACATTCTGCATAATCTGAAAAAATTCAATGAAATTCCTGAAAAGCGCCCAATTTACGAAGAACTGGTTCGCTGCGGCGCTGGACGAGGAAGGCGAGATCGTGGGCAAGTGGCTCCGCAGCACCGCGGGCCGAGTGCTCTTCAACTCCATCGTCCCCGACGAGCTCGGGTTCTTGAACCGCACCTTCGGCAAGAAGGAGCTGGGCGACCTCGTCTTCGAGTGCTTCACCCGCGTGGGGCTGCGCGAGACCACCGAGTTCCTCGACGCGCTCAAGGACTTCGGGTTCCGATACGCGACCATGGGCGGAATCTCCGTGGGCATCGAGGACCTCGAGGTCCCCACCGAGAAGGCCGAGATCCTGAAGGACGCCGACGAGCAGGTGACCCGCTTCCAGCGGGCCTATGCCAGCGGCTTCATCTCGAACGGCGAGCGGTACAACAAGGTCATCGACACCTGGACGCACGCGAACAACGACGTGGCAGACGCCATGGTGCGCCACCTGGAGCGCTCCAAGGACGGTTTCAACCCGGTGTACATGATGATGACCTCCGGCGCCCGGGGTAACCGGGACCAGATGCGTCAGCTCGCCGGGATGCGCGGCCTGATGGCCAAGCCCCAGAAGAAGCTCACCGGCGGCATCGGCGAGATCATCGAGAGCCCCATCAAGTCGAACTTCCGTGAGGGGCTCACCGTGGTGGAGTACTTCATCTCCACCCACGGTGCCCGGAAGGGGCTTGCCGACACGGCCCTCAAGACGGCCGATGCAGGCTACCTCACCCGCCGCCTGGTGGACGTAGCGCAGGATGTGGTCATCACCTCCGAGGATTGCGGGACGATCCTCGGCCTGGAGATGACCGCCCTGAAGGAGGGCGAAGACATCATCGAGCCGCTCGCGGACCGCATCGTGGGCAACGTCGCCCTCGAAGACGTCTACGACCCGATCGACGGGGAGATGCTCATCGAGGGCGGTGTCCTCATCGGCGAGGACATGGCCGACGCGGTGGACGACGCCGGCATCCAGATGGTGAAGATCCGGTCGGTCCTGACCTGCGAGTCCAAGCGGGGCGTGTGCATGCAGTGCTACGGCCGGAACCTCGCCACCATGAAGACCGTGGACCTCGGGGAGGCGGTCGGCATCCTGGCCGCCCAGTCCATCGGTGAGCCGGGAACGCAGCTCACGCTGCGAACGTTCCACATCGGCGGTACCGCAGCGCGCATCGCGGCTCAGACCCAGCGGAAGTCGAAGATCGACGGCGTGGTGGCCCTCGAGCGTGTAACGACGGTGGAAACGCCGAACGAGGAGCGCATTGTCACGTCCCGCGAAGGCCAGATCGTCCTGAAGACCAAGGACGGACAGGTTCGCAGCCGCCTCTCGGTGCCCTATGGAGCCACGCTCGCCGTCGAGGAGGGCCAGGACATCGAATCCGGGGACCTGCTCTTCAGCTGGGATCCCTACTCGGAGCCCATCGTGGCCGACTCGGCAGGTGTCATCGCCTTCCAGGACATCGTGGAAGAGGTGACGATGCGGGAGGAGCTTGACGAGTCCACGGGTCGTCGGCAGATGACCGTCATCGAGGACCGGGAGAAGAGGCTCCACCCGACCATCCAGATCCGCAAGGACTCGAAGAGGGCCGAGAAGCTCAAGGAATTCATCATCCCGGTGGGCGCACAGCTCACGGTGCACGACGGGGAAGCGGTGAACCCCGGCGACACCATCGCGAAGATCAGCCGCGAGGTCTACAAGACCCGCGACATCACGGGCGGTTTGCCCCGGGTGGCCGAGCTCTTCGAGGCCCGCCGTCCCAAGGACCCGGCCGTCATCACGGAGATCGACGGCGCCATCAGCTTCGGCGACATCAAACGCGGAAAGCGCGAGGTGCACGTCACCCCGGAGAGCGGCCCCCCCCGGACCTACGAGGTGCCGGTCGGCAAGCACATGCGCGTGCACGAGGGCGACCAGGTGCGCGCCGGCGACCGCCTGTCCGAAGGCCCCATCAACCCGCATGACATCCTGCGGATCAGGGGACCGCGCGCGGTGCAGGAGTACCTCCTGAACGAGATCCAGGAGGTCTACCGCCTCCAGGGCGTGAAGATCAACGACAAGCACATCGGAGTGATCGTCCGCCAGATGCTGCAGAAGGTCCGCATCACCGATGCCGGCGAGACGGCCCTGCTGGAAGGCGAGAACGTGGACCGCGCCGAGTTCCGGGAGACCAACCAGCGCTCGATCATGGCCGGCGACAAGCCGGCCCGCGCCGAGCCTCTGCTGCTCGGCATCACGAAGGCCAGCCTCACGACCGAGTCGTTCATCTCGGCGGCGTCCTTCCAGGAGACCACCCGGGTCCTGACGGACGCCGCGGTGCGCGGTGCCCGCGACGACCTCAAGGGCCTGAAGGAGAACATCATCATCGGGCACCTGATCCCGGCCGGGACCGGAATCCACCGGTACCAGGAGGTGGAGTTCATGGTCGAGCAGGCCTTCTACGAC
>JBDRJH010000462.1:0-14753 GCA_043815125.1 Verrucomicrobiota bacterium
GGCACGAGCACGTTTTCCAGCGCGGTGAGCGTGGGGATGAGTTGGAAGTTTTGAAACACGAAGCCGACCTCGGCGTTGCGCACGCGGGCGCGGCCGTCCTCGTCGAGTTGTTCCAGCGCCTCGCCGGCGATGCGCACGCCGCCGGAGTGCGCGCGGTCAAGGCCGGCGCAGAGGCCGAGCAGGGTGGTCTTGCCGCTGCCGGAGGGGCCGACGATGGCGAGCGTGCCGCCGGCGGGCACGGTGAAGCCGACGGAGTCGAGCACGGTCAGCGGGCCGGCGGCGGTGGCGTAGGTTTGGGTGAGGTTGCGGACCTCGAGGATGGGCGCGGCGGCGGATGAACTCATGTCGGTGGTTGCGCAGGAAACCGCGGCGGGCTTGTTTGGCAAATGATGCGCATCATCCGTGTCCTGTTGCTGTTTGTTTTTGGAGCCACGCTGCTGGCCGCCGCCCCGCGCACCGTCGTCTTCTACGGCGACAGCCTCACGGCGGGCTACGGCCTCGACGACGCGGCCGGCGAGGCCTACCCCGCGCTGATCCAAAAACGCATCGACGACGCCGGGCTCGACTGGCGGGTGGTCAACGCCGGACTCAGCGGCGACACCACCAGCGGCGGGCTGCGCCGGCTCGACTGGGTGTTGCGGCGGCCGGCGGACATTTTTGTGCTCGAACTCGGCGCCAACGACGGCCTGCGCGGCCTGCCGGTCGAAATGGTTCGCCAGAACCTCAACGCCATCATCGACCGCGTGCTCGCGAAGAACCCCGCCACAAAGGTGATGCTGGCCGGCATGAAGATGCCGGTGAACATGGGCGACTACGCGCGGGACTTTGACGCGGTTTTCCCCGAGATCGCCCGCGAACGCGACCTGCCGTTGATCCCCTTCCTGCTCGACGGCGTCGGCGGCGTGGCCGCGCTGAACCTGCCCGACGGCATCCACCCCAACGTCGCCGGCCACCGTCGCGTCGCCGACAACGTCTGGCCGGTGCTCGCGCCGCTCTTGCAAGACTGAGGTTTTGTCCGATCAAATCGGCCCATGCCGCTCCGCCTGCTCGCCCCCCTCGCCTGCCTGCTGTTGTTGGTCGTCGGTTGCCGGCCGGGCGCCACCCCCGTCGAACGGGCCCGAGAAACCGGCACCCTCATCATCGGCAACGGCGCCGAACCGCAGGACCTCGATCCGCAGACCTCCTCGGCCTACACCGACTACAACATCCTGATCGCGCTCCTCGAAGGCCTGACCGTGATCGACGAGGCCTCCTCGCAACCCGTGCCCGGCATCGCCTCCGGCTGGGACATTTCCGACGACGGCCTGCGCTACACCTTCCACCTCCGTCCCGAGGCCAAATGGTCCAACCGCGCCCCCGTGACCGCCGGCGACTTCGTCTTTTCGTTTCAACGCATTCTCACCCCCGCCCTCGCCTCGGACTACGGCTACATGCTCCACCCGATCAGGAACGCCGAGGCCTACAACAACGGCGCGCTCGACGACTTCAGCGAGGTCGGCGTGAAGGCCCTCGACGACCACACCCTGCAAATCGACCTCGAACGCCCCACCCCCCAGCTGCTGGCGCTCGCCGCGCACCAGGCGTGGTTCCCCGTGCATCCGCCCACCGTGCTCGCCGCCGGCCCGATCGACCGGCGCGGCGGCGGCTGGACCGCGCCCGGCAAATTCGTCGGCAACGGCGCCTACCAACTCGCCGAGTGGACGCCCAACCAGCGCATCGTCGTCACCCGCAACCCGCATTACTGGAATCACGCCGCCACCGCCGACGGCGTGAGCCGGGTCGTCTTCATCCCCAACGACAACCTCGCCGCCGACGAAGCCGCCTTTCGCACCGGCCAGCTCCACCTCACCTACGACCTCCTGCCCGACCGCATCGCGCACTACCGCGTTGAGTCGCCGGAGCTGCTGCGCATCGACCCGTTGCTCGAGACCAATTTCATCCGCTTCAACGTCCGCCGTCCCCCGCTCGACGACGCCCGGGTGCGCCGCGCCCTCGCGCTCGCCATCGACCGCGAGGCCATCTGCCGCCGGCTGCTGCAGGACAGCCGCATCCCCGCCCGCGCCCTCACCCCGCCCGGCACCGCCGGCTACACCGCGCGGGCCGCCATCCCAGACGACGCCGAAACCGCCCGCCGCCTGCTCGCCGAGGCCGGCTACCCCGGCGGCGAGGGATTCCCCATCCTCGAGGTGCAGATGAACAGCGACACCCTCAACGACCGTGTCTACGCCGCCATCCAGGCGATGTGGAAACAAACCCTCGGCATCGATGTCCGATTGGTGTCGCTCGATTTCCGCGTCTACCTGGAGAACCAGCGCGCCGGCGCCTACGACATCTCCCGTTCGCGCTGGATCGGCGACTACAACGATCCCAACACCTTCCTCGACATGTTCGTGACCGGCGGCGGCAACAACCAGACCGGCTGGACCTGTCCCGATTACGACCGCCACATCACCGCCGCCGCCAAGTCCGCAAGCCCCGCCGAACGATATAAGCATTTCCAAACCGCCGAAGAACACCTCCTCGAAACCGCCCCCATCGCCCCGCTCTACCACGGCACCCGCACCTACCTCATCCACCCCGACGTGCAAAACTGGGTGCCCTCCCTGCTCGGCATCCACCGCTACCAGACCATCAAACTGGAGGCCGGTCCGGTCGAAGCCCCGAGAGATTGAAATTTTTGTAAGATTGACCCACGCCTTCCCCACTGTTGGTTTCAGCCTTCCCCCCGCATGACAGCGCCCCGCAAATCCGCCCCATCCAGTTCCCTGCGCAAACCCGGCATCGTGCTGGCCATGTTGCTCGCCTCGGCCCCCGCCCAGGCTCAGGTATCCATCCCCATTCCCAACATTCTGGCGGAGGTCGAGACCTTCATCAAAAACCGCCAGCCCGCCGACGCCGCCGCCCTGCTGGACCGCGTCATCGCGCGCGCCGATGCCGGCGAGGCCATGCCCGACGGCGTCGACATGGACCGCATCCGCCTGGCCGCCGCCAACAACCACTTCCGCGCGCAAAACCTCCCGCGCACCGTCGAGGTCATCAACGGCCTGCTCGCCAAGAACCCCTCCAGCGCCGCCCTCGTCGCCGAGGCCCGCATGATGCTCGGCCTCGCGCTCGCCCTGCAGGACAAGTTCGCCGAGGCCATCCCCGTCTTCGCCAGCGCCGAGCAATCCCCCACCTACCGCGACAAGGCCATGCTCTACGGAGCCATGTCCGCCCAGCAGGCCGGCAAGATCGACGAGGCCATCGCCGCCTACACCCGCCTGCTCGCCACCTCTCCCCGCGACCGCGACTGGGCCGACGCCGCCCTCTCCCTCATCAATCTTCAGCTCCAGACCGGCGCCCTCCCCGACGCCCGCCGCGGCCTCAATCTCCTGCGCGGCAACCTCCCCCTCGTCGACAACCTCGCCGGCCTCAACGTCCTCAGCCTCCAACTCGGTGACGAACTCACCAAGGCCAACGACCCCGCCGGCGCCCTCACCGCCTACCGCACCGTCCTCTTCAAGCAGGACATCATCGACCAACAGCTCCGGCGCAACGCCCGCATGGAGGCCGACATCAAGCGCATCCAAGACTTCACCGTCGGCGACGCCACCCAGATGGACTCCGTGCGCCGCATCACCTCGCGCCTGGAGCAGGCCAAGTCCGCCATCGAGGAGATCCGCAAACTCGAAAACTACGACGCCACCCTCCTTTTCCGCCTCGGCAACGCCTTCCAACTGCGCGGCGGCGCCTGGGAAGCCGCCCTCATCTTCGAGGAAATCATCCAGAAATACCCCCAGTCCGGGGAACGCGAGCAAGCCTACCTCGGCCTCGTCCGCGCCTACTCCGAGTCCGGCCGCCTCGAAAAAACCCGCCTTGCCGCCGAACGCTTCCAGCGAGCCTACCCCGACAGCCAATACGGCGCGCAGGCACTCTACCTCGCCGCCGCCGCCGCCGGCCAGCGCAACGACACCACCGCCCAGCTCGAATTCCTCGGCATCGCCACCGAAAAATACCGCGACAACCGCGAGCTGCTCGAGCCGATGCTGATGATGAAGGCCAACGCGCTCTTCTCGCTCGGTCGCTACGCCGAAGTCTCCACCGCCGCGCAGGAATACCTCGCCACCTTCCCGCAGGGCAAATTCGTCGAGGAAGCCGCCTATATATCCGCCATGGCCGTGCTCGCCGACGGCGAGGCATCCGCCGCCGCCCACGCCATCAACACCTACGTTGAAAGCTACCCGCAGGGCAAATTCATCGAGGACGCCCGCTACCGCCTCGCCGCCACCGACTACGCCAAGCAGGACTACAAATCCGCCCTCGAACGCACCCAGGCCTGGCTGGCCGACTACCCCGTCGAACACCCCCAACGCGGCGAAGTCTACTCCCTGCAAGGCGATGCCCACGCCGGCCTCAATCAAGCCGACCAGGCCATCGAAAGCTACCGCAACGCCCTCGTCCTGCCCCTCTCCGACGAGCAGCTCGGCTACGTGCTCGACGAACTCACCCGCCTCTATCAAAGCCAGCGCGACTTCGACAGCGCCGTCGACATGTGGGAGCAGTTTGCCAGCGAGCGCCCCGACCACCCCTTCGTCATCAACGCCGCCTACTGGATCGGCCGCATCCGCTCCCGCGAAGGCCGCACCGAGGAGGCCCTCAGCCGCGTCGCCGACATCACCACCCGCTACGTCACCGACGCCCAGCGCGACTCCGTCGAACGTCTGCTGATCGAAGTCTCGTCCATGCTCGCCAAGCCCCCCCGGGCCAAGCGAGGCGAACCCCGCCCCGAGGTCCCCACCCTCGACCAGCTCTTCACCCGCGTCGACCAGCTGCTCCTCACCCCGCAGACCCGCGACTCCGCGACCGCCCGCGCCCGCGCCCTCTTCGTCAAGGCCGAGATCGCCGGCCTGCGCAAACAGCCCCGCATCCAGGGCGAATACCTGGATCGCATCGCCTCCGCCAACTCCCCCGACACCCTCCCCCCCGGCATCCTCGGCAAACTCGGCGACCACCTCCTTGCCAAGGGAGAGATCGACCTGGCCCGCTCGTTCTACACCGAGATCGTCTCCGCCCACCCCAAGTCCATCTTCGCCGACTACGGCTATGCCGGCCTCGGCCAGATCGCCCTGCGCGAGGGCAACGGCAACGAGGCCCTCCGCCTCTTCAACAACGCCATCGACCTCGCCGGCGCCCGGTTCAAACTCCTCGAAGCCACCATCGGCCAGGCCCAGGCCCTGCTCCAGCTCGGCCGCCTCGACGCCGCCCAGAACCTCTTCGAACAAGTCGCCGGCAACCGCTCCTGGCGCGGACCCGCCACCGCCGAGAGCCTCTACTCCCTCGGCGAGATCCTCATGAAGCGCGGCACGCCCGACGACATCGCCAAGTCCCAGGCCCACTTCCAGCGCATCTACATCTCCTACAAGCGCTACACCCCCTGGGTCGCCAAGGCCTACCTGCGCAGCGCCGAAGCCTTCGAGGCCCTCGGCCAAAACCAGGAAGCCGCCAACGCCCTCCGCGAGATGCTGCGCGTCGCCAACGACAACGAGGAACTCGCCGCGCTCCCCGAGACCGCCACCGCCCGCACCAAGCTCATCGCCCTTGAGGCCACCCTGCCCGCCACCCCTGCCGGAGGAAACTCCTGATGCACCTGCCCCGCACCCTCGCCACCGTCCTGCTCGCCCTGCTCGGAGCCACCACGCTCCCCGCCCAGCGCTATGTGCTCAACAACGGCACCGCGCTCAAGGCCGAGGACGTCAAACTCAGCGGCAACGCCCTCGTGCAGGAAATCCCGTTGCCCGGCGGCGGTTCCGCCGAGCGTCGCTACCTGCTCAACACCGTCGCCCGCCTCGAGTGGCCCGAGCCGGCCGAGATCGCCCAAGCCGCCACCCAGATCACCGCCGGCCAGCCCAAGGAGGCTCTCGAAACCATCACCCCGATCTACCGGCTCTTCGGCCCCTTCACCAAAACCCCCGGTTCTTGGTGGACCCAGGCCGCCTCGCTGCGCCTCCAGGCCCTGGTCGACTCCAGCGCCCCCGGCTCCGAGATCACCTCCGCCGCACGCGAGATCATGACCTCGGCCACCGATCCCGAGGCCGTCGGCACCGCCAAACTCGCCCTGGCCAAGGTCGACGCCCGCGATGGCCGTGACAGCCTCGCCACCGCCATGATCGACGAGATCGTCAGCAACGCTCCCGCCGGCGTGCGCGCCCGCGCCTGGCTGCTGCGCGGCGACCTCGCCCTGAAGCGGCAGTCCTTCGAGGACGCACTCGAGTCCTACCTGCGCGTGCCCGCCTTCTTCGGCACACTCGACGAACTCATGCCCGCCGCCATCCTCGGCAGCGCCAGAGCCTACAAAGGCTACGGCGACACCGGCCGCGCCGAGCGTGCCTATCTCGACGTCATTGACACCTATCCCGACTCCGCCGAGGCCGTCGTCGCCAGGAAGGAATCCGGTTTCTGATTTCCCCGAACACTCGCAACACCCTCTAAACCAAGCCCATGAAAGTCATGCAAAGCCCCGCCACCCGCATCGCCGCCCTGTTCCTCGCCAGCCCGCTGGCCCTGCTCGCGCAGGAAGCCGTCGTCGAGGTCCAGACCAAGACCCTCCTCCAGGAGCTTTCCGCCCCCGCCATCATTCCCCTCTGGTTCTGCTCCGCGCTGATCGTCTACCTGGTCATCGACCTCTACCTGAAGACCACCCGCAAGCAGGCCCTCCCGCCCGACGTCATTGACAACCTCAAGTCGATGTTCCGCCAGGGTGACTACCACTCCGCCTACAACTGGACCGCCGCGAACCCCGGTGTCGTCGCCAACGTCGTTCACGCCGGCCTGCGCCACTCCAACGGCGGCCAGCACGCCGCCGAGGACGCCATGGCCGCCGCCATCGTCGGTGAAAACACCAACTTCCAGAACAAGATCGCCTACCTCTCCGTCATCGGCGTCATCGCGCCCATGATCGGCCTGACCGGCACCGTCATCGGCATGATCCAGGCCTTCGCCGCCATGGGTCAGGCCGGAGCCGCCGATCCCTCCAAGCTCTCCGGCGCCATCGGCCACGTGCTCCACGCCACCGCTTCCGGTTTGGCCGTCGCCATCCCCGCGTTCGTCTTCTACTACTTGCTCCGCAACCGAGTGACCCACCTCATCCACGACCTCTCGCTGGCCGCCAACGACCTGTTCCGTCGTTTCCCCTACGATCACATGGCCAACGTCGAGTTCGAGGGTGGCGAGAGCTACGCCGCCACCCCCAACTGGGTTTCCGGCCAGCAGGCCGCCGCCCCGACCGAGGCCTGAGCCCCGGCGTTACGATCCGACAACCCTCAACCCCTTAAAATACTATGGCCGGTGGTGGTGGCGGCGAAGGCGAGCCCGAATTTCAAATCGCCCCGATGATCGACGTTCTCCTGGTGCTGCTCATTTTCTTCATGAGCATCGCCACCACCGCGGTGAGTCGCTACGACCCGACCGTGCAGCTGCCGGTCGCGCCCGACGCCAACAAAAAGGAGGACTCCGAAGGCGAACTGGTCTTCAACGTCCACTGGCGCCCCGCCGAGGATGTTGCCGTCACCACCTTCGAGGAGACCCAATACACCGAGATCGAGCCCCTCCTGCCGATCCTAGCATCCCGTAAAAAAGCCATGCCCGAGGCCCGGGTGCTCATCCGCAGCGACGGCGAGACCCCGATCAGCTACGTCAACGACATCGTTGAACTCGCCGCTCGCGCCGGCCTCGACGACATCACCTTCGCCACCCTCGCCCGCTGATTCGCCGGCCGGTCCGCATTCTCCCCCATGAAACTGCCAGTCCAGAGTTCCAACCCCGACGTCGGCTTCCAAATCGCCCCGATGATCGACGTGGTCTTCGTCATCCTCGTTTTCTTCATGGCCCTGGCCGCCCAGATCAAAATCGAGCAGATCCTCCAGACCACGCTCCCCGGCATCTCCGTGTCCGGCACGGCCACCGAATTTGTCGACGAGCAGATCCTGCAGATTGACGACCTCGGCGACGTCACCCTCAACGAGGAGGCCTACGACTCCGCGGACAGCCGCGAGCTGCCCATGCTCACCGGCACCCTCGTGCGCCTCAAGGAATCCAGCGACGCGGCCAACTCCAAGGTCGTCGTCACGCTCATCAGCCACCCCGACTCCCCCTATTATCGCACCATCGACGTGCTCAACGCCCTGGCTGTCGCCGGCATCACCAACGTGACCTTCACCGCCGACACCGAGCTCTGATCCCCGCCCCCATGTCCGACCAAGAGCCCACGCCCCCCCACGAGGTTTTCCACGAAGAGCCGTCAACCAACCTCGAGGCCTACAAGCAAAAGCCCAGCCTCTACCAGCGCGTGACCAAGAGCGTGCCGCTGATGGTCACGATCATCGTGCACCTGGTGCTCTTCCTGATCGCCGGCGCCCTGGTCGTGCAGCAGCAGATCGTCGGGCAGAAAAAGAAATTCGAGGCCGGCAATCCCACCGAATCCACCGCCCCGCAGGTCGAACACCGCCTGCAGGTCGCCCGCAAGGGCGGCTCGTCCGGCGGCAGCTCCTCGCCCGTCTCCGCCAACCGCATCTACTCCACCGCCGAGGGCGCGCTCCAGCTGCCCGACATGCCCTCCCTGCCCTCCATGGGCGCGGGCGGCTTCGGTGGTTTCGGCGGCATGAGCGCCGGCATCGGCCTCGGCGCCGGCACCAGCATGAACACCAGCCTCGGCGGCGGCGGCCTGGGTGGCCGCGGCTTCATGTCCCTGTCGTTCCTCGGCATGACCAGCCAGAACGTCTCCAAGCTGGTCTTCATCGTCGACGTCAACAAGGGCACCATGCAGGAGGGCCGCGGCGGCTTCGAGGCGTTCGCCGTCATCCGCGAGGAGATCATGCGCCTGATCGCCGGTATGCCCCCCGGCGCCCAGTTCAACGTCATTCTCTACGAGGAGGACGCCCGCATGAACCTGTTCAACGCCGAACTCGTGCCCGCCTCCGTGGCCAACAAGGACGCCTTCATGCAGTGGATGACCCCGGTCAACTCAGCGCTCAACAAGCTCGGCATCGGCTCGGCCGGCGGTCGCGTCGGCTGGCGCCCCAAGCCCCTCCCGGAGAACTCCGGCATCGACGACACCTTCGACCCCGTCCACTGGGTCAAGGTCGTGCGCGCCGCGCTCGAAATGCAGCCCGACACCGTGTTTGTGATCACCAGTTCCCGCGGCCGCCCCACCAACTCCATCGGCGAGACCGAGTGGATGCGACGCGAACGCGAATACAAGGAGCGACGCGAAAACTGGATCAAGACCGTCGAGCGCATGGGACTGGATCCCGCCAAGGCCAGCGCCGCCCGCAACGCCGCCTACGGCAAGGCCCGGCGCGAATTCGACGCCGCCAACCGGGCCATCGTCGCCAAGGGCCGCCCGCCCATCATCATCGGGGGCAACAACGATATTTTTGGCAGCGCCGTGCAGGCCCGTCTCAAGCGCGAAGGCTTCACGATCACCCTCGACAAGACCGGCTGGAGCGATCGCAACGGCAATACCATGCCCTACGGTCCCTCGCCACCCAATCGTATCAGCACGGCCGACTGGGGCGACCAGATCACCCACATGGCCCGCCTGCAACGCGCCCTACTGCCCGAGCGCGCCGCGCTTAACATCTTCTTTTTCGCCGGCACCGCCACGCCTCGCGACAGCGACGTCAAGGACCTCTCCGACATTGCCAAGCGCAACGGCGGTCGCTTCGAGGTGCTCACCAACCAGCGCCTCAAGGAACTGAAGGCCCAGGCCGCCGAGCAACGCTGACCCACTCGCCATGCCCGTCGTCACCAAGCTCCTGCACACCCGGATGCGCGTCAACGACCTCGACGCCACCGTCAAGTTCTACACCGAGGCGCTCGGTCTGACCGTCTCCCGCAGCCACACTTCTCCGCGCGGCGCGCGCTTGGTGTTCCTCGCCACGCCCAACAGCGACGAGGAGATCGAGCTCTGCCAGATGCCGGCCGGGGCCGCCCCCGCCGTGCAGGTCCAGCCCGACCTCATGCACCTTGCCTTTCAGGTCGATGACCTGGCGAAATTCGCCGCCGAAGCCGCCGCCAAGGGCTATCCGCTCAGCGACGGCCCGACCACAACCTCCAGCGGCAGCGTGATCGCCTTTATCGACGCGCCCGAGGGCTACGAGGTCGAGTTGATCCAACGCTCGAAGTAGTCCGCCCCGGACCAAGTCCTCCCCCGTCGCCGCTGGCGGCTCCCGGCAAGTAACCCCGGACCCTCCGCTGTGCGGCAAGGACGCCGGCGTTGGACAGCGATTCAAAGAAACCGCCGCGACCACCCTGCACAGGCCTCGCTTGCGAAACCCGTGTATTGTCCGGCAGACACACCGGCCAGACCGGGGCATCGGCTTAGAAACCGATCTTCTGGCGCTCCGCCAGACCGTGCGCCAGGGCCCGGGCAAAAAACGGTCCGCGATAGATCATGCCGGTATAAACCTGCACCAGGGAGGCACCGGCATCGAGTTTCTCGCCCGCCGAGGCCGCGTCGGTGATGCCGCCGACACCGATGACCGGCAGTTTGCCCGCGGTGGTTTTGGTGATGTAGCTGATGATCTGCGTGGACCGGTGACGCACGGGCGCACCGCTGAGGCCGCCCGCCTGATCGACCGACGCGAAACTGCCCGGCCGCGCCAGGGTGGTGTTGGTGGCGATGACGCCGTCGAGCCCGAGCCCCAGGATGGTCTCCAGCACTTCGTCGATCTGCCGCCAGCTCAAGTCCGGCGCGATCTTCAGCAGCAACGGGCGACGGTCGCGCCCGGCCTCGACGCGCGCCGAGTTGGCCTCGACCAACGCGCGCAGGACCACCTCGAGGCGGTCCTTCTCCTGCAGCTTGCGCAGGTCGGGCGTGTTGGGGCTGCTGACGTTGACCACCATGTAGTCGGCGTGGTCCGCCAGCAGACGGAAACTCTTGAGGTAATCGTTCACCGCGTCGTCGAGTTCGGCGACCTTGGACTTGCCGATGTTGATTCCCAACGGAATCGCGCGCCGCCCAGGCCCCGGTTGCCCGGCCAGACGCGCGGCGACCGCCTCCGCCCCCTCGTTGTTGAAACCCATGCGGTTGATCACCGCCTCCTCGGCGGGATAACGAAAGACGCGCGGCTTCGGATTGCCCGGCTGGGCCAGCCCCGTGACGGTGCCGATCTCCACATGGCCGAAGCCCAGCGCCGCGGCGGCCCGCCAGGCACAGGCGTTCTTGTCAAAGCCCGCCGCCAGTCCCACCGCGTTGGGAAACTCCAGGCCAAAAACGCTGACCGGGCGGTGCCGCCCCGGGGAAAGCCGGTTGCAACGCGCCATCAGCGCACAGACCGGAGGCAGCTTGCCCAGCAAAGCCATCGCGTGCACGCCGACTTCATGCGCCCGCTCGGAATCGAGCCGGAAGATCAAAGGCCGCAGCAGTTTTTCGTAAAGAGCATCCATGGAAAACCGCGAGCGTGCCCGTGTCGTCCGGCGAAATCAAGCGCCTGCCCCCGTGTGATTTGACGTTATCGAGACGTGTGTGTTTTGGACTTGTTATTCAGGCGGACGCTTTCACCCTGCGCCGCGATTTTCCCACCGCCAAAGCCCTTGCGCACGAAAGTTTCACAAACCGGCCTTCGTGGTTTGACTCCGCCCGCGCGACCGTCTTTGGCTCCGGTCAACCCACGCAGAAAAAGCAATCATGGCCAACTCCTCAGCATCTCTCGATTGGTGTATCGTCCGTCTCGGTGAAGACCACAATTGGTGGGTCGACGAAATCAGCGACCCCGTGCGCTGGGACGTCGACGGACTCAGCATCATCGACCCCCGCCAAGTCTCCCACCTGCTCGACCTGGTCGAGCCCCTGCGCGACTACGGTTTCGACGAGGACCTGCTGGAAGGCGCGTTCATCCCCTTCCGTATCGAGAAAGAGGCCGGCGAGGGCCGCGTCCGCCTCAAGCGCGTCAAGGACACCCTCTTCGAGACCGACGAGAAGCTCTTCGCCCTGGCCGACACCCTCGACGAGGAAAACGGCCCCTACGCCGACCTGCTCGACCACCTCACCCGCTGCCGCGTCAAGCTCCTCAACGATGTCTTCGACTTCGAGTCCAAGCTCACCGTCGACGAGATGGAGGACGAGATCCGCGAGGACCAGAACGCCTCCTTCATCGAGGGCAAGGCCATCCACACCTTCGACGAACTCTGCGCCATCCTCGACTACACCCCGGCCGGCTGGGAAACCGAGGACGAGGGCGACGCCCGCTCCGACGACGACGAGATCGACGACGAGGACCTGCCCGACCTCGACGAGGACGAGGAGGAACAACTCAAGAACGACCAGTCCCTCAAGTGGGACGAGGAAGAGGAGGAGGACGAAGAGGACTCCGAAAAGGAAGACTCCGAGGACGACGAGGAGGAAAAAGAGGACTCCGACGAAGAGGACGAAGACGAGGACGAGGCGCCCAAGAAAAAGCGCAAACGCTGAGCGTCGTCTCAATGAATCACGACAACCGGCGGTGCCCCCAGTGGGCCGCCGGTTTTTTGCGTCCCGGCCAAATCAAGTCTTCAGCAAACGCGCCATGTCCTTCGCAAAATACGTCAGGATCAGGTCCGCGCCGGCCCGCTTGATGGCCAGGAGCGACTCGTGCCGGGTGCGCGACAGATCGAGCCAGCCGAGCTTGGCCGCCGCATGGATCTGCGAGTATTCACCTGACACCTGATAGGCCGCCAAGGGCTTGCCGGTCGCCTCGCGCACGTCGCGGATGATATCCAGGTAGGCGCCGGCAGGTTTGACCATCAGGAAGTCCGCGCCCTCGGCCTCGTCGAGGCGAGCCTCGCCGATCGCCTCGCGCCGGTTGGCCGGGTTCATCTGGTAGGTGGCCTTGCTGAGCAACGTCGTCCCGGCCGCCTGTGCGCTGCCCACCGCGTCGCGGAACGGACCATAGTAGGCGGAATTGTATTTAACCGAGTAGGCCATGATCGCCGTGCCGGTGAAACCCTCGGCGTCGAGCGCGCGACGGATGGCCCCCACCCGCCCATCCATCATGTCCGACGGAGCCACGATATCCACGCCAGCCTTCGCCTGCAGGACCGCCATGCGGGTGAGGATCGCGACCGTGCGGTCATTGTCCACGTCATCGCCAGAGGCCGTCAGCACGCCGTCGTGGCCATGCGTCGTGTAGGGATCGAGCGCCACGTCGGTGATGACCATCAGCTCCGGCACGGCGGCCTTCACGGCGCGGACGGCGCGCAGGATGAGCGTGTCCTCGTCCAGCGCCCCCGTGCCGGCGGCGTCCTTGAGCGACGGGTCGAGCTTGGGGAACAACGCCACCGCCGGAATACCGAGCGCGTGCAGTTCACGGCACTCGGTGATCAAGTCGTTGATGTTGAGCCGAAAGACCCCCGGCATCGACGCGATCTCCTCCGGCGCCGGCTCGCCGTCGACCACGAACAGCGGCGCGATAAAATCGGCCGGACGCAACACGGTCTCCTCAACCATCGCGCGCAGGGCCGCGGTGCGGCGCAGACGACGGGGACGCTGGGTGAGTTGGAGCTTGAAATCGGCGGGCGTGGGCATGTTTGCTCTGAAATACACGCCATGACGTTCGTCGCCACATGTTTTTGCAGCGCGATGCGCGAGTTCACCACCACGCGAACTCGACGCTGAGTCCCCCCGCGCCCCCGCCCGCGGCAGCGCCGGTCAGCGCGCTGGACCGCGTATTCCGCAAAAACACGTTCCGCTCCCGCGGATTTCCTGTTAGCGACAACCTTTTACGTTTCATGGCCATCACCCTTTTTGACTCCCTGACGCGCACCGAGCGCGAGCTTAGCCCCGCCGAGCCCGACGGCATCTTCCGTTTCTACAACTGCGGCCCCACCGTCTACGCCGCCGCCCACATCGGCAACTTCCGCACCTTCGTCGTCAACGACCTGCTCCGCCGCCTGCTCGAGCTCGAGTTCGGCCCCGACAAGGTCAAACACGTGCGCAACATCACCGACGTCGACGACAAAACCATTCGCCGCGCCCGCGAAGAATCCCGCCCCCTCGCCGACGTCACCAAGGAGTGGACCGACAAGTTTCACGCCGACTGCGACGCGCTCAACTGCCTGCGCCCCCACGTCGAACCCACCGCCACCGGGCACATCCCCGAGCAGGTCGACATGATCGCCATCCTCGAGCGCAAGGGCCATGCCTACCGCACCGAAGACGGCTCCGTGTATTTCAAGGTCAACTCCTTCGACGGCTACGGCTCCCTCTCCCGCGTCAAGGAACGCGAACTCAAGACCGGCTCCGCCCTCGCCGGCAAACCCCAGGGCCAAGACGCCGACGAAAAGGAGGACGGCTCCGACTTCGCCCTCTGGAAAGGCCACAAGCCCGACGACGGCGACGTCTTCTGGCCCTCCCCCTGGGGCAACGGCCGCCCCGGCTGGCACATCGAGTGCAGCGCCATGAGCAAGAAACACCTCGGCGAGACCATCGACCTCCACACCGGCGGCGTCGACCTGCTCTTCCCCCACCACGAAAACGAGATCGCCCAGAGCCAATGCTGCAACGGCACCACCTTTGCCCGCCACTGGTATCACAGCGAACACCTGCTCGTGGACGGCAAGAAGATGAGCAAGTCGCTCGGCAACCTCTACACCCTCGACCAGCTCCGCGAGATGGGCCACTCCCCCGCCGCCCTGCGCTACGCCCTGCTCGCCGGCCACCCGCGCAAGCAGCTCAACTTCACCCTCGACTCGCTTCACGCCGCCGAGAAAGCCCTGACCACCCTGCGCAACTTCCGCGA
>JBDRJH010000463.1:0-12842 GCA_043815125.1 Verrucomicrobiota bacterium
GAAGTGTATCAACAGGGCTTGGCCGTCGTGGGCGAAGCGGCCGTCGGCGGAGAGATCCGCACTTCCCCGCCACGCGGGGATCTCGGGGTCGTGGGTCAGCTCTGTGACATCGCGGGCGGCGGCCAGCCGGATGGGCGGCAGCTGTGTGATTTCGCCCATGCCGCCGATTCGCGGCATGGGATGGCTGGCCCGAATGTTCAGCGGGATGGAAACCAGGGCGGATCCCGTGGCGGTGTCGGTCAATTGCAGGATCTGACGGTCAGCCATTCCATTGCCGGATGTCCTCCGGAGCGGGGGAATGACCACGGAAAATTCGTGGTTGGCTCCGGGTTCGATTTGTTGTTGCCCGGTCCAGTCCGGTGTGGACGGCGACGCTTGGGAAAAGAGAGCCAGGGTTCTGACGACGGGGGACGTCGTCGTGTTGCGCACGATGGCGGTGAACCGTGTGGGCTCCGACTCGTCGCGGTAGATTTCCGCCGGGGCATCCAGCGGGCGCTCCGCCGGGGGAACGACCACCAGGGCTGCGTCGGACACGAGATAAAACGGTTCGTCGCCGACAGGGATGGCGCTGCCTTGGGCGGCGTCGAGACGTTCGGTCCGACCAAACAGATCGATGCGCTCGATCACGCCGTTTGCGTGGGGAGAGCGTAGCCAAAAGGTGCCGCCGGATCGGCCTGGCGCGGCCCAGCAGGCGAGAACATGGCGCCCGTCGTCGCGCTCGAACCGGTAGGCGGTGATGCCGGGCTGGCCAAACTCCGCGCCGTCGTCGAGCGGACGGGTATTGGCCAGCTGGCGGATCAGTTCGTTGTAGGCGGCGAAGGCGGGCTTGGCGCGGTTGTCACTCGTGACAAGGCCGAAGGAATCGTCGGCGGTGGGATCCATGTCCCAGTAATCCTGCAGGGTGAACCACACGTGAAATTCGCTGCGGGGCTGGGCCTTCGAGAAGACCATTTTTTTGACCAGTGTGAACGCTTGCCGGGCCCGGCCCGCGGCGTCGTATCCGCTGCGATCACCGGACTCGGTGTTGGCCAGCGGTTTTTCCAGGCCGGCCTGCTCCAGCCACTGTGAGACTTGCCGATGGTTGATCGCGTAGTTGTCGAGGGGGCCGTGGGCGTGGAAGGCCGCGATGTCATAGATGTCTCCGTTATTTGAATACATACTGCGACTGAAATCCGGTTTTTCCCGCGGGTGCCTCACGGTCGAGCCTGCGGTTGTTATCATAACGCCGGGCGCGGCGGCCCGGATGCCGCCGGCGAAGGCGCGAAGCATGTTTCGGTAGTCTTCGATGGTGCCGTTGAAGAATCCGATCTCCGGCTCGTTCCAAAACTCGATATACCGGATGCGGGGAAATTCGCGGACAAACCGGCCCATATCTGCCGCGTAGCGTTCGAAGGCGTCGTAGTCGGAGGGTGGGGATCGGTGGTTCCCTCCTTCGCGCAACAGGTGCGAGGGGAGCTCCATAAAGAGGAGGCACGAGTCGATTCCCGCCGTCTCAAAGGGGGCCAGCATGCGCCGCCACGCTTCCGCCGTGGCCGGGATTTCGGGATTGAAGCGGGTGCCGGTGAACTGGGGGCGATTGAGATCGACGCCGAGCCCGCGCATCCATTCCAGATGAAGCGCGTTTTCGGCCTCCCCTTGCCAGAGGGTCTGGTCCTGCACTCCGAACCACATGGGGCGCGAGTTGATGCGTTTACCGTTGGGCGTGAATACGCAGAAGGTGTCGTCGTAGTCGGCGAGGGGGACGCCGTCCGTGCCGGTGAGCGAGACTTCCGCCGAGTATCCGCCCGGCGGAAGCCTGCCCGCCTCGAAGCGCAGCAGGGTCTGGCCGTGGGCGGGCAGTTCGCCGGTTATCCGCGCGGAATGCACCTCGCGGCCGTCAAAGGCGCGGATCACGAGATGGGCCGCCACGCCGAACGTCGAGGGGAGGGCGTTTCGCGCCCGGTATTCGAGGATGACCGGCTTTCCCGGTGTGTAGTTTATTCCCGAATACAATGGAAACAGGGTGGCGTGGTGGCCGGATCCGAACGCGCCGGTAAGGGCGATGTCGTCGATCAAAACGACGCCCTCTGACGCGGCGGGCGAACGCGGCTCCAAAATGACGTGCTCCAGCACGGCGGGGAATCGCACTTTCTCGAAACCGGACCAGCTTCCGTCGTCGAGTTCGAGACGGTAGCGCTTCCACCCAGCCTCCTTGCGGAGGCGCACGGCCGGGGTCCAGTGGCGTTTTTTGTCGAGATCGCGCAGAACGAAACGCAGAAGAACGGAATGTCCCCGGGTGTCGGCGTCGAATTCAATGCCGTCCAGGTGCCCGCCGACCAAGGACATCTTGGCGCGACGATAACCGGATCGGCGAGTTCCCTTGGTGTTGTCGGCGGAGTCAAAGGAAAACCTCATCTCGCCGGAATGGTTGTCGGCATAAGCCGGTGCCAGCGAGGTGCCCATCCATTGGTTTCCGGCGAACCACGCGCCGGGGGTCCGGCCCTCGGAGATGTCCTGGCGCCACGTGCCCACATCCTCAAAGTCGGCGACGACAACCCGCTGGCGTCCGGCGTCGGACGCGGGCGAGCCGAGGAGGGGCAGCGCGGCAAGGATGGTTGTAACTAAGATATGGATACGCATTTTGGGGGACGTGGACGGGGATGGACGGGCACAAAAAAGCCGGGATCGGAAGCGGTGGGGCTTCCGGCAAGGGCGGACGGGGTATGTGAAGGGCTGCGAGCGGTCGGCGGTCGCGGGCGGTCAGTTTATTTTCATGATGCTTTTCCCTTCCTTGTAGTCGGGTTCGATCAGGATCTTTTGGTTGCCGGCGTGGCGGTCCGAAAGGGCGCCGGTTATGGCGACGGCAAACTTATCGACGGGGATGAGCAGGGAATCGAGCGGGGGCGAAGTCATGCGGGTGAGTTCGCTGCCGTCGGAGCTGAGAAGCGACACGTCGTCGGGCACGCGAATGCCGTGGCGCGAGAGGCCCATGAAGGCGCCTATCGCGGTGGTGTCGGAAATGGCGAAGATCGCCGTGGGGCGCGCGGAGACGGGGCGGTTCCAGAGCGTGTCGATCGCCATGTTGGCCGCTTCGGAGGAGCTTTCCCACGCGTGGATGCCGCAGTGAAGGACGTTTGAGGCGGGGAGGCCGAGCGAGGCGGTGATGTTCTCGAAGGCGTCGACGCGTGCGCGCACGTCGCGGTTTTCCTCGGGTTCGCCGACGAGGAAGGTTATTTTCCGATGGCCTGCGGCGACGAGTCGTTCGACGCCCACGCGGACGAGCGCTTCGGCTGAAATGCAAACGGAGCCGCATGGGCAGCCTTCCGGGGGGCGGCCGAGATGCACGGTGCGGTAGCCTTGCTGGCGAAGCGCCGAGTTGAGGTCGATGACCGTGGCATCGGGGATGTTGTTGAAGAAAAGAACGCCGCCATCCGATGCGGGAAAGTCGAGTTGCGCATGGCAGGATTTCCAATCGTCACCTCGATTGAGGGGGATGATGAGCATCTTGCCGCCGAGCATACCCATCTGGCGATTGAGCGCTGCAATATGGGCGCTGATCGAGTGGCTGGGGTAGTTGGGCATGATGACGGCCAGCGTCTTAAGGCTTTCGGCTGGGCGGCGGGGTTTGATCACGGTCCCAAGGGCTCGGCGCCTCTCGATCAACCCTTCGGTAACGAGGCCGTCGAGGGCCTTGCGGACGGTGCTTGGCGCGACGTTCAGCAGTTTGACGAGTTCGCTCTCCGGAGGGAGTTTTGGGGCGTTGTCAGGGGCGATTTCGACGAGGCGGCGCAGGGATGTGCGAAGCTGCGCGTGGAGCAATGTGCCCGCTTCACGATCCAAGACGATGTCGCATAGCTTCGAGTGCCAGTCGAAGGGGACCGCGCGTTCACTCTGGTGACTGTTGATGGTGGGCAAGGGAAAGGTGGGTTACGTGAATCTGATTCGGAACGGGTGAGGGAGGATGTCAGGCGCGGTCGAGAGAAGAGCGGGATTGAATCATTTACTACGTAGTAACGTTGCAACGGTGTTTCTGGCAAGCGGATTTTTGGGCCTGACGACATTTCTTGTGCCCTGGTGTGGGGTGTGGGGCCGGGGCGTTTCTGAATGGAACGGAACCCGGTTACGCGGCGTGGGAGGAGGCATGGAGATGACGCTGGTGAGGTGGCGGGTGGTTGATACGTTGCGGATTCCCCAACAAGCAGCGTCTCTGCGTGCTGTTTCGCCAAGCGGTGGGGGTGACGCCGGCGCGTATCGGCGGCAGCTCAGGAAGCGGTGATGCGGCGGCGGCGCGGGGTTTTATCGCGGCGCGTGACGGTGGGGCCGTCGAGCCAAGTGTCCTCGATCATGGTGACGCGCGGGATGAGGGGGAGCCCGACCTCGTTTTGGAGGAGCACGCTGGCGAGCACGTCCATGGCGGCGATGCCGACGTTGCGGTTGTCTTGCAGCACGCCGGCGATGCGGCCGATGTTTTCCTCGCCGAGGTCGAGGCTGGCGAAGGAGACTTCGCCGGGCACGTCGATGCCGGCCGCGCGCAACCAGGCCAGAGGTTCATGATTCCAGATGCCAATCACCGCGTCCGGGCGCCGGCGTTTATACCACGACAGAAAGGGGGCGGGATCGGTGAGCGTTGGAATCCAGCAGGGTTCGAGTCGGTCGCCTTGATAGAGCCGTTGCGCGCCGAGGAAGGCGGTGCTCCACAGGTGGAGCACGCGTTCGTCGGCCTCGGGTTGCAGCACCAAGCCGATCCTGCGGTGCCCCAACAGGCGCAGTTGGTGATAGCAGGTGAACATGGTTTTCAGGTTGTGATGCACGACCCGGTGGGGTGCCAGTTGGGAGAACGAGTAGCCCATGGCGATGAGCGCGTATCGTTCCCAACTGAGCTCCAGCGTGCGGTAGTCGATGGGGAGGGGGGCGAGCAGCAGGCCGCTTATGCCGCGGGCGGTCAGCACGCGATCGAGGGCGCGGCAGCGGGTGCCGCGGTTGCCGAGCCAGAAGGGCTGGACGCTGAACCCGAGTTGTTTCCCGCGGGAGCTGGCGCCCTCGAATTGGCGAGACGCCGAAAAGAGATTTTTCCAGGCGTCGGCCGATTCCGACGCGGTGAGAAAGGCGACGACTTCGCCGGTGTCTTTTTGGCGGCGTTTTCCACGGACCTGGGCCATGAGCGCGTCGACCAGGGGATTGGGCCTGTAGCCGTTTTCACGTGCGCATTTCAGCACGCGCTCTCGGGTTTTGGCGGCCACGCGGGGGTCGTTTCGCAGGCACATGGCCACGGTCGAGTGGCTCAGGCCGAGTTTTTTGGCCAGGTCGCGGGTGGTGGTGAGCTGGGGCATATTTCCACGTGTAAAACTTCGGGGAAGTTGAGCGGGGCGACCATCGGTTGCAAGGTTGCGTTTGTCGCCCTCGCCATCGCGAGCGTGTCAATTTCGTCCCGGATATACTCACCATGAAATACCCCCTTCTGATTACCATCGTGCTTGCGACGGCGAGTTTCGTTTCAACGTTGCAGGCGTCCGCTCTGGACCGGCATCTGGTCGCCCGCTGGAGCTTCGACCGCGGTTCCCTGCGGGCGGATACGGAGGACTTTTCGTTGGAGACGCGCAACGTGGGACGTGAGGTGTCGCTCAGTCCGTCGAGCGACGCCGTCACGCTGGATTCGGGCGTGCTCCTGAGTTGTGCGGAGATCAATTCGGAGGCGTTCCCTGGCTTGCGCAAGGCGGTGACGCTTTGGGCGCGTTTGAAGTTGGAGGGGGATGTGACGGTCGATGGATTTCTCTTTGGTTTCAGCGGGGTCGAGGGAGGCGGCGACTGGAATGACATGGCGCTGGCGTTATTGATGCGTCCCGAGCCGGCGAATTCGCTCAGGCTTTTTTCAAAGCTGGATGGAGGGGAGACGGTGAGTTCGGGTTCGCGGTCGGTGGAGATCGAGAGCGGTCGGTTTGTCACGATCGCGCTGGTTTTCGACGGGGCGAACCGGACCGCGACCTGCTATGTTGATGGCAAGCCGGTGGTGAGCCGCTTTCGGGAAAAAGCGCAGCTCAAGCCGTTCAATAATTTCTCGATTGGCCGCTTGAAGCTCGCGGGAGGCGTTGCCGTCACGGTGGACGAGCTGCGGGTGTATTCGGTGGCGCTGCCGGCCGAGTGGGTCGCCGAGATCGAACCTTCCACAGGAGCGGGAACCCGATGATACGTCTCATCGACAGGTTGTTGTTCACTCTCTCCGTATTCGCGGCGACGGCGTTGTGCGGGGTTGCCGCAGGCGCGGAGCAGCGGGTCGTGGTGGCCGATTTCGAGGATCTCGGGACGTGGCGGGCGGTCGGCAACACGGGGTCCGTCCCGGGCGCGTGGTTTGCGGGGGCGGTCTGGATGTCGGGCACGCGGGAGGTCGCGTTCAACGGGGAGTGCGCGGGCGAGATTCGTTTCGAATTCGCTCACGGGGCGGAGGGCGCGCGTCGCCTGGCTTTCCGGAGGGCGAAGATGTCGCGCGTGAGCGGTTTCATCGACGGCATCGAGTTTGACGCGGATGCGCGGGGGCACGCGGTGGCGATGCGTTTTGCGTTGGTTGACAGCGCCAATCGCCGCCACGTGACCCCGACCGTCTCCCTGGATAAAAAGGGGTGGGCGCGCTACCGGATCGATTTGAGCGCGGCGGCTTGGCCCGACGCGTCGAAGGTGTCGCATCCCTCGCGTCTGGAGGAGGTGGTGCTGGTGGCGAGCGAGGGGGGGCGGGGCAGCGTGTTCCTCGATGATCTCGCGCTCACGGGGGCCTTCAGCCGCAAGGACCGGATTTCGCTGTTTCCGTTGTATTCGGGAATCAACTACGATCCGGGTCGCCCGTTGGTCCTGCGATACCGGGCGAGAAACGCGGGCGAGGCTTTGCCGGGGACGGTGTTTGTGTTGTCGGTTCTCGCGCCGGACGGTCGTGAGGTTTACCGGAAGGAGACGTCCGCCGATTTGCCTTCCAAGGGGGAACGGGTCGTCGAGTTTACGATGCCCGGGCAGCCGGTGGGCGCCTACGAGGCGACGTTGCGCGTCCGCGCGGAGAGCGGCGTGGAGGCGGTTTATGACGACACGCTGGCGGTGTTCACGCCGAACGGCGGTCGGGTTAACCGGCGGGGCATGTGGTTTGGCGTGCAGGACACCACGATTTGGAATGGGGCCGCGGAGAACGCGCTGCATCTCGATTGGATGCGCGCGGTGGGGATCGATCTCATGCGACTTGACATGACGGGCACGCGTTTTGATCCCGAGCGCCCGCGATCGCTGGAGGCGTGGGAGGACATGATCGCTCCTTTCGTGGAGGCGGACATTGATATCTTGGCGCTTTTTCAGCAGCTGCCGGGTCGCCTCGTGGCCAAGGGAAATGCTCGCGGCGCGCCGAAGGACATGGCGGAGTTTGAGCGCTATGCCACGGAGTTCGGCGGCTTTTTGGGACGATTCGAAAACATGCGTTACGTCGAGTTCTGGAACGAGCCGGACATCGCTTTCTTTCACGGGTCCCTGGCGGAGTATTGGGAAATGTTCGCGGCGTTTTCGCGCGGGGTGCGTTCCGCGGCTCCCGGGATAAAGATCGCGACGGGAGGGGCGACCGTGATGCATCCGCGGGAAAAGCCGGGGTTCAGCCGGTCTTTGTATTCGGAAAATGGAGACATTTACGATGTGGCGGCCTTTCACGCGCACGGCGGGCTGGGTGCCTATGTCGAGCGGCAGCGCATGGTCGAGGCATGGCAGGCGGAGGGCGGTCTGGAGAAGATGATCGCCAACACCGAGTCCGGGGAGCGCAGCAGCTATGATGCGCGGGGTCGCGCGGCGCAGGCGGCGACGCTGGTCAAGAAGATGGCCTATTCGAAGTGCCGCCCGCGTTCCGAGTTCCACATTTGGTTCACGTTGCAGGATTTTTGGGACATGGATCCCACGTCGGACGATTCGTTCGGTCTCGTGACTTCGGACAACCGGGCCAAGCCGTCCCTGGTGGCCTACAACGAGGTGATCCGGCAGCTGGCCAACACAGATCCGGCGCCCGCGCCCGATTTCCCCGAGGGGGTTGCCGGCCATGCTTTCACGCGCGACGATGGCCGCCATGTGCTGGTGTGCTGGGGCGCGGAGGGCACTGGCGGGGGGGCGCTCTGGTTGCGCGCCGAGTCGGCGGTGGAGCGGGTGGACATGTATGGCGCGACGCAGGCTCTGGATCTCCGGGTCGGCGGCGTGGTGCCGGTGGGGCCGGAGCCGTTCTATTTGGTGTCCGGTTCTTCGCTCACGATTCTATCCGCCGCAGACCAGCCGCTTTCGGCCCCTTCCGTGATTCATCGCGATCCGCTCGCGCCCGCCGTTTTTGAAGTGGTGGTTCGCAATGTCGGGCCGACGCGGGTCGCGCATCGGCTCGTGGTCCGGGACGATGCGGGCGAGGTTGTCTGGTCGGGCGAGCGTAGTCTCGACGGCGGCGCCTCCGGGGTTTTTGAGGCAACTTTGCCGGCTGGCACGGAGCGAGAGCTGAGCGCCGCGCGGTTCGGGCTGGAGCTGACACGCGAGGGCGAGACCGCACGGTTGGTGCTGCCGTTGGTCGCGCAGGGCAGCCATGCGATCTCCGAGGCTTCGTCGCCGTTGCGACTGCACACGGTCAGGGATGTGCGCGAGCTGGTGTTTGATCCTTCCATACCCGCGTGGAAGGGGCCGGACGATCTGGCCGTGGAGGCGGTCATCTTGCGCGAGCCCGGCGTGTTGGTGTGGCGTTTGACGGTGATCGACGATCAGCACGTGCAGACGTATCCCGACGGACGGCTTTGGCAGGGCGACAGCGTGCAGGTGGCCTTCTTCAACCCGGCCAACGGAGCGCACACACTCTTTGATCTGGGGCTGCGTGGAGACGAGGCGGTGGCTTGGTGTCATATGAACGCCGATCCCGCCCTGCGCGGTCGGTGGAGCATCCCGCTCACGATTCGCCGCGCAGGCGGGCGCACGCTCTACGAAGCGCGGGTGCCGCACTCCCATCTCGGCCTGCCCGCGCAGCCTGCGGAGGGGGCTCCCGTGCGGTTCTCTTTCCTTGTTAACGACGACGACGGCCACGGACGCGTGCGCTGGATGCGCTGGGGCGGAGGTCTCGGCGACTCGCAGGACGTGCAGGCGCTGGGCCACGGCGTTCTCAAATGATTTTTCAGCAATCCCCCCAACAGAACATCCCATGAAAAACATCAAAACACTGCCGGCTTTGGCCGGACTTCTCGCGGCCACGCTGGCCGCCGTCCCCACCCTCCGGGCGGACTATACCGACAATCTCCTCGTTGGCTGGACCTTCAACACGGGGTCATTGGCCAGCGACCTGGGTTCGATGAACGCGACCTTTGCCCAGAGTGGCGCAGGCGGATCGCAGACGACGACCTTCAACGAGGGAGGCACCGTTTCCCTGGGTGCGGGCCGTCAGCTTGTCGCCTCGGCGATCAACTCGACTGATCTCCCCTCGCTTGGCGCCGGGTTCACCATCTGGGTGCGAATGAGTTTCGATACAGTGAGCAGCGGCAGCGCGGTGTTCGGCCTGATCAACGGCACGGCGCCGTTGAGCGACGCTAACAAGAACATTGACCGCTCCGCGACCTTCGGTCTGATCACCGCCTCTGCAGGGTCATCCACCGCCTACTTTTACGGTCAGGCCGAGAATTCGGAAGGAGCCTTGACGGCGCTCTCCCCAGGCAGCGGGTTCCCGACCGTGACGACGGGGCCGCACTACTTCGATATCGCGATCCGCGTGAATGACACCGGAACGAACTCCAGCACCTACTCAAGCTGGGTGGCTGGCTTCGGAACCACGAGCCGGACCTTTACGGGGGGGACCCTCGATTTGATCGATTTCCAATCGTTTTCGCTCGGTCGCCTGATCAACGCCGCAGGCGCAGGCTACACCTTTGACGAGGTGCGCATTTACGATGCGGTTTTGAGCGACGTCCAACTCGGCGAAATATCTGCCGTGGCCGTGCCCGAACCGGCTCAGGCTGCGGTGTTGGTCGGTGTCGCGGGATTGCTGGTGGTCGCCTTCCGTAGAAAAGGAAGAAAGGCCAGAGCGGTCTCCTGCTCGATCCTTTGACATGACATCTACCACTCCGATGAAACCGTATCATTTGGCAAAGCGAACGCGGGTCCGTGTTTTGGCCGGATTCACCTTGGTGGAGCTTTTGGCGGTTATCGCCATCGTCGGGGTGCTGGTTGGCATACTGATCCCCGTGGTCGGGTCCCTGCGTCGGTCGGCGCAGAGCTCGGCCTGCGTCAGCAACCTCCGTCAGATCGCCGTGGCCATGCGCCTCTACGCCGGGGACAAGGGCGGCATGCTGCCCACCCCCGTCGCTCCCTCCCCTGCGGTGTGGCCGCACAATACGTGGATGTATCAAATAAATCCTTACCTCGAGCAGAAGAAGTCGCAGGACACCGGCGACCACATACGCCTCATTTACACCGGGGTTTTCCAGTGCCCGGGCAAGCCCGACTGGGATCTGAGTCCCGTCTCCGAGCCGAAGGAGGCCTACCGGATTTCCTATGGCATGAACACCTTTGACGCCAGGAACGAAGGAGAGCCCACCAAGCACATCACCCGTCGGCTAAACATGCTGCAACATCCGGCGAAGACCATGCTCGTGATGGATCGCCCGACGTTTCGCGCTGACGGCACGCCGAATCCCAGCCTCGGCATTTATATCATCAACCGCGGCCAGCTCTGGCACGCCAACGCCCGCGGTCTTTGGCATAATAACAAGGACAACGTTGCCTTCGTTGACGGTCACGTCGAAGCCGTTTCCCGAGGCGAGCTGAGTTACTATCTCGTCAAGGACTCCGACACGGAAGCCCGTCCCTGGTGAACACCGGCGAACATAGCTTCGGCCCCTGACCGCGATGATGGAGCATATTCGACGCAAGCGCATCGTGGAGATTGTTGAATGCGGGGATCGGTGTTTCGACCCGTCGTCCGGTTTGCTGCATCTGCCGGAAGAAGGGGCCGGTGGTCCGGCCTCGTCGTCGGCGGAGGCCGCGGTGCTGTGTTATGCCTTGGGCCTGCTGGAGCTTGCCGAGCGCTCGCGCCAGGGGCGGGCCGAGGCGATCATCGCGCGCGCGGTGGGGGACTGTCCGGCGTCATCCGGCGGCGGTGTGGGGATGGTTGCGGCGGGTATGACGCTGTTGCTGATCTGGCACCGGCACCGGCGTATTTTGTCCGCCAATGTGTCCGGCGGTATCTTGGGGCGGCTGGGCCGCGATGTTCCGGTGGCGGCGGAGGGCGGTGGCATCCGCGAGGGCGAGATGGGCGGGATCCCGGCCTTGTCGATGGCGTTCGCGGTCGGGGGCGCGTTGGAGGACGAGCGCATGATGGCAAGCGCGTTGGACGCTCTCGCGCGGGTGCGGATTGCGCCGTGTTCGGCGTCGCCGGATGGCGAGGTGCGGGCGTTTTATTTGTCCTGCCTCTACATCGCGAGAACCTATGGGGGAGAATCGCCCCTGGCGCATGATACGACGGGCCGGTTGATCCGGGAGCTGTGGGCGGGGGCGTTTGGTTCCGGATCGACGGGGCCGCGCGCCTATCCCGCCTTGGTGCGCGCGTTGTTTGAGAACGGGGCGGATGTGGAGATCGCGGGCAAGCCGGCGTCGGATGGCCGGCTGCTGGGCACGGTGAACGCCTACGTGGTCGCGGTTGATCGCGCGGAGATTCCGGAGGAGTGGGTGAAGCGGCTGCGCGCCGTCCGGGGTGGCGGAGCGCGTCAGCTCGCGGCGCACCATTCCGCAATCTGCCCCGCGTAGAGGCAGGGCATGTGACGGACCGGGCGGAGCGCGGACTCGTCAGGTCGCGCCTATACGTTTCAGCGCGGCGCGGACTTAGCCCCAAGGGACAGTGTGGGGAGCGCGCCGGTGATGCGGTAGCTTGATTGGGCGGTGAGATCACCGCACACCAGATGGCCGGCCAACGAAGAGATTCCGATTGCCCACAGGGAAGCCGCAGCGGGGTTTCCGGCCTCCCTTATATGGATAGCCGGCTCGGTTTTCGTCCGAATCGGGGACCAGCCACGTATTTGACCGCCTTCGCCTCCCGGCGTTCAGTGCCAAACTTAGCGCCATTCGGGTCGGGGGCTCGTGGTTGGCGGCAGGAAATGTTCACTGACTCGATCATATGACGACAGGAATATGACGAGGATTTCCACGTGTAAAAGCGCGAGGGTATTGGCGAAATTTTTTTATGCAGCAGGGTGATGACGTGAGGAAAATATCCCGTTGGTTCCGAGGGCCTCTCATGTGAGCGAGCACGTCGGTTTACCCCTTCCCTGCGAACCAATCGATCCCGTTCTTTCTGTTAGTTCTCAACCTCAAGCATACCCCATGAATCATTTGTTCCTGTCTTTATATGCAATGTCTCGCGTCCAGCTCTGGCGGGTGTTTTTCGCAAGCCTGGTGCTTGTGTTTTTCTGCCCGTTACACGCCATCCAAGGATCGGACGCGGATTTTTACGGCATCAATGAACACCCGCATATCTACGCCTCCGACCACGAGGCTCTGTGCGATCAGATCATAGCCTCCGGAACCAAATGGGTGCGCATCAGCCCCGTCTGGGGCGATATCGAGACATCCAAGAACGTATATAACACCGCCTACATCGCGCGAATTGACGCCATTGTCGACCGGCTGACATCGCATGATGTCAATGTCGTTTGGGTGCTTTGCTACACGGCGAGTTGGGCGTCCAGCGCGCCGACGGACGCACCCTACAGGTCGCGCTACAAACCAGCCAACTGGGAGGACTGGGATAGTTTTGTCACATGGGCGACCGGTCATTTCGGTGATAGGATCACCAACTGGGAAGTATGGAATGAGCCCGACCATCATGGATTTTGGAAGGACAC
>JBDRJH010000464.1:0-19769 GCA_043815125.1 Verrucomicrobiota bacterium
CCCTCTCCAACAACGTCGTCCAGAATAACAGCGCCTATTTTGCCGGCGATCACGCCATCACGATCAACGGCACGTTCACCAACACGACCGCCGCCAACCGTCCCCTCACCAACACGCTGGCTTCCGGCCAAAAACTCACTCTCAACGGCGACGTTTTCCTCAGCAACCTCACCGGCACCGGCCGGGTCTGGCAGCTGCGCGGCTCCGGCGAAACCGTCATCAACGGTGACGTCATGGACTTCAGTGGCGGCAAGGGCACCGCCGCCAGCGGCATCGATTTCGGAACCTCGGGCACCGGCGCGCGCTCCCTCACCCTGGCCGGAGCCAGCACCTACAGCGGCAACACCGTGTTGTCCGGCGGCGCCTCCACCTTATTCGTCCTCGCCGAGACCGGCTCCATGACGTTCTACATCGGCGCTGACGGCGTGAACAACCAGATCACCGGCAGCGCCACCGCCATCTTCGACGGCTCGTTCAGCTTCAACCTCGACGAAGCCGTTCTCGCCGACGGCAACAGCTGGACCATCGTCGACGTCGCCACCGTGATCGAAAGCTTTGCCGGCACCTTCGCCGTCTCCGGATTCAGCGAATCGGGCAACGTCTGGACCAACGGCAGCGGCCTCTCCTTCGACGAGTCCACCGGCATCCTCTCCTACACCGCCGCGGCCATCCCCGAGCCCTCCGCCGCCGCCTTGCTCGCCGCCGCCGCCGGCCTGCTGGTCGCCGGTGGCCGCCGCCGTCGCCACAACGCCTGAGCCGGCGGACGCCTCCCGACGCCGGCCCGCCAAGGCCGGCGTTTTTTATAGCCCGTATTCACGTTTCAATACGCCGGGCCTTCGCGTCGTCATCTCCCCCGCCCTCCCGCATTCATGCCCGCCCTCGTGTCAGCCTTCGTCTGTCAACGCCCGCCCGTCGCCGAGCGCCGGTTCACCAGCGGCGCCGTCGAGTCCCTGATCTCGCGCGTCGCCGCCGGCATCGCCGACCCCGGGCTCGCCTGGCTCTTCACCAACTGCCTGCCCAACACGCTCGACACCACCGTTGATCACCGCATCGACGCCGACGGCCGGCCCGACACCTACGTCATCACCGGCGACATCGACGCCATGTGGCTGCGCGACTCCGCCGCCCAGGTCTGGCCCTGCCTGCCCCTCGCCCGCGACGACGCCGCGCTACGGGCTCTGCTCGCCGGTGTCATCAACCGCCAGGCCCGCTCCATTCTCATCGACCCCTACGCCAACGCCTTCTACCGCGACCCCCACGTCACCGGCCGCTGGCACACCGACCTAACCGAGATGCGACCCGGCGTTCACGAGCGCAAGTGGGAGCTCGACAGCCTCGCCTACTTCCTGCGCCTCTCCCACGCCTGCTGGCGGGCCACCGGCGACACCGCCCCCTTTGACCAAACCTGGCAACGCGCTGTCGCCGCCATCCTCGCCCTGATCCGCGTCGAACAATCCGTCGGCGACGCCCCTGATCGCTCGCCCTACGCGTTCGAGCGCCTGGTCGGCGACATCGCCCGCAGCCACGGCAATCGCGTCAAAAGCCGCGACTGCGGCCTCATTCGCTGCAGCTTCCGCCCGTCCGACGACATGGTGAAGCTGCCCTTCCTCGTGCCGGCCAACGCCATGATGGCCGTCGCCCTGCGCGACGCCACCGCGCTGCTCGACACCCTGGCCCTCGCCGACCTCGCCAGCGAGGCCCGCGCCCAGGCCGAGACCATCACCCGTGCCCTCGAAACACACGCCGTCGTGCATCACCCGGTGCACGGCGAGATCTGGGCGTATGAGACCGACGGATACGGGAACCACCACCTCATGGACGACGCCAACGTGCCGTCGCTCCTCTCGCTGCCCTACCTCGGCTTCTGCGGGTCCGACGACCCGCGCTACCGGCGCACCCGCGCCTTCGTGTTGAGCACGGACAACCCCCATTACGTCCGCGGCACGGCCGCCTCCGGCGTGGGCAGCCCCCACACCGGCCCCGGCACCATCTGGCCCATGGCTCTCACCATGCAGGCGCTTACCTCCACCGACGACGCCGAGATCCTCGCCTGTCTGCGCGCATTGAAAAACACGCACGCCGGCACCGGCTTCATGCACGAGTCGTTCAAGGCCGACGATCCCGCGAGGTTCACCCGTCAGTGGTTCGCCTGGGCCAACACGCTGTTCGGCGAATTGATCGTCACCCTGCACAACCGCAGCCCGCATCTGCTGACCGACGAACCGGCATGACCCCCCTCCGCCAACCGTCGTTTTTCCCCGGTCGTCATCAACGACGCAGCCGCCCCCGCCGGGGCCTTGGCGACGGGGGCTTCGCGTTGCTCATCACCGTCACGCTGGTGGCGTTTCTGGTGCTCATCACCGTCGGGCTGGCGACGCTGACCCGAGTCGAGACCCAGGTCGCCGCCAACAGCCAGACCCAGGACCAGGCCCGGCAAAACGCGCTCATGGCGCTCAACATCGCCCTCGGTCAGCTCCAGAAACACACCGGCCCCGACCAACGCGTCACCGCCACCGCCGACCTCTCGGCTGCTTCGACCGGGGAACGCCTCGCCCCCGGTGCAGCCGCCAGCAACAGCGCCTCGGTCAACGGCACACCAAACGGATTACTCCCCTCCGGAGCCGCCGCCTCGGTCCAGACCGGCACCCGCTGGTGGACCGGCGTCTGGGGCCGCTCCGGCCCCTCCTACGCCACGCCCGGCCTCTCCCCCTACGTCGCCACGCCCAGCCCCGTGCTCCTCAACTGGCTCGTCAGCGGCAACGAAGACCGCGCCTTCACCACCGACGCCGACGGTCTTGTCTCCACCTCAACCGCCGACGGACGGCAGGCTGACAACACCGCTCCCTTCAACCCCGGCGCTCCCGTAAACTGGACCGCCGCAGGGCTCGACCTTGCCAACCCCGGCGACTGGGCCGCCGGCCCCGCCTACGCCGACCTTGAAATCAAAACCTCGGGTCAAAAAGCCGTGCTTCTCGTCGGCCCCGGCTCCGCCGGAGAACAACCCGCCGCCAATGGTGAAGCCGCCGCCGAACGCTACGTCGTGGCCCCCGTCATGGATATATCCGTGCCGTCCGCCAACGTCCCCGGTGCCGGCTCCTCTGGCTCCACCACCATCGGTCGCTACGCCTGGTGGGTGGGCGACGAAGGGACGAAGGCGTCCTACGCCCTGGCGGACTCGCGCGCCGGGAAAAACACCCCCGGCGGCTCCGACGCCGACGCCGCCGAATCGCGTCTGCGCCTGATGGCCGCGTCCCGTTCCGGCGTCGAACTGGTCCCGGGTTTTTCGGCGTATCCACCTACCAATGACGTAAATTCCCGTGTGCGCCTCGAGCGCCTCTTGCAAATGAGCCAGGCACCGGTGCTCGACGCCTCCCTCGCGGACGAGACTTGGCGGGCCCGTTTCAACGACTTCACCATCGGCTCCCGCGGCATACTTTCCGACACGCTCCAGGGCGGTTTGCGAAAAGATCTGACCCACTACTTCGAAATGTCGCCAGGGGATTGGAGCGCCTCCGAGCTCGCCGGGGAAAATATCATTCCCTCCACATGGTCGCCTAACTGGGGCACCTCCGCCGCTCCGGATTACGCGCCGAAATGGGATTGGATCTACTCTTTCTACAACACCAACCCTTCTGTCGCCGGCGCCACTCTGCCGATTCGCCCGGAGACCGGCACCCAGGCGGGCGTGATTCCGATCATCACCCAGTTCCGGATGATCCTTTTCACCGACCCCGACCTGCTCGGCACGGAGCGCCGGGTGAACAACATTGTCGCCGGCACCTACTCCCTGCCCGTGCGTTGCAACGTCGTCTTCGTCCTGGCCAATCCCTACAATTTCACCCTCACCGCCGCGGCCGACACCCACGAATTTTCCATCCGCAACACCCGCCAAAACGACAACGACGAAACCCGCCGTCCGCCGTCCCTGTCCATCAACGTCGCCGAGAGCACCAACACCCTCCCTCTCGACACCGCCTTCCTCATCGCCAATCCCGCCGGGGAAACCGCCCCCAGTCTGCTCGATTCCGTCCGCTTCGTCCTCCCCGCCTTTGCCATCCCGCCCGGCGAGAGCCGCGTGTTTTCCGTTCGCGGCAACAACCAGGTCGCCGGCGGCGGTCCCCCTCCCGCCACCAGCGGCACCGAGGATATTGTCGAGCTCGAGATGAACGACAGCTCCAACCCGGTCACCTCAGCCGATGGCGACCCCGTGGATCGCCGGTTCTTCACCGCCAAAAACAACATCGAATTTACCGCCACCCGGACTCGCACCCGGATGTTTCTCCACTTCAACAACTCCGCCTTTTTCACCACCACCCTCCGCCAGACTGGCTCCGCCGGCGGAGCCATTGTTCAACAACTCTCCGACTGCAGCTTCAGCAAACAAAACGCCCCCCTTGGCGGCGACGAAAACGAAGTCCTCGGCATGATGCACGTGAAGTTCATGCCTCCGGGTCGGCGCGACATGGACGCCTCGAACGCCGCGCACGGAGGATCCGTTTACGCCCTCTACACCCACGCGCGCGCCTTTCAGGATCTCAACCTGCGCGCCGGGAACATCGATCTCCCCGCCGTCAGTGATACCGGACGCGCGCGCACGCCCACCTCCTACGCCGGCGGCTATGCGCGAAGCGGCTACCAGCCCATTCCCGGTTCCTTTTCGCAGGACCTCGTGCCCACCGCCGCCTGGGCGGAGGATTTCAGCCTCGAAAGCCGCAGCCCCATCGCGAGCAAGGGCGTTTTCTTCGACTTTCCCCGCCGCACCGCGGAACAGCCACCGGTTCTCTCCATCGCGCAGCTCCAACACGCCAGCCTCACCACCGACGACTGGCATCCTGACTCCACCGTCCATTACCAGGCCGCCTACGCGGTGGGGAATTCCTACTACGCCCCCTTTGTCACTCGCGGCGTGGCTGTGCAAAGCAACCGGGCGAAACGTTTCCATGGTGCCCCCGCTTCCGCGACCCGGTATTTCGACATGGCCTACCTGTTGAATACCGCTCTCTGGGACGGCTACTTTTTCTCAGGCATCCCCCAAACCGGCGCCGGCGATTTCTCTCCTCGCAATGCCCGTTACGAAATCCACGGCGATCCCGATGCCGACGATGTCCGCGATAAAAACGCTGCCGCCCATTTGCTCGTCAAGGGCGCCTTCAACATCAACTCCACGTCCCATGCCGCCTGGGTCGCTCTCCTCGGCGGCCTCAATTCGCTGCGGGTGAACGACGACTCCGTCGCCCAGGGCGTGCCTTTCCCCCGCACCCTTTGGCAACCCGAGAACAACACCCTCACCGGATCGAGTTATCAAAACCCCGGCACCGGCGATGACGCCTATGCCGGTTACCGTCGGCTCAACGCAGCCGAGCTCGACGCCCTCGCCGCCGAAATCGTCAAACGCGTCCGCGCCCGCGGCCCGTTTGTCTCGCTCTCGCACTTCATCAATCGCTCCCTGGTCGCCGCCAGCGCCGACTTTAATCCCGTGGTCAACGACGCTGACCTTGGCGGCAACCTGGCCGCCGCGGACGCACCGATGGGCCGCGGGCTGGCCGGTCCTCTCCAGGCGGCCATCGATGCCGACGCTTCCGGCATAAACACCTTTCAGGAAGTCGGGGGCGACCTGGTCACCGCCAACGGAATCGGCGCCTACGGCGACCGGCTTCTCTTCGGTGGCGAGGTCCTCAACGCCGGGCAAAAGCCGCCATACGCCAACAACATGGCCGACTACTACGCGGACAAGGTCGTCGATATTCCCAATCTTAACCCCATCTACGACGAAGAGGCGCGCCCCGGCCCGCAAGGCCGCACCTCCACCGGCCTTCCCGGCTGGCTCCTGCAAGGCGACATTCTTCAAGCCATCGGCCCGGCCCTCCCCGCCCGCTCGGACACCTTCGTCATTCGCACTTATGGCGAAGTGGTGAATCCCGCCGATCCCACCCAGCGCCTGGCACAGGCTTGGTGCGAGGCCGTCGTCCAGCGCCAACCCGACTACATCGACCCCGTCGCCGACACCCCGGACGAAGCCCCGGCCACCCTCACCCCGCTCAACCTCGCCTACGGTCGCGGCTACAAGATCGTCTCGTTCCGCTGGCTGTCGCCCAAAGACATTTAACCACGCGCCGCCCCATGACCCTGCGCCAACTATCGATCTTCTTTGCCCTCGCGGCGGGACTCCACGCGCAACCGGCATCCGTTCCGCCGGAAAACGTCTCCGTCGAGTTTCGCCTATACGCGTGGCAGACCGACGTCGCGTCTCTGCGCTTTGGCCCCAACTCTGTCATCGAAGAGGTCGAGGCCAGCTCCCGGTCGGTCGTCCACAAATACGAAGGCCCGTCCGTTCTCCAGTTCACCCTCGCCAAAAACAAACCCGTCAATGGACGCCCACCAGCTCCGGCCGCAGTCGTCAACCTGCCTCCCGGCGTCAAAAAGCTCACGCTGCTGACCATCGCGGGAGGCGGAAACACGTATCGCATGTATGTGCTCCCCGAAGACGAGGCGGCGCTGCCCTCCAAACACGCCCGTCTCTACAATCTCACCACCACCACCCTGCGCGTGAATTACAACGAAACGGATCTCGTGGAAATTCCCTCCGCGCAATCCGCCCTCCTCAGTGCGAAAGGCCGCGGCATCGTCGCCGTAGTCTCCCGCATGCACAACGGGCGCTGGCGCCCCATGTTTAGCGGCGTCATCATGCCCCAGGCCGCGGGCGGACCCAACGTCCTGCTCGCCAATGGCATGGATAATTCCGCCGTAAATATGTTTTCCGTCCCGGCCTGGCCTTCAAAACCAGCCCCCGCCGACCCAGATACCGCTCCCTGACGAACCGTAAACGATAAGCGTCCGGCCTTAAGCATCCCCAACCCCCGTTCCCCCGACGCACCTCCGACCGGTGTGGGCAGCTACTGCTTTCCCCCAAGGAATAATGAACAACCAAAAACATACCCAAACACCCGCGCGACGGACTCTGCTCCGCTCGCTTGTCAGCCTGCTCGCCCTGTCCACCGCCCTCACCTCCACCGCCCGCGCCGCCGACTGGTATCTGAAGGCCAGCCAGGGCTACAACAATAGCTGGGCCACCCCGGTCACCGATTGGACCGCCAACGCCAACGGCACCGGCGCCAACCCCGCCTCGATCTCCGCCGCCGACACATTCGACACCAACAACCGCACGGTCCGCACCCCCGCCGTCAACAGCGACACCACCTTCTCCGGCGGTGTGCTCCGTCTCACCGGCGGCTCCGGCGCCATCGGCATGAAGACCGGCGGCACCGCCGTCGCCACCGTGCCCAAACTCGTCTCCACCGCCGGCACCATCGACGCCTGGCATAACGGCACCCAATACTTCCGCGCCAACGATTGGGAAAACCTCTCCGCCGGCACCGCCTACACCTCGCTCAAGGCCACCGCGGGCCGCACGCTGAATGTCAGCGTCGGCAAACTCAGCGGCGGCGGTGAAACCCGTCTCCACGGCGGCGGCACCGTGCGGCTCGATGTCACCGACGCCGAACACTACCTCGGGGTCATCCGCGTCTCCTCCGGGGCGGTGGACTTCGAAAACGACATCTTCACCTCCGGCCTGCTCGTGATCGAGACCGGCGCCACCGTCGTCCTCGACCAGGCCGTCTCCTTCGCCAGCCTCACCGTCGCCGGCACCGAGTATCCAATCGGCAACTACACACTGGCCGACCTTCAGGCCGCCCACCCGGGCGTCTTCTCCGGCACCACCGGCGGCTCCATCGCCGTCCGCGCTCCGCGCACCTGGTATCTCACCGTCAGCCAGGGCGGACAAAACTGGACCGAGGCCCACCTCTCCAACTGGAACTCCGCCGCCAACGGCTCCGGCGTCGCGCCCACGTCGATCAACGGCTACGACATTTACCTCAACCAAACCAACAACCGCGAGCTGCGGACGCCCTACACCGCCAGCACCTTCACCGGCGGCACCCTCGCCCTGACCTACGGTTCCAAACTGGTCATCAAGACTTATCCCAACCTCGTCAGCACCATCCCCGCCCTGCTGACCTCCGGCACCCCGCAGTTCGCCAACGGCAGCGGCAACCGCCAAAACCTCGCCATCGGCGACTGGGACATCCTCTCCGGCACCAGCCGGCTCGTGGCCTCCTCCAGCCGTTCCCTCGGCCTCGACATCGGCTGGCTCACCGGCTCGGGCAACCTCCAGACCGAGGCCGGCGGCTCGTTCTTCCTCAGCCTCGCCGACGGCTCCGGCTACACCGGCGCGATCAACCACAACTCCGGCGCGCTCCGATTCGAGTCCGCCTTCGGAACCGCCGGCGCCCTCAACATCGGCTCCTCCGCGACCGTCAACCTCGACCAGCAGGTCTATGTCACCGCGCTCAACGTCGCCGGCGTCAGCAAACCTGCCGGCATCCACACCTACGCCTCGTTGAATGCCGCCCACCCCGCGCAGTTCAACGCCGGCGCCGCCCCCGGCCTGGTAGCCGTTTACACGCCCGACACCGCCGGCCCCGTGCGCATGAACGGCGTCAACCTCTCCGGCCCCGAGAGCAACACCGCCAACCTCCCCGGCACCGCCGGCTTCAACTACGTCTATCCCACCGAGGCCGACTTCGATTACTACGCCTCCAAGGGTCTCAACCTCATCCGCCTGCCCTTCCGCTGGGAACGCCTGCAACACGGCCTGAACGTTCCGCTCAACGCCGCCCAGCTCGGCTACCTCGACACCGCCGTCGCCCGCGCCTCCGCACGCGGCATGAAGGTCATCCTGGATATGCACAACTACGCCCGCTGCAAAGTCGGCGGAACCGTCTATCGGTTCGGCGACGCCCAGCTCCCCGCCTCGGCCTACGCCGATGTCTGGCGCCGCCTCGCCGACCACTACAAGGACGAGCCCGCCATCTACGGCTTCGACATCATGAACGAGCCCTACAGCATGCCCACTCCGACCACCTGGCCCGAATACGCGCAGGCCGCCGTCAACGCCATCCGCGAGGTCAACCTCGACACCTGGGTCATCGTCGAAGGCGAGTCCTGGGCCAACGCCTGGGGCTTCGAGACCAAGAACCCGCACCTCCACAACGTGCGCGATCCCGTCGGCCGCCTCATGTTCTCCGCCCACTCCTACTGGAGCGATGCCGGCACCGATGTCTACAAACCCTACGACCAGGAAAACGGCGCCAACCCCATGATGGGCGTGGAAAACGTCAAACCCTTCATCGACTGGCTCAAAAAGCACGACGCCCACGGCTTCGTCGGCGAATACGCCGTGCCCAACGACGATCCGCGCTGGCTCGTCGTGCTCGACAACTTCCTCGCCTACCTCGCGCAGGAAAACGTCAGCGGCACCTACTGGGCCGGCGGCGCCTGGTATTCCGGCAGCCCCGTCAGCTGCCAGCCCACGTCCAACTACACCGTGGACCGCGCCGTCATGAGCGTCCTCGAAGACCACCCGTAACCGCATGATCCGGGCGGCGGCGCCCCCCGCGCCGCCGCCCTCTTTTTTCGTGAGAATTCACTTCCCCCACCTCCTCCTCGCCGGCCTCTCGCTGGCCACGACACTCGCCGCCACCAACGCCGCGCCCCCCGCGATCATTTTCGACACCGACTACCGCTCCGACTGCGACGACGTCAGCGCGCTCGCCATGCTGCACGCCCTCGAAGACATGGGTAAAGTCACCCTCCTCGGAGCCATCGCCACCACCACCGGCCGGCACGTCGTCGGCGCCATCGACGCGGTCAACACCCGCTACGGCCGACCCGATCTGCCCATCGGCGTCATCACCCGCGAAAAAGGTCTCAACACCACCCTCAATTCCGACGACTTCGCCGGCACCCTGGCCAATCCGAAAAGCTTCGTCAGCGACCAGACCAACGCCACCGCGCCGAACGCCACCGCCCTTTACCGCCGGCTCCTGCACCAAGCCTCTGATCGCGGCGTCACCATCCTGGTCGTCGGCGGCCAGACCGCGATCCACCGGCTGCTCACCAGCGGCGCCGACCACGACGGCGACGGCATCGCCCGCACCGGCCACGAACTCGTCGCCGCCAAGGTCAGCGAACTCGTCATCATGGGCGGACACTTCACCAACCCGCGCTTCACCGAATTCAACATCCGCCTCGACCTCAAAGCCGCCCGCCACGTCGCCGGCCACTGGCCCGGTCGCATCACCTACACCGGCTTCGAAATCGGCGAAAAAATCCTCACCGGCGCCGCGCTCACCGACCCCGAGACCAACCCCGTGGCCCGGGCCTACAAACGTCACCGCGGCACCACCGGCGGAGCCGGCGTCATCGGCGACCGCAAAAGCTGGGACCAGACCGCCGTCCTCATCGCCGCCGTCGGCGACGACTGGAACGGCCGCAAGCTCTGGGAAATCAGCCCGTCGCACGCCATCGACTTTGACGACATCGGCCGGGCCATCGTCACCCCCTCGGCCACCGTCAACCGGCATTTCATCACCCAATCCGACAACCTCATGACGCACGCCGAAATCGCCTCGATCATCTCCGACCTCATGACCGCCACGCCCCGGACCCCGGGCCCGCGCCCCGGCACCGCCGCCCCGGCCAACCTCCGCTGAACAAGCACCGCCCGCGCCGCTTCGCCCGCCTTCGCACCGATCCACACCACACGCCCGGCCCGTCATTCCCCGACATGATCGACCACTTTGAACAACCGCTCCACTCCGCTCACCCACCGGTCATCCACCTGATCGGCGACTGCACCATGGCCGACCAATGCACGCGCAACGACAACCCCGGACGCGGCTGGGGACAGCTGTTGCGCGGATTTTTCCAGCCGGAGGCACCCGTGCTCAATCACGCGCGCGATGGTCGCAGCTCGCGCAGTTTCGTGTGGGAGGGTCATTGGCAAAACGTCCTCGCCAGCGTTCACCCTGGCGACTGGCTCGTCATCCAGTTCGGTCACAACGATCAAAAAATCGAGCGTCCGTTGGTCGGCACCGATCCCGTCGGCAGCTACACCGATTTTCTCACGCGCTTCGTCCGCGACGCCGACCGGCGCGGCGTCAACCCCGTCTTCGCCACTTCCATCCACCGCCGCCGGTTCGAGGCCAACGGCGAACTCGTCGACACGCTGGGCGATTATCCGCCCGCCATGCGCCGGCTCGCCGTCGACTTCGACGTGCCCCTGATCGATCTGCACGAGCAAACCGGACTGCTGCTGCAATCGCTCGGCCCCGAGGCCTCCAAGGAACTGTTCCGGCACATCGCCCCGGGCAAACTCGACCAATGCCCCGCCGGCCGGACCGACGACACCCGTCTGTCCACGGCCGGCGCGCGGCTCGTCGCCGGACTTTTTGCCGAGAGCCTGCGCGACTACCCCCTGCCCCTCGCCCGCTGGCTGCGCCCCAAACGCACGCTCCCGGCGGCGCACCGCGCGATGTCATGCGCGGGCAGGCAATCGTAGTTAAATCAAAGCGCCTGCGCGCGCCGCGTCACCCGCCCTGTTCCCGTTTTTGAAACGCCCGCGGCGACAGACCCGCCTTCTGCCGGAACCAGCGGGAGAAACTCGGCAGCGATACAAAGCCGATCTCGTAGGCCACCTGCTTGATCGCCAGCGGCGCGCTCCGGATCAGATCCTGCGCCCGCGCCAGCCGCCGCCTTTCGAAATACTGGTGCGGCGTCAGTTTGAACTGCCGCGAAAACAGCCGGTTCAACTGGCTCGCGCACAGCCCGCTGTCGGCGTGCAGCTGCGCCTCGTCCAACGGCCCGTCGAGCGGCGCCTCGTCAAGCAACGTCACCGCGCGCAACACCCGCGGATCGATCTTGGACAATCGCGATGGCACCACGCCCGCCTTCGTCATCGTCTCCACATAGACGCACAACCACGCGTCGAAGCTGCGTTGAAAACGGAAATGCGTGTTCGCATCCGCCTCCATCCACGGCAGCGCCTTGGACACCCCCGGCATCTCCCGGTTCACCAGCCGGATCAACCCCCGCGTCTCCCGCTCCAGCGCCGGATAGACCGCGCCGGCAAAAACAAACCCCACCGGCCAGTCGAACAACGGCTGCCCGCCCGGCCAATACAGATGAAAGTGCACCGACAACAACCGCGTGCCCTCCCTGAACCGCTGCAAGCGCAACCCCGCGCACGGAAACACCCACTGCCCCGGCTCCGCGCGCACCCGCCCCGCTTCCGTCTCCACCTCCACCCCGCCCGCCAAAATCAACAGCGCCGACTGCCCCGGATGATGATGCGGACTGTTGCTGAACGCCGTCTCCACCTCCCCCTCGTAGGCCCACACAAACTCCGACTTCAACCGCGCCCAGTCCGCCAGGCGAATCCGCCCGACGACACCCAGCCTGCCACTGGGAGAACTGAAATCAAACAAGCTCAATAGTGATAACTTTACAGGTAAATTTGGGAACCAACAATCCTCGATTTTCCAACGGTCCGACGCCTACGGTTGCGCCGCTCCCCTCTCGCAACGCGAGCTCCGCAACCCCCACCCCAAAAACATGAACCTGCCCAAGATACCCTCCCGGCCACGCCTCCGCCACTGGCTGCTCGCCGCCGCCTGCCTGACCGCCCTCTCCAGCTCTGCCATGGCCGCGCTGGGCTCCCAACACCTGCTCAACTTCTTCCAACGCTCGCCATGGAACGGCACCGGCGGCGACACCGTGCTCTGGGCCGATTACAAACTGCCCGAACAAGGCGGCATCATTGTTCACTTCGCGTTCCAGAATCCGCTCATTGGCGTCGACGTCAGCGACCCCGCCTCCCCCGACGCCACCGGCGCCACCCCGTCACACTTCGGCGTGACCTCCGGCTCCGGCATCGGCGTCAACGACCTCACCGACGCCTTCTTTAATCGCGGCGAACAACTCTCCCTCCAGGCCGACCACCGCTTCGCCCTCACCGAAATCGAGTGGCACGGCTACACCGCCGATGAGGACGTGCACATCGCCTGGACCCAGGACGGCTCCCCCCAATCCGTCGTCCTCACCCTCAGCACCCTCCCGGACAAACGCATCAAAGGCAGCGAGGTCATCTGCCCCGTCCCCTCCGGCGTGAACATCCACGCCGACGCCAACACCCCCGTCCGCATCACCAACGTCAGCGCCTCCACCGCCGACAAGGACGCCCGCCTCCGGCTCGTCCGCGTGATGACCCGCCTCGTCTTCGACGAACCGCCCTTCTACGACTCCACCGGCACCGACGGCTTCCAGCAGATGTTCGGCGTCAACATCGCCGGCGCCGATTTTGGCTCCGACACCCTCCCCGGCGCCCACGACACCGACTACTTCTATCCCAACGCCGCCGAACTCGATTACTACAACGGCAAGGGCCTGAAGCTCATCCGCCTGCCCTTTCGCTGGGAACGCCTGCAATACACCCTCGGCGGCGCCCTCCACCAACCCGAGCTCGACCGTATCGACAATCTGGTGACGATGGCCGAGGCGCGCGGCATGAAGGTCATCTTGGACATGCACAACTACGCCCGCTACTACGGCGACATCATCGGCTCGTCCGCCGTTTCCCTTGAAGACTTCGAAGACGTCTGGGAGCGCATCGCCCTCCACTTCAAAGACCGCCCCGGCATCTACGGCTACGGCCTCTCCAACGAGCCCAACGGCATGGGCACCTACTCCTGGCCCGACGCCGCCCAAGCCGGCACCGACGGCGTGCGCAACGTCGATCCCAACGCCTGGGTCATCGTCGCCGGCGAACACTGGAGCAGCGCCACCAAGTGGGTCACCGCCAACGCCAACCTCGACGTGCAGGACCCCTCCAACCGCCTCATCTACGAGGCCCACTCCTACTTCGACAACGATGGCAACGGCGAACAATACGGCACCTACGAGAGCGAATACCTCCACCCCAACCGCGGCATCTACCTCGCCGAGCCCTTCGTGCAGTGGCTCAAGGATCGCAACGCCCGCGGCTTCTTCGGCGAATTCGGCGTGCCGCCCAACGATCCCCGTTGGCACGTCATGCTGGAACGATTCCTCGAATACCTCGGCGCCAACGGACTCAGCGCCACCTACTGGGCCGGCGGACGCTTCTGGAACGGCGTCAACCCCAACGTCATCCACCCCTCCAACAACTACACCGTGGACAAACCCCAGATGAGCGTGCTCGAAAAACACTACGCCTACGGCGCCGCCGGCGGCACCCCGCCTACGGGCGGCGATGAAATCATCATCGACAACGCCTCCTCCTCCGGCGCGGGCATCACCGTCATCGGCACCTGGCAAACCAGCACCCACCGGCCCGGCTACATCGGTGACAACTTCATGCACGACCAGAACACCGCGCACGGCACCAAGAGCGTGCTCTACTACCCGACGATCCCCGCCGCCGCGACCTACGACGTGTATCTGCGTTGGACCTCCGACAGCAACCGCGCCACCAACGTGCCCGTGGACATCATCCACGCCGGCGGCGTGGACTCCACCACGGTTGATCAAACCGAAGACGGCGGCGAATGGTTCCCGCTTGGCGCCTTCGGCTTCGCGGCCGGCCAGTCCGGCGGCGTGCAGATCAGCAACGCCGGCACGGACGGCTACGTCATCGCCGACGCCGTGCGCTTCGTGAAAACCGCTCCGACCGAGATCATCATCGACAACCTCGATCTTGCCAACGTGACCTACAACGGTGCCTGGTCCACCAGCACCCATCGCCCCGGCTACCACGGCACCAACTTCGTGCACAACGGCAACACCGACCAGGGCGCCAAGAGCGTCGTTTTCACGCCCGACATTCCCGTCGCCGGTGACTACGAAGTCTTCACCCGCTGGACCTCCGACAACAACCGCGCCACCAACGTGCCGATCTCCGTCACCTCCACCACCGGCACCACATCCGCCGAGTTCGATCAACAGATCGACGGCGGCCAGTGGATCTCGCTCGGCGTGCATGCCTTCGCCCAAGGCACGACCGGCCTGGTCACGATCGGAACCACCGCCACCAACGGCTACGTCATCGCCGACGCCGTCCGCTTCGTGCGAATCGACAACTGAGCCGCCTCATCCCGAGATAACCACACACCCCAAGACGGGCTCCCGCGGAGCCCGTCTTTTTTTGCGCGCCACCAACGCCCCGTAGCAGCGGCGGTGGACGCCGCTGGCCGCCCGGCTTCAAGTCCGTCGTAGCGGAAGCGCGGAGCGCTTTCGTCCCGCGTGATTTCGCCACACAAAGCAGGACACCGAGCCGCACGGAGTTCGGCCCAGTGACCCGTTTTCCGGCAATTTGAGATGAGGCCCCTTCGGAGCGCTATTTGGACGTTTTACGGCTGAGCCTCTGGATCGATCCGCGCCACCGGAGCCCTGCCCGAAAGGTAGGAGCGCGCTCGCGCGCGATGCTCGACGCCAGAGCATAGGGAGTAAAGTCCTAGCCGACAGGATAGGTCCGAGGAGAGCCTACCACCCTGGCGGCATAACTGGGTTTTCGGAATGGTTACACAGAGCCAAGCCGGAGGAAGCACAGAGCCCACAGAGTTCGATCCGACGACCCGTTGTTGAATCGCGCTCTTTCCCAGGAGCACCCCTTCACCCCGCAGCGGCGGTCACGCTGCAGGCCGACGACCTCACCATAAACGACCTGTGATGACGCCTCCAAGCGTTCGGCATGGATTGCGTCATTCAGTGCGCCGGGCGGGCGGGCGTGTGCGGAGACTGAGCAGGCGAACGCGATGAAAATTACCGATGCGATAATACGGGGCAGGTTCATGAGGATGGTCGAGCGTCATGGATGCGTGCCGTTGATTTCGTAATAAACCGCAAAGGAAAGATGCGATCGGACGACCAGGGAAATTCCGAGGCACGAAGGCGCTCCGCGCTTCCGCTGAAGGAAAGGTGAAATCGCAACGACGGAGCCGTTTCGCCCCCCCTCCATTCCCCAAATGACCGACACCCCAGAAGCTCAATAGTGTTAAGTTTGTAGGTAAATTTGGAAACCAACAGCCCTCGATTGCCCCCGACTCCATCCCCCATGCTTTCGTTAATCCCCCCATCTGCCTCATCATGAAATTCCTCCCCCTGAAAATCGTCCCCCTCGCTTTCTTCGCTCTGGCCGGCTCCCTCGGCGCGCAAGTGCTCATGCTCGACTTTGGTTCCACCACCGCCGCCGACGTCGACCAAAGCAACAGCCCCTATCACACGGCCGGCTCCTTCTCCGGCACCAGTTGGAACACTCTCGTCAATACCGATCCGGGCGCCTTGACGTGGGCCGACGGCACCGCCGCCACCGGCATCTCCGCGGCCATCGGCACCGGCGGCGCCACCACCGCGTATGCGGCTGTCTCCGACATCGATCTCGACACCAATCCCTCCAGCGTCAGCGGGCTTGGTGGTGCCATCAACACCGGCATCTACGAAGGCAGCACCGCCGGCAAGGACGGCATCTTCACCGCGGTCACTTCCGGCAACGCCTTCTCCGCAGTCGGCCTGCAAATCGGCGGGCTCACCGCCGGCACCTACGACATCTACATCACCGCGCGCAATACCAGCGCGGCCGGCCATACGCAGCTGCTCTATGCCGGCCGCTCCGCCGACGCCGGCGACTTCACCTACACCGGCTACGACACCCAGACCCTTAGCTACGGGGGCGACACGGACTTCGGCACCGACGCCTGGACCGAGGGCGTGAACTACGCAAAGTTCAGCGTCTCGATCACCTCCGGCGAACTCCTCAACATCGTCAGCCTGGGCGGCAGCTTCCAAAACCGCGGCTTCCTCAACTCCGTGCAAATCGTCTCCACCATCCCCGAGCCCTCCGCCTTCGCGCTTCTGGGCGGTGCCGGCGCCCTCGCCCTCGCCAGCCTGCGCCGCCGCCAACGGGCACGCTGAGTCCGCGCCACCAGCTCCACCCGATGCGCGCAGGATCAGCCGCCAGGTCCCGCAAAGCCGGGTTCCGCCCAGAGAGAACGCATCGTGTCGGTGACGGCTTGGGCGGTGTGGCGGCACTGCCGGATCATCCGGCGCTTCATGATCTTGGTCAGGCCGGCGTGCTCGGCAAAACAGCCGATCGACGAAATCACCCGGCCGGCCGGCGACCACACCGGCACCGCCAGCCGGTAGTAGATCTCCCCCTTGAACTCCGGCTGCGACCAACCCCGGCGGCGCACTCCGGCCAGGAATTGCTCCAGTTCGAATCGCGACTTCCAGTAGGCCCGGCCCTCCCGCTCAAACGGGTGTTTGGCGAAAAACTGCGCCTGCTCCTCCGGCGAGCCGTGGGCCAGAAACAGCAGCGAACTGGCCTTCTCGTAGGAATGCACCTGGTGGTCGCGCATACGCTGCAGGCGGCCGTAGTGCTCCGGATCCACGCGCATGCGCTGGTAGGTGTTGCCGTCCTCGACCTGCAGGAGCACGAAGCTCGCGTCCGGCAGCTCGCGCTGCGCCGCCAGCAACGCCTGGCCGGCCTCGGTCAGGAGCACGCGCTCGTCGTCGAGGTGTTTCAGCTCGTGCACCGAGCGGCCCAGCGTGAAACGCAGCGGCGGACCGAGCCGTTGCAGGAACTTTTCCGCCTCCAGCGTGCGGATCAGTTTGTAGGCGGTGATCTCCTTGAGCCCCACGCCCGCCGCGATCTCGGCCACGCTGCAACCATCCCTGCGTCCGGCGACGTGATAGAGGATTTTGAAGCCCCGTTGAAGCGACTGCACCGCGGATATCATTTACCATGGGTAAACAGAAACCGTTTCCCGAACAACGATGAATTTGATGCGCGGCACCCGCCGGCCCCAAGCTGCAACGGATGAAGCCCCAAGTTAAATCCCCCAAATTCGTGCTCTCAGCCCTCGGGCTCGCACTGCTCTGCCCCGCCCTCGCCCACGCCGACGCGATCGACTACGGCACCGCCGGCGGGACCTACGCCCAGAATTTCGACTCGCTGGGCACCACGACTAAAGCGTGGGCAAATGGCACCACCCTCACCGGCTGGCATTGGCTTACCTCCACCGGCGGCACGAGCTTTAACAACAACGTTTACCCCGAGGACGGCGATCCCGCAGCCGGCCGAGTGCTCTCACTCGGAAACAATGATGGTGAAAATGCGTCCGACCGCGCGTTTGGCACGCAAAACAGCAATGGTGTAGAAATCGTTTACTTCGGTGCCCAACTCCAGAACACCACCGGAGGCACCCTTGATTCGTTTACCCTCGCCTACATCGGCGAACAATGGCGAGCCGTCGGTGCCGAAGGCCAGGACAAGCTGACCTTCGAATACCAGATTTTTGCCTCCGGTGGATCGATCTTGGGAACCACCGGCTGGACCAACGTGGCGGAGCTCGACTTCAATGCTCCCCGGACCGTCGGCAGCAGCACCAAGCTCGTGGGTAACGATTCCGCCAACCGCGCCTCCATCACCTCCACCGTCTCCGGTATTACCTGGGGTGCCGGCCAGGAACTCTGGCTCCGCTGGTCGGACGAAAATCCGGTCAACAACAACGCCGCCGGCGGTTCCCTCCGGGCCATGATGGGCATCGACGATCTGAACTTCAGCGCCACCACCGCCATTCCCGAGCCCGGTGCCTCCGCGCTGCTCCTCGGTGCGCTCGCTCTCGGCTTCACGGCCCGCCGCCGTTCTCGGCGCAGCTAAACGCCCGGCACCGGCCCTCTCGGGGAAACCGTCCTGCGGACGCCATCCGCAGGTGCCCGTCACCGCGTTACCCGCCCCCCTTCCGCATGAAAATCGTAGACCTCCGCGCGCGCACCGTCGCCATCCCCCTCACCTGCCAGCTCCGGCACAATACCGGCGTGCATCCCGGTTATTTCCTCCGGACGATCCTGGAGCTGATCACCGACGAGGGCATCGTCGGCCTCGGCGAGGTGGGCGGCGGCGACCAGACCGGCGCCTTGCTCAAGCTCAAGCCGCGCATCATCGGGCTCGATCCGTTTCATCTGGAGACGATCAAGCTGAAGGTCCTGCGCTCGATCTACTACATGTCCAACGCCCGCCTCTACGCGGCGATCGAAATGGCCTGCCTCGACATCATCGGCAAGGCCATGAACCGCTCCGTCAGCGACCTGCTGGGCGGCTCGGTGCGCGAGGCCATCCCGATGATCGCGTATTTGTTCTGGCGATACGACCGCCCCGAGGGCGGCGACGACACCCGCGCCGAGGACCTCGCCGACTGGTGCGTCGAGCTCAACCGGACGCTGGGCGTGCGCTCGATGAAGTTGAAGGCCGGCGTCATGGACCCCGGCGAGGAGGCCCGCGTGCTCGAGCTTTGCCGCGAGCGGCTCGGACCGGACTTCGGCCTGCGGATCGATCCCAACGGCGTCTGGTCCGTGCCCACCGCGGTGCGCATCGGCCGCCGGCTGGAACCCATCAACATCGAGTATTTCGAAGACCCGTCCTGGGGCCTCAACGGCAACGCCGAGGTGCGCAAACAGATCCGCATCCCGGTCGCGACCAACATGTATCCGGCGCGCTTCGACGATCTGGCCCCGGCCATCAAACTCGGGTCCGTCGACATCGTGCTGACCGACATCCACTACTGGGAAGGCCCGCGCGGGGTGAAGGACCTCGCCGCCATCTGCCGCACGTTCAACCTCGGCGTGGCCATGCACAGCGGAGCGGAGTTCGGCATCGAGCTGGCCGCCATGCTGCACACCGCCAGCACCATCCCGGAGATGACGTTTGCCGGCGACGCCCACTACCACTACCTCACCGACGACATCATCGAGGGCGGCCTGATGAAGTATAAGGACGGTTGCCTGCCCGTGCCCAAGGGCCCCGGCCTCGGCGTCACCCTCGACGAGGACCGCATGGAAAAATACGCCCGCGAGTTCCAAAAGCGGGGCGACTACTACGCGCGGTTTCACCAGGATCC
>JBDRJH010000465.1:0-2613 GCA_043815125.1 Verrucomicrobiota bacterium
CATCTTCGTCAGCCCGCCTCTGCCCAACGCCAAATCGCCCGGGGAACCGGCCGAGTGGGCCGGCTTCACGAACTATTACACGGATGTCACGTTTACCGTGTTCTCCCGTGGTATTCAGTGGCCGGAGGAACTCCAGCAGGATTTGGCGAATTTCGAAGCCCACGTTAAATCGAAGGCCACCGAGGTTGCCAAATATTACCGCGAGCGCCTGTATCAATGGCGCACGTCCCTGATGACCGGATCGGCCGTCGATACCGGCCTACCGACGATTACGACCACCTGTTACGACGGGCTGAGCCTGTACACGTCGAGCACTCGCTACCGCACGAGCGGCGGCAATACGATCACGGGTACGGGCGTGGCCAGCGGCGCGCAAATCCGCAAGGACTGGTTTACGGCGTTGACGCGCATCGCATCGTATCGCCACGAGGCCAGCGGCGCGAAGATTTGGCCGGCTCCGCACAAGCTGAGGTATATGATCGAGTTCACGCCGAGTCTGTGGGAGCAGGTGGTCGAGGCGTTCAAGGCCGAGGTTGTGACGCAGGCCGGCGGCTCGACTCAAAGCGCGGACAACCAATTCATCGCGTTCGCCAAATCCGAAGGCGCGAGCGTCAAGCTGGTGTCGAATGCCTATCTTTCCGGCAATTCGTGGTATGGCACGATCCTGGGCGCGGGCGACCGGCCGGCGGTTCTCGTCGCCACGAAAGACGCGGCCAAGGCCCATCCGGCGACGATGGATAATGACGGCAACATGCGCGCTCGGTATTCCGAGGGCATCATGGCTCACGGGCGTTACGGCGTAGCCGTCGCGTTCCCTGGCAGCACGTTCGTGGTCTCGAATTCGTAATCGCAAATGAAGAGGAAATCCAATGGCAGTCAAACAGCAATCGGATCGGGCAACGGAAGAGTCCATTCCGGTCAAAACGAAATACGCATGGTACGTTATCCGCATTCGGCGGAACCAGCCGCGTAGTTTCGCGCATCTGACGATTCCGGCTCCGCGCGGCTGGACGTTCCCGATCACGCTCCAGCGTCAGCGCGGCTATTACGAGCCGCGCGGCCGGAAAGATCACGACGCGCAAGAGCGGATGTCGTTTACCGACGATTGCCGGTATTTCCGGCTGACGGCGGACCAACACGGGGCGCTCGTCGAACGCCTGCAAATGCGGACACTCTCCGCCGGCTTACCTACAATCGTGTGGGAGACCGGAGATACGCTGCGGCCGCCCGACCCCAAACTCGCTGAAATCGTCGAACTCAAACCGGAAGCGCCGCGCAATTGGAGGGATTGCCGGTGGGACGAATATCACCTTGACCTCGCTACGCCGGTCGTGGAAGCGGATGTGGATGTGTATTGCGTCCGGAGTCCGGACACGGCGGCGGCGCAAGAGCGTATAGATTTTATCCTCGATGCCCTGGTCCGGGACTGCGAACGGCCAGCGGCTGAGATCGTGGCAGAGGCCGCGCAAATGGCGGACGATGCCGCCAACGAACACCGACCCTAAAAGGAGTAGTAATATGGCTCTAGCAGCGGAAGCAACGTACGTCACCGCCCAGCGGCCGGGCGGCGAGGCACAATTGATCGTTCCGATCCCGGTCGCAGCTTCTACCACCATCTACCGCGGATCGTACGTGTCCACGTCCGGGGGATATTTAATCCCCTGGGCGGGCACGGGCGCGCGGGCCGGGATCGCGCGTCAGACGGTGGACAATTCCACGGGCAGCAACGGCGACCTAACGTGCGAGGTGGAAATCTCGCAGATGCGTTTCGCCGGCATGACCATCGCCGGATGTCTCGTGACCTCCGTTGGCGCCGACGTGTACTGCGCTGACGATGACCTCGGAAATCTGACGTTGACGGCCGGGGCCTACGAACCGATTGGCCGCGTCGTTGGCACGCCGGCCGCCGGCAGCGGCGATGTCGTGCTGTACGGGATGTTTGGCGCTTCGGCGCACGACTTCGACGGGCCGGTGGTCATCAACTCGACATTGAACGTGACTGGTGCCGTGGCGTTTTCGAGCACGCTTGCAGTCACGGGCGCGTGTAATATCGATTCGACCATCGACCACGACGTAGCTCTAGTCGCCGCCGGCGAAGCCTACAACATGGGCGTGACGATCAACCACGCCACGGCAAGCGTCGAGGGCCTCGATTTGGCGGTGGCCCAGTTGACCACCGCGCGAACGTCCGGGACCGTGGACGGAATCAAGGTCACGCTGACTTCGCTCGCCGGAGACACGGGGGGCACCTACAACGGCATCGCGATTTCCGCGACCGACGGCGGCGGAACCCCGACGCATAACGCGATCTACATCGCCGCCTCGCACGACAACGGCCTGTATGTCGCGGACGCCGCCTGCGTGACGGGTGCCCGGCTTGCCGGCACGACTCGCGCCCTGGATGCCCAGGGCAAGGGCCGTTTCGGAACGCACGATTGGGGCGTTGGCGCCACGGGCATCCTGCTCAATGGCACGGACGACGACATGGCGCTTATCGCGGCCGCGCGGATCAACGCCAATATCGCCGGCGCGTACAGCGCCGGGTACAACCAGTTGGCGATCACGATCACGCAAACCGGGGACATCTCCGCGTTCGGCTCGTGGAACGAACTC
>JBDRJH010000466.1:0-5862 GCA_043815125.1 Verrucomicrobiota bacterium
GGCACCGTCGGCGCCAACAAAAACTCGATCAAGATCAGCGGCGAATACACCGACCTCAACGCCCAGGGCTACTTCGTCTACGATTCGAAAAACTCCGGCGCGTTGACCGTCTCGCACCTGCGCTTCGGCCCCAAGGCCATCCGCGCGCCCTACCTCATCAGTGGCGCCGACTTCGTGGCCTGCCACCATCTGCCCTTCGTCGAGTCGATCGACATCCTCACCGTCGCCCGTCCCGGCGCCACGCTCCTGCTCAACGCCTACGGCGACGCCGAGGCCGTGTGGGCGCGCCTGCCCCGCGAGATGCAGCAGCGCATCATCGACCTCCAACTCGAGGTCTACGCGCTCGACGCCTCCAAGGTCGCCCGCGCCGCCGGCATGCCCGGCCAGATCAACACCGTCATGCAGACCGCGTTCTTCGCGCTCTCCAAGGTGCTGCCGCGCGACGAGGCCATCGGCTACATCAAGACCGCCATCCTCAAAACCTACGGCCGCAAGGGCGAGGCCGTCGTCGCCAAGAACAACGCCGCCGTCGACGGTTCGCTCGCCGCGCTGGTGCGCGTGCCGGTGCCCGCCGCCGTCGCCGCCGACGCCTTTGGCCGGCCGCCCATCGTGCCGCCCGCCGCCCCCGAGTTCGTGCAACGCGTGACCGCCCGCATGATGGCCGGCGAGGGCGACCTGCTGCCCGTCAGCGCCTTCATCCCCGACGGCACCTGGCCGGTCGGCACCACCAAGTTTGAAAAGCGCCGCCTCGCCGAGCTGATCCCGCAGTGGGACGCCTCGCTCTGCATCCAGTGCAACAAGTGCGTGCTCGTCTGCCCCCACGCCGTCATCCGCGCCAACGCCTGCCCGCAAGCCGCGCTCGCCGACGCCCCCGAAGGCTTCCAATCCGCCAAGCTCCGCAGCGCCGAGGTCAAAGACCACGCCTACACCCTGCAGGTCTCCGCCGCCGACTGCACCGGTTGCTCGCTCTGCCACGAAGTCTGCCCGGCCCGCGACAAATCCGACCTCAAGCGCAAGGCCCTCATGATGGTGCCCGCGCCGCAGGACTACACCGCCGATCAGGCCCGCTGGGACTTCTTTGAACAACTGCCCGAGCCGCCCGCCGCGCTGCTCCAGGACACGGTCAAGGGCTCGCAATTCCGCGCGCCGAAGTTCGAATTCTCCGGCGCCTGCGCCGGCTGCGGCGAGACGCCCTACATCAAGCTGCTCACCCAGCTCTTTGGCGACCACCTCGTCGTGGCCAACGCCACCGGCTGCTCCTCCATCTACGGCGGCAACCTGCCCACCACGCCCTACACCACCGACCGCTGCGGCCGCGGCCCCGCCTGGAGCAACTCGCTCTTCGAGGACAACGCCGAATACGGCCTCGGCCTGCGCGCCGGCCTCGACCAGTTCTCCGCCCAGGCCAAACGCCTGCTCGGCGAACTCGCCCCCGAGCTGCCCGCGGACCTCGTCGCCACGCTCTCCGCGCCGGAGACCGACACCGACGCCGACCGCGCCACCCGCCGCGCCGCCGTGGAACGGCTGCGGCCCGCGCTCGCCGCGCTTGGCGAACGTCCCGAGGCCGTGCGCCTCGCCGGCCTCGCCGACAACCTCGTCGAAAAATCCGTCTGGATCGTCGGCGGCGACGGCTGGGCCTACGACATCGACTTCGGCGGCCTCGACCACGTGCTCGCCTCCAACAAGAAGGTGCGTATCCTCGTTCTCGATACAGAGGTCTACTCCAACACCGGCGGCCAGAACTCCAAGTCCACCCCCATGGGCGCGGTCGCCAAGTTCGCCGCCGGCGGCAAGGCCTCCGACAAAAAGGACATGGCCATGATCGCCGCCCAATACGGCCACGTCTACGTCGCCCGCGTCGCCATGGGCGCCAAGGACTCGCAGACCGTGCAGGCCTTCCTCGAAGCCGAGGCGCACCCCGGCCCCGCGATCATCATCGCCTACGCCCATTGCATCGCCCACGGCATCCGCATGGCCGGCGGGCTCACCCAGCAAAAACTCGCGGTCGACAGCGGTCACTGGCAGCTCATGCGCCACAACCCGCTCAACGCCGCCGCGGGCAAGCCGGTCACCTCGCTGGACTCGCCCGCCACCAAGGTGCCGCTCAAAAACTACACCGCCAACGAGCTGCGCTACCAGGTCCTGCGCAAGATCAAGCCCGAGCGCGCCGACGAACTCGCCGACCGCGCCCAGGCCGCCATCACGGTCAAGCGCGCCGGCTACGAGACGCTGGCCGCCGCCGGCCAGCCCGCGCCGGTCGCGGAGGCATCCGCCACACCTGAAACCACCGCCAACGCTTGAACGCCATGTCCCTCGATCTCTCCACCCGCTACCTCGGCCTCAAATTAAAAAACCCGCTCATGCCCGGCGCCTCGCCGTTGTGCGACAACCTCGACCAGGTGAAGCGTCTGGAGGACGCCGGCGCGGCCGCGATGGTCATGCACTCGCTCTTCGCCGAGCAGATCGAGCGCGACGGCGTGGCCTGGAACCGCCACGCGCATCGTTGGGAAAACACGTTCGCCGAGGCCGGTTCGTTTTTCCCGCGGGCGGAGGGTTACACGCTCGGACCGGACGAATACCTGGCCCGCGTGGCGCGGCTCAAGGAGGTCTGCTCGGTGCCGGTGATCGCCTCGCTCAACGGCGTCGGCGTCGGTGGCTGGGTCGGCCACGCGGCGTTGATCGAGCAGGCCGGGGCCGACGCGCTGGAGCTCAACGCCTACTTCCTGGCGACCGACCCGGCCGAGTCCGGCGAGGCGCTGGAGGAGGGCCTGCTCGACATCGTGCGGGCGGTGCGCGAGCGGGTGAGCATCCCGATCGCGGTGAAGCTGTCGCCCTTCCACACGTCGGTCGGGCACCTGGTGAAGCGCCTCGGCGAGGCCGGCGCGGAGGGGGTGGTTTTGTTCAACCGGCTCTTCCAGCCGGAGATCGACGTCGACCTGCTGGAGGTGCGCCCGAAGCTGGAGTTGTCCACGCCGGAGGACCTGCGCGTGCGCCTGCGCTGGGTCGGATTGCTGCGCGACCAGGTCAACGTGAGTCTGGCCGCCAGCGGGGGAGTGCACGCGCCGGCCGACGTGGTTAAACTCATCCTGGCCGGCGCCGACGCGGTGCAGTCCGTATCCGCTTTGTTGAGACGCGGCCCGCAGCGCCTCGGTGACTGGCTGACGGATTTGCAGGCGTGGATGACCGAGCATGAATACGCCTCGGTCTCCGAGATGAAGGGCGCGCTCTGCATGGCGCGCTGCCCCGATCCCGACGCGTATGAGCGTGGCAACTACCTGCGCACCTTGCAGCTTTGGCGGGAGTGATCTGTAGGGGCTTCGCTCGCGAAGCCCGTTTGGGGGGCGTCTGGCGCGTTTGGTTTGGAACGGGCAGCGGGCCGCGCAAGCGCGGCCCGTGCGAATACGCTTACTCGCGGTGGCGGAGGGCCTGGAGGACGTTGAGCGAGTGGTTGCCGATCGACTCCATGTTGTTGAGGATGTCGATGTAGAGCATCTCGGCCTTGATGGAGTCGCCGCTGTTGCGCATACGCTGCATGGACTCCTTGCGCAGGCTCTTGCGGAAGCTGTCGATCTGGTTCTCCAGCTGGTAGGCGGTTTCCATGTCGGCGACGGCCACGCCGGTGCTCAGGCGTTGCGAATAAAAGTCCATGAACTGCAGGACCAGCGAGGAGAAGTGCCGCACCTGGCGCAGGGCCTCGTCGGGCAGCTGGCGCTGCTTGCGGTGGCGGCGGGCGGCGAGGGCGACGAGCCGGTAGCCGCAGTCGCAGATGTCCTCGAGCTCGGCGACCACGCGCAACATGCCGGTGACGCGCTCCATGGTCTGGTCGCTGACGCGGCCGGAGGTGCATTGCAGCAGATACTGGGTGGTGGCGATGGCGCGGCGGTCGCTCTCCTTTTCGAGTTCCTTGAGTTCCTTGACGCGGGCCTCGGGGTCCTCGGGCGGGTTTTCGAACAGGTTGGTGAAGCCGGTGAGCAGCTCGCGGGTGATCTGCCCCATGCGTTCGACGTCGCGCTCGGCCTCGGCGAGGTTGAGCTCGCCGGTGCGGGGGATGAAGCCGGCGTCGTAGGTGACGTGGTCGCGGGAGGGCGCGGCCTTGTCCTTGACGAGGCGTTCGACCAGGCGGGCCAGCTGCGGCACGAAGCCGATCAGCAGGGCGACGTTGATGACGTTGAACATCGAGTGAAACGCCGCCAGGTGCATCGGCAGGTGCTCGGGGTCGGCAGAGTCGGAGGGCAGCAGGCCGTCGATGAAGCGGCTGAACACCCCGAAGAGCGCGACGGCCCAGACAACGCCGATGATGTTGAAAAAGAAGTGGGCGGCGGCGGCGCGTTTGGCGGTGGTGTTGCCGGTGAGCGCGGCGAGGTTGGCGGTGATGGTGGTGCCGATGTTTTCGCCGAGGATGATCGCGCAGGCCGAGGGGTAGTCGATCCAGCCCTTGGCGGCCATGGTGATGGTGATCGCGCCGGCCACGGAGGAGGACTGCACGATGATGGTGAGCGCCACGCCGAAGGCGCAGAAGATCAGCACCGACCAGATGCCCATGCCGGTGAAGCCGGTGATGAATTCGAGCACCTGGGGGTTGCCCTTGATGTCGGGCACGGCGTCCTTGAGGAAGGCCAGGCCGAGGAACAGCAGACCGAAGCCGATGAGGAACTCGCCGGTGTCCTTGAGCTGCGACTTGCGCGAGAAGAGCAGCGGCAGGGCCACGCCCATGAGCGGCAACGCCAGCGAGGAGACGCTGAACTTGTAACCGAAAAACGAGATGATCCAGAAGGTGGTGGTGGTGCCGAGGTTGGCGCCCATGATCAGGCCGATGGACTCGGTGAGGGTGAGCAGGCCGGCGTTGACGAAGCTCACCATCATGACGGTCGAGGCCGAGGAGGACTGCACCAGGGTGGTCACGGCGGTGCCGGTGGCGACGCCGAGGAAGCGATTGCTCGTCATCGTGCGCATCATGGCGCGCAGGCGGTCGCCGGAGAGTTTTTGCAGCGCCTCCGACATGACCTTCATGCCGAAGAGGAACATGCCGAGACTGCCGAGGATGGAGAAGATGGTGCCGATCATGGGAGCTGGGGAAAGGGCCGAGCTTGAAGGCTTGGGCGGCGCGGCGGCAAGGACGGGCGTCACCTAATCGTAACAATTGGCGGCAGCGGGGGGGGCGGCGAAGTGCTGACGCTTCGCTCGCGCCCGCCACCCGATTTTTACAAATACGTAATTGTAAAACGGCGCGGGTTAAGCTCTCTGGGCGTTGTTCTTTGGCTGGTTTGTGGTCGGGACGGAGGTTTTGGGCAATCAAGCCCGACGCCTCCATCTGACCATGAACACATACGAAAGCACCAACGCCTCCGGGTGGAAAGCGGTGCCGGTCCGGGGTTATGGACGTTCGGCCTATGGCTGGGCGAACGTGCTCCGGTCGGAATCGGTGACCCACGGTGGCGAAACCGCGACGGCTGCACAGGCCGCGCGACTTACCCAAGCGCTGGGCCGGTGGGTGCCGTCGAACCAGTCGCTGCGCAGAGCCTACGGGCTGCCCGCCGCGGCTTGATACAGAGAGAAAACAAAAACAGTAAACAACGCCGCCCGGGGACTTCGGTTCCCGGGCGGTTCTTATTTTCTGGCGGGGAAACCGCCCACGAAATCAACCGGCGTTCCAAATACTGGAACAGTTTTGAGGTTTTGACCCGGTTCTGCAGAGTCATGGTCATGCCCGGCCCCGCAGTCCCCAATCACACGCTCGTCAACGGGCTGCGCGTGCTTGAGCGGCTGGCTTCGGGAAGCGGCGGGTGTTCGGTGTCCGTCTTGGCGGCCGAGCTCGGTCTGCCCAAGAGCCACGCGCACCGTCTGCTGCGCACGTTGGTGGAT
>JBDRJH010000467.1:0-9241 GCA_043815125.1 Verrucomicrobiota bacterium
AGGGCAGCCGCACCCTCGCCAACGCCCGCATGACTCACGCGCAGATCCGCGCGCACATCCCGCTCGCCCCCGCCCTCGGCGACCTGCTCCAGCGCGCCATGGAGGAGTTGTCCCTCTCGGCCCGCGCCTACGACCGCATCCTCAAGGTCGCCCGCACCATCGCCGACCTCGCCGACAGCGAGCGCATCGAGGCCAACCACCTGCTCGAGGCCATCCAATACCGCAGCCTGGACCGGAACCTGTTTTATTAACCAAAAGTTGGAAACAGACGCTTGACGACCGGTTCCAAAACTGAACCTTAGCACGTCCTGCAACTTTCCGCCCCTATCGTCTAGCGGTTAGGACAGATCCCTCTCACGGATCAGACCGGGGTTCGATTCCCCGTGGGGGTAAATTTTAAAAGCGCGTTCTTCGGACCGCGCTTTTTTTTGCGCCCCCGCCAAGGAGCGCCCCGTTCCAAGCGGCGCCGGTGGACGCGGGCACGCGCAAAAAACCCCCTTGGCAAGCGGCGCTCCATGGCAACGCGTCTCCCTCGTCTCACCCCGCCGACTCGCGCCAATCGACCAGCTCGAGCTGCAACAGCTTGCGGTCCTGGAAATGATTCCACGCGAGCTTCACCGCCAGGTCCACCGGACGGCCCGCCGGGGGAATGCGCCGGGCCTGCTTCCAGGCCACGCCGAACAGCCGGCGACCGCGCGCGTCCTCCAGTTGGAAACGGAAATGCAGCTCCTTGAAGACCACCGGCGGCTGCCGCAGCACCACACCCCGCAGGCCGAAGACCGGCTCCGGGTTGGCCTGGCCAAACGGATGCAGCAACTCCAGCTCGCCCATGAGCGACTCGCGGATGTCCTCAGACGTCAGCCACGCGGCGATGTGCAGATCGGGCTCGGTCAGATCGTTGCCGATCTGCCGGCGCACCTCCTCGGCGAATTGCTCGCGGAACGTGTCGAGACGGTCCTTGGCCAGCGCCACGCCCACGGCCATGGGATGGCCGCCCCAGCTGGCGAGCGACTCGCCGCACGCGGCCAGCGCCTCGACGAGGTTGACGCCGTCGACGCTGCGGCCCGAGCCCTTGGCCAGCTCCCCCTCGTTGCCGAGCACCACGCAGGGGCGGTTGTATTTGCGAGTCACGCGACCGGCCACGATGCCGACCACGCCGGGGTGCCAGTCGTCGCCGTAGAGCACGATGGCCGGCAGGTCGAGGTAGCGCTCCTCGATCATGCGCTCGGCGTCGAGGGTGATCTGGCGCTCGATGTCCTGCCGCTCGCGGTTGAAGGCGTCGAGCTGGCGGGCGGTCTCGCGGCAAAAACGGTCGTCGTCGCTGAGCAACAACTCGACGGACAACGCCGCGTCGGCGAGGCGGCCGCTGGCGTTGATGCGCGGCCCGAGTCGAAACGAGATGTCGACCGGCATGATGTCCTGCCCGGAGCGGATGCCGGCCACGTCCATCAGCGCGCGCAGGCCGCACCGGCGCATCTCGCACAGTTCGCGCAGGCCGTGGCGCGCCATCACGCGGTTCTCGCCGGTGAGCGGCACGAGGTCGGCCACCGTGCCCATGGCCACGAAGTCGAGGTAGTCGCGCAGCTTGATCTCGAAGGCCGTCGGGTGGTCGGCCGCGCGCAGGAGCTTGAGCAGGCCGTGGGCGAGCTTGAAGACCAGGCCGACGGTGCAGAGGTTGCGCCAGGCCTCGTCTCCATCGCACGGATACACGTGCGGGTTGATGAGCAGGGCCTCGGCGGCGTGCTCCTCGGTGGAGCGGTGGTGGTCGACGATGATCACGTCGCAACCGCGCGAGCGCAGGTAGGCGACCTCGGCGTGCGAGTTGGTGCCGCAGTCGAGCGCGATGAACACGTCGGGGGCGCCGTCCTCAAGGGCGCGGTCGATGGCGCTGCGCGAGAGGCCGTAGCCGTCCTCCATGCGGCGCGGCACCACGAAGCGCGGGTCGAGCCCGAAGCGGCGCAGGATGCTCACCAGCAGGGCGGTGCTGCTGACGCCGTCGACGTCGTAGTCGCCGAGCACGGCCACGCTTTGGCGGCCCTCGATGGCTTTGACCAGACGCGCGGCGGCGGCCTCGAGGTTGCGCAGGGCGAAGGGGTCGCCCACCGAGGCGAGCGACGGGCGCAGGAACTCGCCGGCCTCCTCGGGCCGGTCCAGGCCGGCGGCGGCGAGCAGCTCGGCCACGACCAGGGAGACCCCGGCGGCGCGCGCGAGCCGGTCGACCGCCGACGGGTCGGCGGGTGGGGAGTGGTGCCAGCGCATCAGCGGGCCGCTCCGCTGCGGAGCTTCGCGGCACGGTTCGGCGCGGCGCGGTCGCGCCGGCCAAACCGGATCGGCGACGATCCGGTTGACGGGAGTTGGTCAGTCATCGCGACCGGGCTTACTCGGAGGCCTTGCTGGAGGCGGTCCACTCATAGACCGGCTTGGCATCGTGGCGCTCCTCGACGTGCTTGCGGTCGCCCTTGTGCCACCAGAAGAACACGGGGCAGGCGATGAAGAGCGAGGAGAAGGTGCCGACGATGACGCCGATGATGAGGGTCAGGGCGATGTCGTTGATCTGGCCGCCCGCAAAGATGAACAGCGAGAGCGCGGTCAGCAGCGTGGTGCCGCCGGTCATGATCGTGCGCGAGAGCGTGAGGTTGAGCGCGCGGTTGATGAGGTTGCGCAGGGTGGCGTGCGGATTGGTCAGCATCTCCTCGCGGATGCGGTCGAACACGACGATGGTGTCGTTGATCGAGTAACCGGCGACGAGCAGGATGGCCGCGACCATGGAGGCGTTGAACTGGCGTCCGCAAAGGACGAAGATGCCGATGGTCATGAGCACGTCGTGGATGGTGGCGACGACCGCGCCGACGCCGTAGCCCATTTCGAAGCGGAAGGCGACGTAGACGAGGATCAGCAGCAGCGACCAGAAGATGGCCCAGGCGGCGTTGGCCTGGATCTCGGCGCCAACGGAGGGCCCGATGGTGGTCTGCGAGTCGAGGTTGAAGCCGGCGTCGGGATGGGCGGCCGCCAGGGCGTCGGCGATGGCCGCGCCGCTGCCGAAGGGCGAGCCGACGCGCAGGACCTCGCGGTCGCCGCCGATTTCCTGGGTGTAGCCGAGGTTGATGTCGGTGAAGCCGGCGGCGTTGATGGTCGAGGTCAGCTCGGAGAGGTCGACCTTTTGCTCGAAGTTCAGGGCGATCTGGTCGCCGCCGGTGAAGTCGATGCCGTAGATGGTGTCGCGCTTGACGACGGCGGTGGAGACGCCGACGAGCACAAGGATCCACGCGCCGATGAAGGCGGGCTTGGCGTATTTGAGGAAGTCGTAGCTCTTGTCCTGGAGGATCGGGAGCATGGGGAACTTCTTCATGATGCCGCCGTCAACCACGAGGTTCAGGAACAGGCGGCTGACGACCAGCGCCGAGAACATGGTGGAGAAGATGCCGATGGCGAGAGTGACGCCGAAGCCCTTCACCGGGCCGTTGCCGAGGGCGATCATGATGGCGGCGGTGATGAGGGTCGTGAGGTTGCCGTCGATGATGGCCGAGAAGGCTTTTTCAAAACCGGCCTCGAGCGCGGCGGGCAGGGACTTGCCGAGGCGGAGTTCCTCACGGATGCGCTCGAAGATGAGGATGTTGGAGTCGACCGCCATGCCGATGGTGAGCACGATGCCGGCGATGCCGGGCATGGTGAGGGTGGCGCCGAGGCTGGCCATGACGCCGAGGATGATGACTACGTTGAGGGCCATCGCCAGGACGGCGAAGAAGCCGCCGGCGCTGTAGAACAGCACCATGAAGATGGCGGTGAGGCTGATGCCGATGAGGAAGGCCTTGGCGCCGCTGGCGATGGAGTCGGCGGCGAGGGTCGGGGCGACCTCGTATTGCTCCTGGATGGAGAGCGGCAGGTCGAGGGGGTTGTTGAGCACGTTGGCCAGGTCGAAGGCTTCGCGCTGGCTGAAGGTGCCGCTGATCTCGGCGGAGTCGCTCTTGATCTCTTCGGCGACGCCGGGGGCGGAGTAGAGGCGGCCGTCGAGCACGATGGCGAGGCGGGCGCGGGCGTCGGGGTTGCCGGTGCGCTGCTGCAACTGCTGGGTGAAGCCGGCGATCTCCTTGGTGACGGTGGCGAACTGGCGGCTGCCCTCGGTGGTGAAGCGCAGGATGATGCGGTAGTTGCCGAACTCATCCATCACCGGGTAGGAGTCGGAGACGCCTTCACCGGTCATCTCGGGGACGCGCTTGACGAAGAGTTCCTCGGTGGCGGTGGTGCCGTCCCTGCGCTCGTGGTCGATGGAGAGGATCTCGTAGCCGGCCGGGATCTCGCCCTCCGGGGAGCCGAGCGGGGTCTGGAACGGGTGGACGAGGCGGAAATCGAGACGGGCGGGCTTCTTGACGCTATCGACGATCTGGGGGTTGTCCTTGGTGTTGACGCCGGGCAGCTGGACCTCGATGCGGCGGTCGCCGACGGGGCGGATGACCGGCTCGGTGACGCCGAGGCCGTTGATGCGGTTGCCGATGATCTCGATGGCCTTGGAGAGTTTTTCCTCACGGACGGAGTCGGAGGTTTCCGAGAGGGCGGACTCGTCGACTTCCAGGGTGAAGGCGACGCCGCCCTTCAGGTCGAGGCCGAGCTGGAGGCGACCCTTGGACTCCTTGAGCAGGTGGTCCATGAGGATGCCGTTGCGCTTCTCGATGTTGTGCAGGGTGCTCTCGAGGCGGACCTGCGGGAAGTATTGCGAGAGGTCGACGCGGCGTTCGTTGGCGATGGACTTGAGCGCCACGAAGACGGAGGGAGCCTCGTCGGCGGCGACCTTGGCGGAGGCCTCTTCAAGGAGTTGACCAAACTCGGCGGTCTTGGACTCGGCCTCGGATTGGATGTATTCGGGGAAGGGGCGATCCTGCAGCGGGAGCAGCGAGGTCAGCGCCCAGAGAACGACGCCCAGGCTGAGCGTCAGTTTCCAGATGTTGCGGTTGAGCATGTGGTTGTTGGTTTAAAAACGGGGAATGCCGCCCGCCGGGTTGTCCGGCGCCGGCGGCTTGGGCAGGGGTGGAGGGAGGCAACGCCGCGTCGGCCGGGCGGGGCGAGCTTACTTCTTTTCCTCGCCGGCCTTGCGAACGACGGCCTGCACGAAGGACTTGCCGATCTCGACTTTCACGCCCTCGGCGATGCGCACGACGTAGCGGTCCTCCTTGCGGTTGGTGATCTGTCCGAAGATGCCGCCGGCCGTCAGGATCTCGTCGCCGGTGTCGAGGCTCTCGACCATCTTCTGGTGCTCCTTCTGCTTCTTGCGCTGCGGGGCGATGATCAGGAAATACATGGCACCGAACATCAATCCCATGAACACGATGGTCGACATGCCCGAGCCTCCGGGAGCGGGCTGCTGGGCGATGGTCGTGGACAGTAGTTCGATGTAACTCATATTTAAGAATTGCGTGGTGGTAATTTGAAAAAGAAATGCCGAGATAACTCCCCGCACCGTTCAAAACGCAAGCCATAACCCTGCCCGTCATCCCCTCCCCTTTTTCCAGAACTTGAAAAGCAAAACCTCCTCCGCCTGGTCCGCCGCCAAATCCGAAGAACTCTACGGCTTCAAACGCTGGGGCAACGGTCACTTTGAAGTCGATTCCGGCGGCTTCGTGAGCGTGCAACCCCTCGTCGACGGCCGCGGCATCCGCATCATGGACGTGGTCGACGAGGCCATCGAGATGGGCCTCAAGGCCCCCATCGTCGTGCGCTTCCAAGACCTGCTGCGCCACCGCGTGCAACAGCTCAACGAGCTCTTCCGCCAGGCCATCAAAGAAGAAGGCTACAAGGGCCAGTATCGCGGCGTGTTCCCGATCAAGGTCAACCAGCTCCGCGAGGTCGTCGACGAGATCGTCGCCGCCGGCGAGGAATACGGCTACGGCCTCGAGGCCGGCTCCAAGCCCGAGCTCATGATCGCCCTCGCCATGCACCAAGGCACCGACCGCCTGATCATCTGCAACGGCTACAAGGACCACGACTACATCCGCCTCGCCCTGCTCGGCCGCAAGATCGGCAAGCAGATCATCATCGTCGTCGAGCAACTCGCCGAGGTCGACGACATCATCCGCATCTCCGAGGAAGTCGGCGTGAAGCCCCTCATCGGCTTCCGCGCCAAGCTCCTCACCCGCGGCGAGGGCAAGTGGTCCTCCTCCACCGGCGACAACGCCAAGTTCGGCCTCAACACCGCCGAGATCCTCTTCGCCGCCGAGAAGCTCCGCGAGGCCAAGCTCACCTCCGCCTTGCGTCTGGTGCACTTCCACATCGGCTCGCAGGTGCCCAACATCCTCACCATCAAGAACGCCGTCGTCGAGGCCACCCGCTTCTACTGCCAGCTCGTCAAGATGGGCTTCCCCATGGGCTACCTCGACTGCGGCGGCGGTCTCGGCATCGACTACGACGGCTCCCGCACCAACTTCGAGTCGTCGATGAACTACTCCATGGCCGAATACGCCCGCGACGTCGTGGCCAACATCCGCGACATCTGCGAGCAGTCCAAGGTCGCCGTGCCCGACATCGTCACCGAGTCCGGCCGCGCCGTCGTCGCCCCCCACTCCATGCTCGTCGTCGAGGTCTTCGAACGCATCAACAAGCGCGAGACCCTCGACGTGCAGCACCAGCCCAAGGAGAAGCACAAGATCGTCTCCGACCTCGAAGTCCTCGCCAAGAACAAGGCCAAACTCGGCAAACTCGAACGCTTCCACGACGCCCTCCAGAAAAAGGAAGAGGCCTTCTCCCTCTTCAACCTCGGCTACCTCGACCTCGAGAACCGCGCCGCCGCCGAGTCCCACTTCTGGCTCATCTGCGAACAGATCGCCAAGGAGACCCGCGACTCCGGCTACGTGCCCGAGGAACTGCACGACCTCGCCACCCTGCTCGCCGACCAATACGTCTGCAACTTCTCCGTCTTCCAGTCCCTGCTCGACCACTGGGCCCTCAAGCAGCTCTTCCCCATCATGCCCCTGCACCGCCTCAACGAGAAACCTGCGGTCAACGCCGTGCTCGTGGACATCACCTGCGACTCCGACGGCAAGATCAGCAGCTTCATCGACCTCGAGGACACCAAGGACCACATCCAGCTCCACCCGCTCAACGGCAAGCCCTACTACCTCGGCGTCTTCCTTACCGGCGCCTACCAGGACATCATGGGCGACCTGCACAACCTCTTCGGCCGCGTCAACGAGGTGCACGTCTTCCTCGAGCCCGACGAGCCCAACGGCTTCTACATCGAGGAAGCGCTCTCCGGCAGCCGCATCTCCGACGTCATCGACGGCGTGCAATACCAATGGGAGGAGCTCTGCCGCCGCATGAAGACCCAGATCGACGCCGCGACGAAAGAAGACCTGGTCAAACCCCGCGAAGGCGTGCGTATGGTCGAGTTTTACGAGGAGCAGATGCGTTCGAAAACCTACCTCAACATCGAGCGCGCCAAGAAGACCCGCCAACCCCGCAAGAAAAAGCCCGGCGCCTGATCGCGCTCCGCCACACCTTCCCTCCAACCAAGGCGACCGCAACTGGTCGCCTTTTTCACGCCCGCTTGTTGCTTGCCTACGGCTAAATCAACGCTTGGCCGTTGCATGCCAGCATCACGCAGCATTCAACCGAACATCCGCCATATGTCATCGATCAAAGAAGGATGAAATCCATCATATTTAACTAATAAATGTCACGTTACGTTCGACATAGACTATGGAAATCGCTTCATGAAATTACAGTTTTTTTAAAGCCTGTCCCCGTAAATGTCCCACCCTCCATGTAAGTTTACGACCTACATGAAGCCCTTCCCTGCGCCCGATGATGGTTTACGCCCACACCAAAACTAAGCCAACCGGTGAAACCCTCCCCGCGGAGGAGTGGGAACCTCTGTTCACGGACTCTTGCCCACTCGATTGCTCCGACTGCGCTGTCCTTGCTCCCAATCACGGACACATCAACAAGGTTGCCCAGCTCACCGCAGCTTTCGCCTCTGCACTTTTCCCCATCGCCTCAAAAGACGCTCGCAACGCCACCGACTGGGGACGTCTTGTCGGCCTTTGGCACGACCTCGGTAAATTTGCCCCGCAATGGCAGACTTATCTCGCCTCCAAAACCGACGATCTGCACCGCGATGACCTAACTGGAAAAGTGGACCATTCCACCGCCGGGGCCCAATTCGCCGACGCCAGCATCCCCAAGCTTGGCCGTCTAATCGCCTACCTCATCGCCGGCCATCACGCGGGACTCGCCAACGGCATGGATGGCAACGCCCCACAGAGCAGCCTGGAAAAACGGCTTCTCAAAACCATCCCCGCACACCTCCCGCTCGTCCCAAAATCGATCCTCCACTACAGGCCGTCCACACCGCCACCAGCCTTTGCTCTGCGCTCATCTGCATCCGTCGCCTTCTTTATGCGGATGCTTTTTTCCTGTCTCACCGATGCTGACTTCCTCGCGACAGAGGCATTCATGAGCCCCGAACGCGCAACGCAACGACCACACCGCCAGCCAACCACCTCGGAACTTCACACCACCCTCCAAGCTCACCTCGCTCACCTCGCTAAAACCGCGCCCGACTCTCCAGTCAATCGCCAGCGCGCCGACATCCTCCGCGCCTGCCTCGAAGCCACCGAAAAGCCTCCCGGCCTCTTTTCCCTCACCGTGCCCACCGGTGGCGGCAAGACACTCGCCTCGCTCGCCTTCGCCCTGGACCACGCCCGCCGCCACGATCTGCGACGCGTCATCTACGTCATCCCCTACACGTCGATCATCGAGCAAAACGCCGCCGTGTTTCGCCGCGCTCTCGCCGCCCTCGGCCCCGATGTCGTCCTCGAACACCACGCCAGCCTCGATCCCGACGACGAAACCAAAAACACATCCGGCTCCCGTCTCGCCGCCGAAAATTGGGATGCCCGTGTCATCGTCACCACCAACGTCCAATTTTTCGAATCTCTCCACGCCAACCGCACCTCGCGTTGCCGCAAGCTTCACCGAATTGCCCGCTCCGTCGTCATTCTGGATGAAGCCCAATCTCTCCCGCTCGAACTCCTCTCGCCCTGCCTGCGCGCCATCGAGGAACTCACCACTCACTACGGCACGAGCGTCGTTCTCTGCACTGCGACACAACCTTCGCTCGAACGCCGCCCCGATTTCAAAATCGGTCTCGCCGCGCCCACCGAAATCATCCCCGACCGCACCCGCCTCTACACCGCCTTGCAACGCGTGCGCACCACGCCACTCGGTCGCCTCGACGACGACGCCCTTGTCC
>JBDRJH010000468.1:0-2333 GCA_043815125.1 Verrucomicrobiota bacterium
CTGGGCGCCGCGCTCCCGGGCGGTTCCGTTCACCCGGAACGGCTTCTCGGCCACGCGGACCCGGATGCCTCGCTGCAGCAGGTCGGCCAGCGCCGGCATCGCCCGGTCCTCGATCCCGTCGAACACGTAGGCCACCGCGCCGGGGGCGGACGAGAACGCGCCCTCCGGCGGATCCACCGGCGCCGCCGTCCACTCGCCGCCGGGCGCCGCCGCGCTCCAGAGTGACTCGACCCCGTACGACAGGGGCAACGACCATGCGGTCACCTCGTAGAGCCGCGTCCCCTTGCCCCGCTCCTGGTACTCGCGTTCCTCGCGCAGGAAGGCCGCGTCCATCGGCACGTGGGGGTCGAGCAGGTTGCGCACCAGCGGCGCGGCCGGCTGATCCAGCGAGACCATCCACAGCGACCCCGCCGCGTACCGGCCCCGCACCGCGGCCCCGGTGCGCGCGTCGCGCAGGCCGGCGGGCGCGATCTCACCCGCGTTGCGCTCGACCTCGATCCCCTGCGCGCGGAGCAGGCCGACCAGCCGGTCGGTCCGCTCCGGGTTCCGCCCCCGCGGCAGGAACCAGGCGGCCGGGCCGCCCTTGCCCGCGCGGGCCATGAACGAGCGCCGGTCGGCGACCTGGTCCCGGAGCACGTGGGCGCGGTTGACCGCGAGGGTGGTCAGGTTGGCCACGGAACTGGTCAGCTGGTGCTCGACCGCCTCGGCGTAGGTCCGCACGCCGGCCCCGCGCTGGCGCACCAGCGTGCCCGTGGTCCTCGACATCTCGTACAGGATGCCCACGGCGCCCAGATAGGACGCCCACGACGACCCGTAGCCGGGGAAGAACTCCTCGTTCCACTCCCGCGTGTAGTAGGCGTACCCGCGCGCGTCCAGCGCCCGCGCCTGGTCGGCGGCGAAACGATCGGCCCACGCCATGTTCCGCTCGGGCAGGTGCGGGTTGAACGGGTGGCGTGACGGCGAGAACAGGTAGCTGCTGTCCGGGCCCATCTCGTGGCTGTCCACGACCAGCTGCGGATTCCACGACGCGATGACGGCCGAACGCCGGCTCTCCGGCTGGACCATCGTGAACCAGTCGCGGTTCAGGTCGAACAGGTAGTGGTTGCCGCGGCCCCACGGCCAGACCGTCGTGTGCGACAGGTCCTCGCTGTCGGGGTTCGGCGCGGTGTGCGCGAACGCGGTCGTCTGCGCGAGAAACCGGTCCCGTCCGTCCGGGTTCTCGCACGGGTCGATCAGCACCAGGATCTCGCTTCGCAGCCGCCGCGCCGCGTCGTCCTCCCCGGCCACCAGCCAGTAGGCCAGGGCCGCGGCGGCATCGACGCTGCTGAGCTCGTCCCCGTGGATGCCGTAGGCCATCCAGGCCACCGCGGGGGCCCCGGCAAGCAGTTCCGCGTCAGCGGCCGCCGTCCGGCCCCGCGGGTCGAGCCGCCGGGCGTGCGCGGCGCGCAGGCCTTCCAGGTCGGCGACCCGCGCCTCGTCTCCCACCGCGAACCAGATCATCGGACGGCCCTCGACCGTCCGCGCGTACACGTGCAGCGAGGCGCGCGGAGAGGCGGCGTCCAGCGCCTCCAGGTAGCGCACCAGCTCGTCGTGGCGCAGGGGCCGGGCCGCCGGGGCGACTCCCAGCACCGCTTCCTGGGTCGGGATCGACGGGTCGAAGACGGCGCCGGGGAACAGCCGTTCCAGCGAAAGGCCCCGCGGCCCCTCCGGCTCGGCCGACACCGGCAGCGCCACCGGCAACGCCACTCCCAGGAAGATGACAACCACAGCCCACGCGGACCTCGATACGCCGTGCATGATCGCTCCTCGGTCGATGGAGATCGAACCCGCGGCCATTCTATACACGGCGGCGCGCTCGGCGACGGGCGGATCGACCCCCGTCGCGCCCGCGGCACGCGATCGTCCGCGAGGCCTTGACGGGCCCGGGGTCCGCGCCCGATACTCCCCGATGCCTCCTCGGAATGGCCGCCATGGACCCGAGGAACCCCGCCGACTGGATCGCGCTCAATCTCCTGCCCGGCCTCGGACCGGCCACGCTGCTCCGGCTGGTCGAGCAACGGGGCAACCCGGCCGACGTCGCGTACCGCCTCCCGGTCGCGGAACTGGCGCGCTCCGGGAGAGGCCGCCCGCCCGACGTCGCGGCGCTCGCCGGCGCGCGCCGGGGGCTCGAGCGGCGCGCGGAGCGGGAGGCGCTGCGCTGCAAGCGCTCGGAAATCCAAGTGATCTGTTGGGATGCCCCCGACTATCCCGAACCGCTGCGCGAGATCGCCGTCCCGCCGCTGGTGCTCTACGTGCGCGGGCGACTCACGCCCGGCCTGCTGCGGGTCGGCGTC
>JBDRJH010000469.1:0-6760 GCA_043815125.1 Verrucomicrobiota bacterium
AGATCGCCTACTCGGAACTGAAGGGCTGGATGATCGACGAAGGGCTGCTGGAACCGCAGGAGGACCATGGACGCACGTGGGATGTGGACATCGACCCGAGTTTCCCGAACCCGACTTTACAGCAACGAGTCGTGACGGTGGATTTTCTGGGGCGCGAAGGCGGGAGTCTCAAAGAGTGGATCACGGATGGCCCGGTCCCTGATTTGAAGCCCTACTCGCGCCTTGAAAAAATCGGCGACCTGCCGGGACCGTGGATCGCGCTAGACGGCTACGTGAACCAACAAGATGAAAAACGCGGTCGGCGGATGTTCGCCTTCTTGCGGACGTTTTTAGTCAGCGAGGACCGGGCGGACGAATTCACCCGACTACTTGCGAAGCAACCGCTGGAGGGGCGCTGGCTACCGGAAAAGCCGCGCGTTATCTACACCTTTGCCGGTGAGGCTCCTTGGAGCGAAACATTCCCGACCATGCCCTCCACCACGATGGAATTTGTGGTGAAGGAATCTATGGCGAAGGTGCGGCGTAAACATGCGTTCTATTCGCTGGACGGGAAAGTCGTGCATGTGATGCCTGCCAGTCAGGCGGATATGATGTATTCCGTTCTGCCATGGATGCGGAGGGAGAAGGAGAATTACACGGCGGAAGAGTGGGCCAGGATGGTGCGACGGGACCGGATTGTCGCAGTCGAAGAAAAGATTCAGGAGAAGAAATCTTTCCGGGTTTCGCTGCCCGTCATGGATTTTGGATGGGAGGGAAAAAGCGTGAACAACGAGTCGGTGCACGGCACTTCGCTTTCCCGGCCGGTTGCCCGAGAATTGGGACTGGTCCACTTGCCTCAGACTCATGACATGCAGACCAAGCATGGCGAGAGGGCGACCGTGGGAACCCGGCATGAGTTCGCCGAACACCTCGCGCAAACGTGGTTTTTCGTGCGGGAGGATCTGCTCCGGGAATATCTGAGGAGACGGAAGCTCCGGCTGGTTTGGGCTGCGTGGAGCGAGCGGGAGTTGTCTTACAAAGAGATCGAGCGTGCGCGACCGGGTGGAGATCTAGCCGGGTTTTCGCACGGTGATTTCCAAGAGGTGTTCTCAGCGCCTTCGAAGCCGGTTCGAAAGAGGGCGGCAAAAGGGGGCAAGAAGCGACCCAAAGGGGTCCAACTTTGATTCTTGTAGTCGATCCATGGGGGCCAAGTCGAATAATGCTATATTTCCTCGCCCGTCGGTTTGGCATTAACGCATTCGGATTTCGACCACGGAGGGGCACGACATCCGCCAGGTTGCAGGCTGGAAGCCTGCGCTACTTGTTTTACGCCTTCTGTGCTTTTTTGTGGCCAAGCCCCTCCCTCCCTGGCGTCGATGACCCGATGCCTTTGCCGCGAAGGAGCGCAAAGAACCGGCCCGCCCCGAGGCCCGTTTGATCACGCGACTCGAGGCGCCTATGGGCGCTCACGGCGAACGAACGCCCACGCGAACGGCGCCATGAGGCATCTTTGCGCCTTTTTGCGGCCATCATCTGCCGACGCCAGACATCCCCAAGTTCACGCTCGGGGCCACAGGACCGAGTCAAGTAGCGCGGGCATCCTGCCTGCATCTTGATAGACGACGGCCGGCTGGAAGCCGGCGCTACTTTCCGGAGCGCCTGCGAGCAGGCGGCCAACGGGGTGTTTTTCTTTTGCGCCGTCTGTGCCTTTTGTGGCCAAGCCCTTCCCTCCGCGAAGCGGCGCGGACCAAGGTCCGGCCCTGTAATATCGCGGAATACCTAGGCACTCCGGACTGCCGAACAAGGAGCGCCGCTTCCAAGCGGCGACTGGCGCGGGACGGCGTTTCCAATGCAATGCAGCCGCTTGGAGAGCGGCTCTCCTTGGGCTGAATCGATCATTCCGTGCCAGCCTCGGCAAGTAAGCCTCCCCAGCGGCGGCTGAATGTCGCCACACTTTGCAAAACGCCCCCCTCTCAGGGGCGCGTTTTTTTATTGCCTGTTCCCGTAGGGGCCGCGCTCGCGCGGCCCGTTCGACGCGAATACCACGGTTGATCCCGTGATGACGACCAACGGACCGCGCGAGCGCGGCCCCTACATAAAACCGGCCGATGACTTTGCTTGGCGCGGGTCCGGTGCTGCGCTTCCATGCAAATAGCGATGTCGTCCCTCCGCGTTCTTCCATTGTTATTCGCACTCGGGCTGCCTTTGAGCGCAGCCGTGCCCAAGGGCACTCGCATCGAAAGCCTGCCCGCGGGCAAACGCAGCTATACCGACGTCACCGTGCGCTCGGTCAACGCCGCCACCGTGGTCATCACCCACTCGGGCGGACTCGCCTCGGTGCCGCTGAGCGACCTGCCCGCCGAGTGGCAGCGCCGCTTCGACTACGACCCCGCCGCCGCCGAGGCCGCCATCGAAGCCACCAAGTCGCGCCCCGTGGAATCGCCGACCACCGCCCTCCCCTCGACAACCGCCAACCGGGCGACCACCCCGCTGGAGGACCTGCTGCTCTCGCTTGGCGAACCCGCCACGCTCCGCAAGGACGTCGATCTGCGGTCACGTTTTTTTGAATACGGCCTGTATCCCAAGGACCAGGGCCGCCGCCCCAGTTGCTCGGTGTTCGCCGTGGTCAGCGCGCTGGAGTTTCAAAACGCCACGCTCGTCGGCCAGGCCGAGAAGTTTTCCGAAGAATACCTGATCTGGGCCACGCGCAAGGTGCTCGGGCAGACCCGCCCCGCGGCCGTAGCCGAAACCGAGGACGAGGAGACGGCGCAGGACGCGGGCTTTTCGTTGTCCGAGGTCGTCACCGCACTGCGCACCTACGGCGTGCCCCGGCAGAGCGACATGCCCAACACTTTTGGATCCAGCATGCGCGACATCGCCGAGCCCGACGCCGGTTTGATCGAGCAGGCCCGTTCGGTGCGGCAGGTGGCCATCCATCGCATACCCGCCCGCGAAAACGCGCAGGCGATCAACGGCCTCGTGCACGCGCTCAACGCCGGCGTGCCGCCGGCCGTGGGCCTGCGCTGGCCGCATGAACGCTCGATCCGCAACGGCTACCTCAGCCGCCAGCAACCGGTCGAGGGTTACGCCCACGCCGTGACGCTGGTCGGCTACCGCTGCGAGACCGGTCGTATCGAGGACGCGGTGTTCATCTTCAAAAACTCCTGGGGCCCGCGCTGGGGCCAGGGCGGCTTCGGTATGGCGACCTGGGAGTATCTGCACAACAACCTGCAGGTCGCCGTCGTGCTCGACGTGCAGACCGGCGGCACCCCGTAGGGGCCGAGCTTGCTCGGCCCGTTGACCGACAAGCAACCATCACCGCTACTTGTCGCTTGCGGCGTATCGCACAGGCAACTTGCCTGCACGCATGTCCGAACCGCGCAGCCAGCCATCGCCGCGACGACAGAATCAACGGCTGCACCACGGACGCCTCTCGAATCAAGGCGCGGCTTATTTTATCACGTTGGTCACCCGCTCCAGACAAGCGTGGCTGAGCGACGCAATCGCCCGCGACACACTGCTGACTGCTTTCCAACGATGGCACGACGAGAACGATGGCCGTGTGCTGTGCGCCACCGTGATGCCCGATCATGCACATGTGCTCGTTGAGCTCGGACGACACCACACCATCGGCCGTCTGGTTGCTCGCTGGAAAGCCGAGGTCACCCGTTCGGTCGGCTTGGACACACCGTGGCAACGCGACTTCTGGGAACATCGCTTGCGCGACGAAGAATCCGTCGAGGACTACGGGCTGTATGTATTGCTGAATCCGTATCGGGCAAAATTGTGCGCGGCAGATGCGCCATGGCCTGGCTGGTGGTTGGCCTCGCCGGAGGTATTTCGTTTTGCGCAGGCGTTGGCTGGCGAAGGCGTGCCACCGGTGGAGTGGCAGGGTTGGGGAGAGGAGCGGTTTGCCGGGTTGGCGACGCGGTCAAACCCGGATTGCGGGTAGCGGGTCTCGCAACCGAGCCCCCTACACGATCCCCGGATTCCACGTAGGGGCCGAGCTCGCTCGGCCCGTGGGACGACAAATCCACGTCAACCGCGATACGACGCTGAACGGGCCGCGCAAGCGCGGCCCCTACGAGGTGGTGCCGCCCCGCCCATGCGCAAAAAAAAACGCGCCTCCGGTTCGGGAGGCGCGTTGGCGGATCAAATCACTTGCTCGACGGTTCAGGCGGCCGGCAGGGTCAGCGGGTTGGTGCCGACCGAGTGGAAGGTGGCGTCGGCGGGAAGGACGTTGGCATCGCACCAGTCGCCGAAGCCCTGGCCCTCGGCGCGCTCCTTGGCGTAGCGCTGGATGACCGGGGTGAGCAGCTTAATGGCGTCGTCGATGGTGATGCTCGGCGAGACCAGGCGGCTGAGGCGGGTGCCGTTGTATTTGGATCCCAGATACAGGGCGTATTTGTTGGGCGCCTTGCCGACGAAGCCGATCTCGGCGAGGTAGGGACGGGCGCAGCCGTTGGGGCAGCCGGTGATGCGCAGGCTGATGGCGTCGTCGCGCAGACCGGCCTCGGTGAAGACGGTCTCGAAGCGCTCGATGATCGAGGGCAGCGCGCGCTCGGACTCGGCGAGGGCGAGGCCGCAGGTGGGCAGCGCCACGCACGAGAGCGAGTTCAGGCGCAGGCCGGACTGGAGGTTCTCCTTGTCGAGGCCGTTGCGGACGAGGATGGCCTCGACCTGGGGCTTGAGCGCGGCGGTGATGCCGGAGATGGTGAGGTTCTGCGAGGGGGTGAGGCGGAAGTCGCCGGTGGTGCCCTCAAGCAGCTCGGCGATCTCGCGCAGGGCGCTCTTCATGGGCCAGCCGTCGCGGTCGATGATGCGACCGGAGAGGATGTGCAGGCCGTAGAACCAGGTGCCGTCGGCGTTTTGGTGCCAGCCGTGCTGATCCTGAATGGTGGTGAAGTTGAACTCGCGGGCAGGACCGAAGGTGATGCCGGAGCGCTGCTCGACCTCGGCCTTGAACCAGGCGATGCCCTTGTCCTCGATGGTGTATTTGAGACGGGCGTGCTTGCGGTTGGTGCGGTCGCCGTGGTCGCGCTGGGTGGTGATGACGGCGTGGCCGATGGCGTTGACCTGGTCGCGGGTGATGAAGCCGAGCACGTCGCCGAGGCGCGGGAAGGTCTCGGCGTTGCCGTGGCTCATGCCGAGGCCGCCGCCGACGGTGACGTTGTAGCCGGCGAGTTCGCCGTTCTCGATGATGGCGATGAAGCCGAGGTCCTGCATGAAGACGTCGACGTCGTTGGACGGCGGGACGGCGAAGCCGGTCTTGAATTTGCGCGGCAGGTAGGTGTCGCCATACATGGGCTCCTGCTCGGGCTCGCCGCCGGCGACGCGTTCCTCGTCGAGGAAGATCTCGTGGTAGGCGCGGGTTTTCGGCAGGGCGTAATCGGACCAGGCCTTGGCGTCCTGATAAACGAGTTCCTGAACGGGGGATTGCTCGGGATTGACCGGAGCCATGACGTTGCGGTTCACGTCGCCGCAGGCGGCGATGGCATCGAGGAGCACGGTGTGCATTTCCTGGATGAGGGGCTTCATCTGGCCCTTGAGCACGCCGTGGAACTGGAAGGTCTGGCGGGTGGTGAGGCGCAGGGACGGGATCTGGTATTGCGCGGCGAGCGAATCGAGCACGATCCACTGGCGGGGGGTGGCCTTGCCGCCGGGCAGGCGCACGCGGAGCATAAACATCCAAGCCTTGTCCTTGCCGGCACGCTTGAGGGTGATGCGCTGGTCGCGGTCGTCCTGGATGTAGGTGCCGTGGAACTTGATCAGTTGCTCGGAGTCGGCGCTGACGTTCGGCGTGGAGAGGTCGGCGAACTCCGCGGCGAGGTTGCCGCGCAGATGCTGCGAGGCGATTTTGATACCCTCGTTGGCGACGAGGGGTTTGGGGGCGGAGGGTTCGGTGCTCATTAAAATGGGAAAAGGTCTAAGGTCGGAAATTGGCCCGCCACGAGGCAAGGGGCAAGTTTAGATTAGTGAGTTTAGCAACTTAGTATAGATTGCACCACGGGCGGGCATAAAGAAAGCCGGCGGGGTGAATCGCCGGCTTTCGGAGGGTTGTGACGTAGGGGCCTCGCACGCGAGGCCCGGTGTGCGCACGACCTGATGTGGCGTGCAGTCCGCCATCGCTCGTTGAACGGGCCTCGCGAGCGAGGCCCCTACTTCAGGCGGCAAAAGAAAAGCCGGCGACTTGCGTCGCCGGCTTTGGTCGCTGGATGGCTTTGGCCTTAGTAGCGGTAGTGCTCGGGTTTGTAGGGACCGCTGACAGGGACGCCGAGGTATTCGGCTTGTTCCTTGGACAGGGTGGTCAGCTTGGCGCCGATCTTTTCGAGGTGTAGGCGGGCGACCTCTTCGTCGAGGTGCTTGGGCAGGCGGTAGACGCCCTTGGCGTAGAGGTCCTTGTTCTGCCAGAGGTCGATTTGGGCGAGCGTCTGGTTGGTGAACGAGGCGGACATCACGAACGAGGGGTGGCCGGTGGCGCAGCCGAGGTTCACGAGGCGGCCTTCGGCGAGCAGGTAGATGGCGTTGCCCTTGGGGAAGGTGAACTTGTCGTATTGCGGCTTGATGTTGGTGCGCTTGACGCCCTTGGCCTTGTAGAGGTTGTCGACCTGGATCTCGTTGTCGAAGTGGCCGATGTTACAGACGATGGCCTGGTCCTTCATCTTCTGCATGTGCTCCAGGGTGATGATGTCCTTGTTGCCGGTGGTGGTGACGTAGATGTCGGCCACGCCGAGGGTGGACTCGACGGTGTTGACTTCGAAGCCTTCCATGGCGGCCTGCA
>JBDRJH010000470.1:0-3000 GCA_043815125.1 Verrucomicrobiota bacterium
CTCGCGCAGTCCCGACAGTCCGAAGTTCCTACGCCACCGGAGGTTACGGCCTACAGCAGCGAAATCATGGACGCCACGGACCAATTGAGCGACATTCTTGGTGTTTTTTGCGAGATCACCGGCTGTCTGGACGACCGCATCTCCCGGAAAATACTCGGCGACGAATTCGAGCGGTGGCAAATAGACAACCGCATATCCGAGCGCGAGCGGATATCCAGGCGGGTATTATTGGCCGCCCTGCGCTCGCGCACCGGTGTACGCGAGTACCGCACGTCGCAAGAGCGTGGCCTGCAAGGAGTTAGGCTACTCAACAACCATGATATGTATGCGTGAAACTCAGAAGATTGTCTGTGTCAGTTCAGTTGTCGGAACTGTCATTGGAACTGTCACTAGCATTCGCTCAAATCGCCAAACGCAAGCGCCAGGACGCGAAAGTGACAGTTCATACAATTATGCGACCCCCCATTCTTTCGGCCATCGCGCGCGCAGGAGGAGAAGTTTACGGAATGACAGTTCGGATGTGTCATTGTGTCATTGGCCAAAAAGGCCAAGTTTTCGGCCATTGCCGATAATGTAGGAGCGCGAAGAAAAAGCATCGCCCGGCTTGACAGAACGGCGGGTATGGGGTAGAGTTGTGGCACTGGCACTGGCGCGGTTGGCACTGGCGCGGTTGGCACCATGACGCACCGGACACCTGACGATATCCGAGCATTCATCGTCGCCGACTTGGCGGCTGGGTTGACGGCGATCGAAGTCGCTCGGAAGTACGGCGTCGGACGCCGGTCTGTGTTCCGAATCGCCAAAGAGGCCGATCCGGCGTTGCGGGCGGTCAAGTGCGACATGCGTCAACCGAAGGATCGCGCCTCGCCCGTGTTGGCGACGGTGGTTAGGGAAGCGAAAGAAGCCCTGCATGGAGACTTGGCTGCGGCATTTGCGGGTGTTGCAACCAAGGCGCTGAAGCGTCTCGACGAGCACCTGCAACCGGATGCGCCTATCCCCAGGGACCAAGCGGCGCAAGTGCGGTTCGTTCTGGACCGGCTGTTGCCGAGTGCCGATGCCCGCGTTGCTGCCGTCCACGGCTCCGAAGGATTGGCCGACCTCATGCGGACCGTGTTGGCGACGCCGGCGCCGCCTGATGACTACGCGGCGCAGCAGGCGGAGATTGACCGCCGCAACCGGGAACTGGCCGACCCTGACGCGCCGCCGCCAGCATGACCACCGCCACACCACAACGACTCGCCGCGGGGCCGTGGTTGGAAGGGCCCGCGCGCAGCCTGTGGCACCAATGCGGTTACCAGCCACACGTCGGCCAAGCACGGGTCCACGCGAGTCAGCGGCGATTCCGCGTCGCCTGCTGCGGGACGCGCTGGGGCAAGAGCTTCCTTGGCGGAGCGGAGCTACTCCTGACGCTGCAAATCCCCGGCACGGCCTCGTGGATCGTTGGGCCGACCTATGCGCTGGCGCAATTCGAGTGGCGGTGGCTGATGGACCTGCTGATCCGCGGCGGGCTGCATCCGCGGTTCACGGCGACGTGCATTGAGGCGACGGGCCGCACGGGCGGCCGGCTCGTGCTGAAAAACGGCTCATGGGTCGAGACCAAGAGCGCCGACCACCCCACTGGTTTGCTCGGCGTCGAACTGGACCTGCTGGTTGCCGGCGAGGCATCGCAGATTCCGGCCGTCGTGTGGGAGCGATACCTGCGTGCGCGCCTTGTGTCGCGTCATGGCCGGTTGCTAGTGGCGACGACGCCGGCCGGCACAGAGGGCTGGGTCCGCGACCTGTACGATCAGGGGCAGGAACAACGGGCGATCGGCTGGCGCGGCATCCCCGAGGCCGAGCAGATCGAGTCGTGGGCCGAGCCCACGTGGAACAACCCCTACGTGTCCTGGGCCGAGGTTCAGGCGGCACGGCGACAACTCCCGGACCTTGTATTCCGCGAGCAGTTTGGCGCGGAGTTCGTGGCGCTGTCGGGTCGCATCTACCCCGAGTTCCAGCCGGCGAGTCATGTGCGGCACGAGTTGCCCGCGGGTTGGCAGCACTGGCCGCGGTGGCGCGGTGTGGACTTCGGCTGGACGAATCCGGCGGGGTGCGTGTGGCTGGCGCTGCAACCGGGCACGCGGGTCTGGTGGGTGTTGGGCGAAGTATACGGGTCGCACATGGACTACGCGGATTTCGCCACGTTGATCCGCGAGCACCCGCTGTCGCATCCGGGCAACAGGATCGTCGCCAGCCTCGGCGACTCGGAAGACCCGCAAGGGTTGGCGACGCTCACGCGCTGCGGCGTCGCTATGGCCGAGGAGGTGACGCGCGAGGCTGGCGATCGCCGCGTGAAGCTCGACAAGTCGGTCATGGCTGGCCTGATGACTGTCAAGGCGCGGCTCCGCGGTGACGGCAACGGCGATGGGCCGCGGCTCGTGTTCGTCGCCCCGGAAGCATTCGATCGAGACGCGCCGTACATGCTGGCGTTCAACACCTACTTGGCAAACGAGCGCGTGCGCGCGGCGCTCGACAGCAAGATCAGGCAGGCGCCCGATGTCGGTCCCGGCTGTCCGAACGCGCTGAGGGAAATCCAGAACTACGTCTGGGACACGGAGGGCGACCACACGCTCGACCGGCCGGCGCCGCACCAGGCCGACCACCTGCTCGACCCGCTGCGGTATCTGCTCCACACGCTCGACCCGCTGGACCGCTCGCCGATTCGAGTCGCCGCCGGCGGCGGCCCGCGATACGGCGACGTGAAAGCGCCGCGTCCGCAACCGCGGCAGGGTGTCGTGCCCCCGGCTGGTTCGTGGGCGAGGAGATACCGATGACCGAAACGCCGCCGCTCACGCCCGCCGAAGCCGCAACGAAGCTCCGCGTGACGCGGCGCTGGGTCTACGCACTGTGCGCGCGCGGCGATCTGCGGGTGATTCGGTTCTCGGCCTACGGGCGCATCCAGATACCGGCGGAGGATATCGAGCGGTTGCAGCGGCCGGCGGGCGCGTGAGTTCCTATCTGTTC
>JBDRJH010000471.1:0-20263 GCA_043815125.1 Verrucomicrobiota bacterium
CTCGCCGGCGGCCTTGGCCGCGGCCCAGGCCTGGGTGTAGTGCCAGTCGGGCTTGCGGGCCTCCTGCGCGCGGGCGGTGTCCACGCCGACCATCTTGAAGATCATGGTCATGGGCTGCACGCCGCCGTCGCTCTCGCGGCCCTGGGCATGGGGCACGCCGGCGCGCACGCAGACGTCGCCGTCGCCGGAGGAGTCGATAATCTGTTTGGCGCGGATGACGGCGCGGCCTTCCTTGGACTCGACGATGACGCCGGTGATGCGGTTGCCCTCGCGAATGACGTCGGAGAGCGAGGTGAAGAAGTAGGGAATGACGCCGGCCTCGACCACCATGCGATCCAAGACGACCTTGATGGCCTCGGTGTCGTAGGTGCCGCCGCTGCCGTAGTGGTCGCCTCCGTGCCAGCCTCCCCAGCCGTCGGCGGCGGTGAGCTTTTCGTGAAGCTCCTTGAAGACGCCGCGCACAAACGGAAAGGGCATGATGGCGCTGAGGATGCCGGCGGTCCAGGTGCCGCCGAAAGAGCCGAAGCGCTCGACGAGGATGGTGCGCGCGCCGGAGCGACCGGCGGCGATGGCCGCGCCGAGGCCGCCGGGGCCGGCGCCGATGACGAGCACGTCGGCTTCGTCGATCACGGGGAGTTCGCGGGCGGGTTCGAGATGGGTGGCGGGGGTCATGATGGAGCCGATGTTGCCGGCGAAGTGCGAGGGGGCCAAGGGAAGGGTGTTGCCATGATTGCACAAATGATTGACGATTTTAAGCATCATGGGTGTGACAAACGAGGGTCCGAGGCGGTTGACGGTGGAGGATTGGAGCACGTTGCAGGCGCGGCTGGTGTGGGCTTACGAAGGGGCGGTGGATCCGGTGAACCGACGCAATCGCACGCGGAGTCGTTATTTGTCGGCCTGGTGGTTGCGGGCGGGGGAGGTGCGGCTGCGTCAGGGTCGCGAGGTGTGGCGCGCGGGGCCGGGGGAGTGGATGTTTGTGGGGGCGCGGTCGGCGGAGCAGGAGTTTTCCGACGATGCGCGGATCATGTCGGTGAATTTTCGGTTGGAGTGGCCGTCGGGGGACGCGTTGGTGGACGCGCCGCTGGTGTTGGCCGGGGAGGCGGCGCCGGAGTTGGGGCGGGCGACGGGGGCGTTGGTGCGGTTTGTGCGGCGGGAGTTTCCGGGGGTGACCTTGGATTTGTGGAGGGCGGAGGCGGACGCGCCGGCGTTTTTCGGATTGCAGGAGGTGTTTTCGCGGTGGGTGCGGGCGTATCTGGCGGCGGTGATGGCGGCGGGGGCGACGCCCTCGCGCATGGGCGGGCTGGATGCGCGGGTGGTGGCGGCGTTGCGCGAGCTTGACCGTTGGCCGTGGGAGACGGCGTTTCGAGAGCGGGAGTTGGCGGCGCGGGTGGGCTTGAGCGCGGGGCACCTGGACCGGCTGTTCGTGCAGGGCTGCGGAGTGACGCCGCGGATGTATTTGCAGAAGCGGCGGCTGGAGTCGGCGCGGGCGGCGTTGACGGACGAGGCGGTGACGGTGAAGCAGGTGGCCTACGCGCTGGGGTTCGGTTCGGCGGCGCACTTTTGCCGATGGTTCAAGCAGGTGACGGGGGAGACGCCGGGGCAGGCGCGGGCGGGGTGAACGCGGGGGGATTGAACCTTGTGCAGGCTGGCGAGTGAGGCACCTTGGCGGGGTGAAAATCTCGATCCTGTTTCGTCGGGGGGCTTGGGCTCCGGTCGCTTTCCTTTTGGTGTTTGTGTCGTCGCTCGGTGCGCAGGGGCGGTATGAGACGCCTGATCTTCCGGAGGTGCAGCCGGTGATGGAGCGCTTCCGCGCCGACTGGCCGGTGTTGAGCAAGCCGGCCTACCTGGCCGAGCCCAAGGGCATCGCGTGGCCGGTGGAGGTGTCGCAGGAAGATCAATACCGCTGGTTCGGCCTCTACATGGCGTTGCCCGAGGAATCGCGCAAAGTGATGCGGAGCTCGCGGCGCCTGTTTCGCGAGATGGGCATGGACCCCTCGACGCTGGGCCAGATGGAGTATTCCAACATCCGCATCGTCCCCATCTCGGCCCGCGCCGAGGACGGCAAGCTGACCGGTGACGTCGAGGTGTGGGCGAGCTACGAGACCACGTCGTCCACCGAAAACACGATCAACATGGGCAAGGGCAACGTCACCATGACCACCATCTCCAAGACCGAGACGGTGGCCCGCGGCATCTACCGCATGATCGAGGACGAGCACGGCCCGCGCGCGGTGCCGGTGGTGGTGGCGCGCAAGACCCGCATGAGGAACACCTCGCGAAGCTCCGATCCCGTGATGCAGCGCAACCTCGACCGCGCGGCCAAAAACAACGCCACGCCGTGGAACACGCACGTGCAATACATCGCCGACATCAAACCGCTCACCAGCGCGACGTTCCTGTTTCTCGATCTGCCCGAATTCACCGCGCGGCCGACGTCAACGCCGAAGATGAGCCGCCAGCTCATGTCGATGCTCATGATCGAGGACAACGAGCGGGACATGCGTTCGCTGACCTACACGGGCCGTCATCTCACGAGCGTGGCGCCGTTTCGCGATGGCAAACAGCATGGCGATCAATTCGTCTATATGGCCGACTTCACGCGCGGTAGCAGCGTGCCGCTGGAGCAAATGCCCGGCATGGAAAACGCGCGCAAAATCCAACGCGACGGCATCAGCCTGATCGAGATGCGCACCACCTGGCGCGACGGTCAAATCGTGCGCACGGCCGGAGGGCGGCCCTGATGCGCCGGCGGTCGCTCCTGGTCGCCGCGATGCTCGCCGCGGGTGTGTCGTCGCTGGCGGCGTTGGACGTCTCGGATACGGGGCGCTTCACGCTGGTGTCGGGTTCGCTCAACGGTCGGGGCAAGGTTTTCGACGGGCACACCGGCGTGCACATCGAGGGCGAGTGGTCGGCCGGTCGCACGCTTCCCGAGCGCGCCTATCGGGTGAGCCATTCGAAGGCGCCGTCGCGCGACTTCGAGCAGTTCTACGATGAAAACGGACACCTGGTGCGCGGCGTGGAGTTGCTCGCCGCCGGCTCGCTGGGGCGGGTGTTGCCGCACTTCGAAGGCGAGTTTGCGCGCCGGTATCACGACGCGGCCAATCGCGAGGTCACGGTGCTGGCGCGCGGCGTCTATCGCAACGGCGTGGGGCTCGAGTATCGCGGGGAGTTTTCCTATCTGCCGGCGGCCGGCTTCATCGAGCGGGGCATTGTGCAGGGCTATTACCTTTTCTACGGCGACCTGGTGGACGTGGAGGAAGGCGACGAGACGGAGACGGGTCTGTTCCTGAGCGACGCCACGCTGCCCGGGGCGATGATGCGATTCTACCGCGCCGATGCCGAATACCTCGCGCTGTTTCAGGAGAAGCTGCGCGGCGATCTGCAGGATGCGCAGGTGCGTGCGGCCAACCGCCAGGAGCGGCAGCGACGCTTTGAATTTGCGATGTCGTTGATCAACGTCGCGGCGCAGGCCTACGGCGGGCAATTGCTTGCCGGCCAATCGGGCGGAATCGGCGGCGGTTCGGTCGCGGGCCTGCCCCTGGGCGGTTTGGTCGGCGGTGGCGGCGGCGGCGCGGGCGGCAATCCGTTGGGTGCGTTGCTCGGCGGCGGCTCCAGCGGTGGGCGCGGTCAGTTCGCGCTCGGGCTGGTGCAGTCCGTGCTCAACAGCCCCGGCGAGACGCAGCCCGAATCGCTCAAGGACATGGCGGTCCGCAGTCTGGTGAACGCCGGCATGGGCAAGCTCGTCGATGACCCCGAATTCGCCGAGCAGTTGAGCGACCTCGTGACCGAGAAGCTGAAATGATCGGCCGCCCCGCCCCGCCGCGGCGGAAAGGCTGTCTGGCGGGGGAAGCGTGAGGGGTGGGTTTAGTTGATTGTGCTCAGGCTCAGTCTGCGGAAGCGGGCTTGATGGGCGGCGTATTCGACGAATGCCGTGGAATAGGTCTGAAGCCGAGTGGCGCGCGTTGACGCGGCGCGGGATTTGTGACGCCAATGGCCGCTTATGAAAGTGGTCCAATGCTGGGATGACGGGGTCAACGATGACATCCGCCTGATCGAAATTCTCCGGAAGCACGGGGCGAAGGCCTCGTTCAACCTGAACCCGGCGACGCACGGCGCGGAGCGGCAGGGCGGGCATAGCGAGAAGTGGAACAAGACCATCCAACGGCTCGCGCGGGCGGAACTGAACTCCGTGTATGACGGCTTCACCATCGCCAACCATTCGATGACACATCCGCAGCCGACGCGCATCCCGCTGGAGCAGTGGCGGAGCGAGGTGGTCGATGCGCGCAAGATTCTCCAGGACTGGTTTCAGCAACCGATCCTCGGCTTTGTGTATCCGTATGGCGGGCACGACGACGCCACCGCCGACGTGGTGCGCGAGGCGGGGCACGTCTATGCGCGCACGACCAAGAACGTGACACCGTGTTTCCCCCCGGAGGATCCGATGAAGTTTCACGCGGACCGGCATTTTCACGCGCCGGATTTTTGGGAGCGCTACGAACAGGCCAAGGCGTCGGGCTGCGGCGTGTTCTATTTTTGGGGACACAGCTACGAGCTGTGCACGGAGGAGCAGTGGTCGGCGTTCGATGAAAAAATCGCGCGCATCAGCGCAGATCCCGACGCGCAGTGGGCGGAGCTGCCGGAGCTGTTCGGGTGAACGACTTTCCTCTCCACCTGTTCCTGCCGCTGCTGGCCGCCGTTGTTTATGCGGTGGGGGCGCTCGCGGTGAAGCGCGCGCTGTTTTTTGGGCTCGGCATCTGGCGGCTGACGTTTTTGTCGAACCTGGCTATGGGTCTGTTGTTTCTGCCGCTGCTGCTGCTCGGCGGCGCGGAGGGCGCGGATGGACGCTGGTATCAACCGGTGCTCGGCGGGCTGACGTTTCTGACGGGGCAGGTTTTTACGTTTCTGGCCTTGAACAAGGGCGACGTCTCGGTGGCGACGCCGGTGATGGGGATCAAGGTGATTCTGGTGGCGTTTTTCAGCACGCTGCTGGTGGCCGAGCCGGTCTCGCCGCAGCTGTGGGGCGGGGCGTTTCTGACGACGCTCGGCATCCTGCTGCTGCACGGCGGGTTGGCGGCGGAGCGTCGGCTGGTGTTGCCGACGCTGGTGTTGGCGGCGACCAGCGCGGCGGCGTTCGCGCTCACCGACGTGCTGGTGCAGCGGTGGGCGCCGCAGTGGGGCATCGGACATTTCCTGCCGCTGATGTTTGGCTGCCTGACGGTTTTTTCGTTCGGATTCATCCCGTTCTTCAGCGGACCGCTCTGGCCGCTTCCTCGGGAGGGCGCGGGCTGGGTGATCGGGGGCTGTTGTCTGCTGGCGTTGCAGGCGTTGATTCTGGCGGTGACGTTCGGCGTGTTCGGCGACGCGACGGCGGTGAATATCGTGTTCAGTTCGCGCGGCCTGATGAGCGTGGTGCTGGTGTGGCTGGCGGGGCACTGGTTCACCAGCGCGGAGCAGCACCTTGGCCGGAAGGTTCTGACTCGCCGCCTGTGCGGCGCGTCGCTGCTGGTCGCGGCGATCGCGCTGACGCTTGTTTGAGCGCGGGACGGTTTATCGTGCTAGTTTGAATACAGCTGGCGGGTGAAGGACGCGTAGTCGCGGCGTTCGCGCGGGGTCCAGGCGACTTCGGTGAGGGCCTGGGCGCGGGGGAAGAGGAGGGCGAAGGGACGTGGCGACGACGAATGAGGATCAATGGAAAAACGGCGGGCAAATAAAGCCGTGGCGTTCAGGAGCCGGGCCCCCAAGGCGGTTCGGTTCCGGAATGGGTGGCACCCCACGGCATGGCGTTGAAATTGAGGATGCGCACCGAACCGTCGGCATAGAGCATGTTGAAGCGACGTGAATGGCGCTCGACGGGAGGGATATCGTAGCGACTGTTTCCGTTTTGCATCAGACTTTGCGAATCGCGCCTGAACGCGCGATCATCGGAGTCGGTGACGAGGAACGTTTCGCTTGGCCGCGCGATGGATGTAAAGGGGATCTTGAGTCTCGGAGTCTGGTTGGATCCCAGATGGTAGTTGATGCCATAGGACGACTGGACTGAGAGCGTGTTGGCATCCGGCACAACCGACGGACACCCGAAGACGTCTGCTGCACGCGCTCCGGTAGAGCTGTTCTGTAGGTAATCCTTCAGATAGTTGTCCCAAGTCCTGGTCGCGTTGGTGGCTTGATCCACTTGGATGTCCACCGGCAGGCGGTTGTCGTTGTCCGCCCGATACAGGGTAAACAGTATGCCGATTTGCCGAAGGTTGCTCAGGCAACGGGTGTCACGGGCCGAGGCGCGAACCTTGCCAATCGAGACGATGATGATCGACGCCAGGATGCCCACGATGGCGATGACCGTGAGCAGTTCGACCAAAGTGAAGCCGTGGCGAGGGAGAGAGTAGGGCCGGGGGTTCATGGGCAATTGGGGTGGAGGGAATGGGGGGCAGACGGAGAGCGGTCAGGGCAAGACGAAGTAGCGGACCGAGGAGACGAGCGGCAGCACGCCGTCTTCATACCGTCCGGCGTCGGCCCCGGTTTGGGTGAAGATGCGGCCGGAGCGGAACGACGACCCGGCCTGGTGCCGGGTCGCCCCGGATGGCGACGAGGTCCAGCCGGCGGCGACGCGCCGGCCGTCGGCGCGGCGAAAAACGTAAAGGTGGGCGCCTTCGGGTTCGTCGACGAGTGCGGTTTCGAACTCGGTGCCGGCGAGCAGCCACTGGGAGGCCGCGAGCAGGGGCTGGATGGCGAGGGGCCGACGGTCGTCGTAGCCCCAGAGCACGCGGAAGTCGCCGTGCAGGGGGTCGTCCCTCCGGAAGCCGTTGTAGAAATAGAGGCGGTTGATGCCGGCGGCGCGCCGGGCGAGGATGCCCTTGAGCTCGGTCTCCGCGATACGGAGTCCGGCGCGGCCTTCGGGCATGGTGCCGAGCGCGGCCTCGGTGTCCCATATCTCGACCTTTCTCCCGGCGGCCCGGTTGATGGCTCCAACGATGTCGGCGAAGGCGCCGGCCCCGCGGTCGGAGGCGCGCACGCGACCATAGCCGTGGAAGGAAATCACGTCGCAATGTTCCATCAGTCCCTCGTCCCGGATCGCCCGGACGAGAAACTTAAGACCGCCTCCGGTGACCGAGCCCGCCACGATTTTGATGCCGGGATCGATCGCGCGAATCTCCGCCGCCGCCGCGCGCACCAGCGAGGTGTAAACGCGCTCGGGCGTGTCGTGCTCCCCTGCGCCGTCGGGCATGCCGAGGAACATGCGGCTGTCGGGTTCGTCCCAGATTTCCCAAACGCGCACGCGATCGCGATAACGGGTGACGGTGGTGCGCACGTAGGCGCGCCAGTCGTCGAGTTTTTTGGCGGGATACACGGCCCAGTTGCGCGGCCAGCCCTTGCTTGCTTCCAGTTGGAGCGCGGGCGCCGAGCTGGCGAATCTGGGGGTGCCGTCCAGCATGCCGAGCACGCTGATCCCGTGGGCCAGGGGCGCGTCGATGAGTTCGTCAGTGAATCGCCATTGGCCCCGAACGGGCTCTACCTGCCACCATTTTGTCGTCATGGGCGGGTGGAAACGCACGGATTGCACGCCCAAGCGTCGCGCGTCCTCCAAGGTGGAGTCCGAATCGGGGGCGAGTAAGTAGCGGCGGGGTTCCTGCGATCCTTCGGTTCGCCAATATTGGAGATGATGACCGAGCACCCAAGAGGAAGCGTCGGACGGAGTCGCATCCGTCATGGGCGGTAGCACGGCGATCTCGCCGGGCACGGTCGCCACGGCGGGTGAGTTGCGGTCGAGCGGCCCCACTTCGGTGTCGAACCAGCCGGGGGGCAGTTGCACGCCGGTGACGACAAATCCCGTCGTGCCGTCGGGAAGTCGGCCGACCGGTCGGTCAACCTGCCGCACGACGGTGCCGTCCCAGTCGCGAATGCGGACGGAAAGAGGCGTGCCGACATCGATCCCGGACGTGCGCACCGCAAGGGAAAGCGGATCGCCGCCCACGACGCGGGGCACCCGCCGGCCTGCGACTTCGAAGCTAACGTTGGCGGCGGGCGGCACGACGGTGGACCGCGCTTGATGGTCCGGCGACTCAACCAGACGGACATGCTTCAGCACGGCGGAGCCGGATGCGAAGGTGATTCCCAGGACGGCGGGACGATTCAACTCGAGAAGCCCCGATTCGGGCGGGGTGAGGGAAAACCGAGTGCTCCAGAATCCGTTTTCGCCGGCGTCGAGCGTGAAGCGGCGGATCGTCTCGCGTTTCGCGCCGCGCAGCGACGCATGCAGACCGGCAAGGTTTTCGCCGGATACTTCCAAGCGATAGCTTTGGCCGAGGCGCAAGGCAACCGGCTCAATCTGAACGGCGGTGGCGGGGCTACCCGGCTCCGGGGAGAGCACTAGCCGCCCGCCGGACTGGTGATCGGATTCGATGCGAGCCTGCGCGAGAACCCAGCCAGCGTCGAGCAGCGCAAAATCCGGATTGGCGAGCAACTGGCCGCGTGGCCCGACTGGGTCCGCAGGGATGTCAAATTCGGGCAGACGCTCGAGTGTGGTGCGGGTGACGTCGAGCGTGCCCGTGCCGGTGACGATCAGGAAGAGCCCAAACTCGCCGGACTGCGTCGAGGCGGGAGTCCGAAACTGGAGTTCGGCCGCCATGCGATTGTCCTGGGTGACGTAATCGCGGGAGCCAAACAAGGTGTAGGGCAGCACCCGTTTGCGCACGCGCACGGAAACGGTCTCGATCTGGCCGGCGAGATCGGCGGTGACGCGCACGCGATAGATAGCGCCTTCGACGAGCGCGGGCATGGGGAGGAAGATCTGGGCGAAGCCTTGGCTTTCCACTCGGGCACCGGCCTCGGCGGTGTGGCGGGAAATGTTGGCGGGCGAGTTGGCCCACGCTCCGTTGTCCTGCCATGGTGTCGCGAACGGGATGCGGTGGGCGACTTGGGCAAGGCACGGGGCCGCAAAACAGACGAAAATAAACAGAAGCGGCGAAAGCCGGCGGGGGCGGGCCGGCATGGCTGAAAGGAGTGAGGTCACAGGGGGCAAGGGGATGAGTTTAGCGGGCAGCCGAGGAGAAGGCTTCGCAATAATGTCTTACGATTTCCATCGATTGGGCCTGCAGCCGGGCTACGTGGGCTCGGGCGGAGGACAGCTTGGCCGCGATTCGGTCTGGGTGGTGGTGCATTTGCAGCAGGAGATCAGCGATGTCGTGACCGTCGGTGTCGTCGATCTCGAATATCCACTCGGGCAGGCCGATGTCCCTCCACATCTGGCCCTTTACGGTGTCACTGGGTTGGCGCAGATGAATGGCCGGGGTGCCCGCTGCGAAGGCGAGAATGGGAGAGTGCATCTCGACGCTGACAACGGCGAAAGCGCGGGCGTAAATGCCGGCGGCCTCGTCGTTGCGCCAGTAGGTGTCGCGCCACACGACATGTGATCGGATCGCCGGCGCAAGCGGTTCCACGAGCTCTGTCCGGGCAAGATCGACCTGATAGGTCATTTCAGGACAGGCGAGCACCTTGAGCCCGGTGTCGCGGACCCAGCGGGAAACGATGGTGCGGAGCGTGTCGTGGTCACGTTCGCGGTAGGTTTCGCTGATCTCCGCGCGCTCCATCTCGCGAGGCGTGGGGGGGCGATCATGAATCCGGTGATAAGGGGTGTAGCGAAGCCTGGGGACGACGCAGATAAACTTGCCGGGCTCGAGTCTGTGCGCGGCGAGAAAGGCGTCGGCGGCCCGTTCGTCCGCGTCGGTGGCGGCGAAGGCGGCGTCGGGAGCAAAGCCGAGGCAGGAGGAGGGGTTCATGCGCACACCGGCGGCGCGGACGGCCCGCAACGTGGTGGTGTCTCGGCAAAAGACGAAGTCGGCCCCGGATAGGAGCGCGATCAAATCCGGGTCAAACTCCTCAAGAGAGACGCCATAGATGCCGTAGGGTCTCCCGGTCGCGGCCCAGGCCGAGAGTTCGGCGCGCGCCACGACATAGGGACCGGAGCCGTGGATGAACATGTCGGCCGCGGCCCAGGCATGCTGTCCGGCCGCCGTGGCGGGAAGTCCGTCCGGTGTCTCAGGCTCCTCGATGATTTCGACCCGGGGGAAGTGGTGGCGGAGCACCGCGCTCACGCCATGTCCGAGATTTCGGGCGAGCAACGTGATCCGGGCTGCGGGGAGATGGGTCTCCAGCAGCCGCAGCAGGCCCGGCGTGTGGCTGATATCGCCGATGTTGACCGTCTGCCAGGAAGAGCGGACGAGTAAATGCGGGACGCGAGGGAGCGGACATTTATCGACGGCAAGGCCGCCGACCGGTTTTTGTGCGGTCAAAGACATGGGGGGATGAGCAGGCTTGAGGGGAGAGCGTCGGGGCGCGGTTTGGTCAGCGCCGTGGGCGACGGATGCTCGCCAGCAACAGTCCCGCGGAGCCAACCAGCATGGCGGCGGAGGAGGGTTCGGGGATGGTCGAGAAGAAACCCACATCGTCGAGGCCCAGGACCACGGTCTCCGAGCCGCTGTCGAGCGTCACCGAGATCGAGATGCTTCCGATCGTCTGACTCGAAGGCGCCTCGTAACCAAAATAGAGGCCGATGGCGGAGCTCGACCCGGTGCCGGTGTAGGTCTGGGTCGAGAGGACGGTGGACGTTTCGGAGAGGAAATTCACCGTGATGTCCGACACGCGGGCAAAGCGGTTTCCGGCCAGGGTGAACGCCGCGGCGTTCACACCGGCGCCCGTGAAGTCGATCAGACCGGTCAACGTCGCCGCATTTGTCGTGTTGGCCTGGATCCGAATGGCGCTCGACCCGGATGTCGCGAAAGTGGCGTTGGTGATTTCGTTCCCGGTGTTGTCGAGCTGGATCGACCCGCTGAAGCTGAACTGGATGCCGGGCAGATCAGTGGAGGTAAAAGCGATCGAGTTCGAACCGCTGGTGAAGCCGGTGAAATCCCGCACGACCCAGAATCCGGTCAGTGCGTCGAGGGTGGCGGCCGAGGTCGCGCCGACCGCCGATTGGGTGACCTTGGCGTTGCTCGAATAATTCGGGGCGAACAGTGAGGGATCAGTCAGGGTGAGGGCGGACGTTTGCTGGCCGGCGAACGCCAGTCCCGCAAGCAGGAGCGGAAGGCGGATGTATCGGGAGGAGGAGGTTGAGGTTTTCATAAGGTGAGGGAGCGGCATTATCTCTACGTCGGGCGAAGGCCGGAGGGCAAAGACGACGGGACTTTAATGATAAAGCAGGTCTGACGGCCCGGAGAACTGCCGAGCGGGGTTCAGGGGGTTTGGTCGAAGTATCGGACGGAAGTGGTCAGGGGCAGCACCCCGCCCTCGTAGCGGCCGGTGTCCGCGCCGGTCTGGGTGAAAATACGACCGGAAACGAAGGGGCCGGTTTGCTGATATTGAGTCGAACCGGACGGGGCGGAGGTCCAGCCGGCGGCGATGCGCCGGCCATCGGCGTGCCGAAAAACGTAAACGTGCGCGCCTTCGGGCTCATCAACGAGCGCGGTTTCGAACTCGGAGCCGGCGAGCAGCCACTGGGAGGCCGCGAGCAGGGGCTGGATGGCGAGAGGCCGGCGGTCGTCGTAACCCCAGAGCACGCGGAAGTCGCCGTGCAGGGGGTCGTCCCTCCGAAAGCCGTTGTAGAAATAGAGGCGGTTGATGCCGGCGGCGCGACGGGCGAGGATGCCCTTGAGCTCGGTTTCCGCGATGCGGAGCCCGGCCCGGCCTTCGGGCAGCGTGCCGATCGCCGCCTCGGTGTCCCAGATCACGACCTCGCGGCCGGGGCCGGCGGCTTGGTGAATGGCGCCGACGAGATTGGCGAAGGCGTCGGCCCCGCGGTCGGAGGCGCGGACCCGACCGTAACCGTGGAAGGAGATGACATCGCAATGGTCCAGCAGCCCCTCGTCCTGGATGGCCCGCACCAGAAACTCCTGGCCTCCGGCGGTGACGGATCCGGCCACGATAATGATGGCGGGGTCGATCGCGCGAATCTCCTCGGCGGCGGCGCTCACCAGAGAGGTGTAAACGCGCTCGGGCGTGTCGGTGCCGTCGGGCAGGCCGAGAAACATGCGGCTGTCGGGTTCGTTCCAGATTTCCCAGGCACGCACGCGGTGACGATAACGGGTGACGGTGGTGCGCACGTAGGTCCGCCAGTCGTCGAGGTTTTTGGCGGGATACACGGCCCAGTTTAGCGGCCAGCCATTGGTGGCGGCCAGTTTCGCCGGAGGGGCGGAGCTGGCGAAGCGGGGGGTGCCGTCCAACGTGCCGAGCACGCTGATGCCGTGGGCGATCGGGGCTTCGATGAGTTCGTCGGAGAACTTCCATTCTCCTCGCACGGGCTCCACGTGCCACCATTTGGTGGTCATGGGCGGATGAAAACGCGTGGATTGCAGGCCGAGGGCTCGGGCGGCGGCGAGCGTCTCCGTCGCGTCGGGAGCCCGGCTATAGTCGCGCGGCTCATGAGGGCCCGCGGACCGCCAGTATTGGAGGTGATGTCCGAGCACCCAGGCTTCGGCGTCGTCGTCGGGCTCGGGCGCGTCCACCGGCGGCAGCACCGCGATCTCTCCCGGTATGAGATGGACGTGGGTATCGCCGTGATCGGGCAGGCCGACCTCGGTGTCGAACCAGCCGGGAGGGAGCTGCACCCCGGCGGCGACGAATCCGGAGGTGCCGTCGGGCAGTGTGCCGACTGTCTGATCGATCTGGTGGACGAGGGTGCGATCCCAGTCGCGGATGTTCACCAGCAGGCGGCTCCCGGCATTCACCCCGTCGGTCCGCACTGTCAGCGTGAGCGGGGTGCCGCTCACGACACGGGGTGTCCGGAGCCCTGCCGCCGCAAAGCTCACCGCAGCCTCGGGAAGCCGGACGGGGAGGTCGGGTGGGAAATGCGCCGGAGCTTCCAGCAGGCCGACGCGTTCAAGGACGGGCGAACCGGACGTGGCGAAGATGTCGAGGACGGCGGAGCGGCTCAATTCGAGGACCCCGGCGTCGGGCGGAGTGAGCGAGAACCGTGTGGTCCAGCGTCCGTCGTGCCCGGCGTCCAGCGTGAAGCTGTATATCGTCTCCCCCCCCGCGCCGCGCAGCCGTGCTTGCAGCCCGGAGAGGTTCTGGCCGACCACTTCGATTTCGTAGCTTTGCCCGATGCGGAGCGTCACCGGTTCGAGCTGGAGGGCGACGGCGCGATTGGCTGCTTGCGGCTCAAGCAAGAGGCGATTGCCGGAGGACGGGGTGGTCTCGAAGCTGGCGTTTTGGAGCGCCCAGCCGGCGTCGCGCAAGGCGAAGCCGGGATTGGCCAGCAACTGCCCGCGGGGCCCGACCGGATCCGCGGGGATGTCGAAGCCAGGCAGGCGTTCGAGGGTGGCCCGGGCGATGTCGAGGACGCCCGCCCCGGTGACGACGAGATAGAGCCCAAACTCGTCGGACAGCGTCGAGGCGGGGGTCCGCAACTGGAGCTCGGCCGCGAGTTGGTTGTCCTCGTTCACAAAATCCCGGGAGCCGAACAGCGTATAGGGTTGGGCGCGCTTGCGGACACGCACGGAGACGGTCTCGATCTGGCCGGACAGCTCGGCGTCGAGGCGCACGCGATAAACCGCGCCCATCTCCAGCGCGGGCAGGGAGAGAAACAGTTGGGCGAAGCCCTGGCTCACCACGCGGGCGCCGGCCTCGCCGTTGTCGCTGTGATTGGTGATCACGGAAGGCGAATCGGCCCAGGCCCCGTCATCCCGCCAGCGGGCGGTGACAGGCACGCGATGGGCGGTCATGGGCGAGAAGCCCATGTCGTCGAGGCCGAAGATGGAGGTGGTGGAACCGGAGTTGAGTTCGATCTCGATAAGGATGCTGCCGATGCCCCGTCCGGGGTCCGCCGCATAACCGAAGTAGAGGCCGTTGGTCGAGGTCGAGCCCGTGCCGTTGTAGGTCTGGGTGGAGAGGACGGTCGGATTGGCCGAGTCCTCGGAGCGGAAGGTGACTTTGATGGTCTTCACCCGGCCGAAACGATTGCCCGCAAGGGTGAAGGCGGCGGCGTTTACCGGGGCTCCGGTGAAATCGATCCAGCCGCTGATGGTCGTGGCCGTTGTTGTGTTTGACTGGATGCGAATGGCGCTCGCGTCCGAGGTCGTGAAGGTGGTGTTGGTCAGCTCATTTCCGGTGGTCGGATGGATGCCTCCGCTGAAATCGAACCGGATGCCGGGCATATCTCCGGAGCTGAAGGCGAGGTCATTGGATCCGTCTGCGAATCCGGTGAAAGCGCGCACGACCTGAAACCCGTCGAGGGCGTCGATGGCCGGGGGCGCAGTCGCCGTTGCGGCGGACCAGGTGATTTTCGGATTGTTGGAATACTCCGGTGCGAACAGCGGGGGATCGGTTAGTGAGAAGCCCATGTCGTCGAGGCCGAAGATGGAGGTGGTGGAACCGGAGTTGAGTTCGATCTCGATAAGGATGCTGCCGATGCCCCGTCCGGGGTCCGCCGCATAGCCGAAGTAGAGGCCGTTGGTCGAGGTCGAGTCCGTGCCGACGTAGGTCTGGGTGGACAGCTCGGTCGGACAGGTGGAGTGCGTGGAGAGAAAGGTGACGGTGATGGTCTTCACCCGGGCGAAACGATTGCCCGCAAGGGTGAAGGCGGCGGCGTTTACCTGAGTTCCGGTGAAATTGATCGAGCCGCTGATGGTCGTGGCCGTTGTCGTGTTTGACTGGATGCGAATGGCGCTCGCGCCCGAGGTGGTGAAGGTGGTGTTGGTCAGCTCATTTCCGGTGGTCGGATGGATGCCTCCGCTGAAATCGAATTGGATGCCGGGCATATCTCCGGAGCTGAAGGCGAGGTCATTGGATCCGTCTGCGAATCCGGTGAAATCGTGCACGACCCAGAATTCGGTCAGTGCGTCGAGGGTGGCGGCCGAGGTCGCGCCGACCGCCGACTGGGTGACCTTGGCGTTGCTTGAATAATTCGGGGCGAACAGCGAGGGATCGGTGAGTGTGGTGGCGGAGGCCTGATGATCGGTGAACGCCAGTCCCGCGAGCAGGAGCGGGAGGCGGAGGGCGGGTGGAATAATGGGGTGGGGCATAAGCAACGTCCCTACGTCCGACGGATGGCGGTTGGCGAAGGCCGCGAAGCTTTAATGATAAAGTTTGATTGGCGGCGCGGGGAATCCGCGCTGGAGTCGGGCCGCCCATGAAAGAGCCGCGGAGCGAATCGAAAATGATTACGATGAAAGACGTGGCCCGGATGGCCGGGTGCAGCGTCATGTCCGTGTCGCTCGCCTTGCGCGGGAGTTCGGAGGTGAGCGCCGAGTTGAGGGAGAAAATACGTGCTTTGGCGAAGACTGCCGGCTACAGGCCGAATCCCTTGGTGGCGGCGTTGGTCGCTTCCCGTCGCAAGCGAACCCGGGAGGTAATCGCGGTTCTGACAAAATTCGACGAGCCCATCCGATCATGGAAGGAACCGCACGAGTTCTACTCCGACTTGCACGCGGGGTTGGTGGAGCGCGCGGATGAACTTGGGTTTTTGGTCGAGGAGTTTCCGGTGCATGGCGGGCATCCACCCACTGGAGGCCAGTTGACGAGAATCCTGCGCGCAAGGGGCATTCGCGGTGTCGTGCTCTTCCCTGGCGGAGGCTTGGAGCGAGATTATCCGGACTGCGACTGGCGGCATTTCACGGTGGTTGCGGCTGGATTCCACGCGCGGGCGACCCTGCCGGTGCATCGCACCTCGACGGATTACATGGAGGGCATGAACGCCTGTCTGACCGAGTTGCAGAAGCGAGATTACCGGCGAATCGGATTCGCGTTTTCTCATGCGCTCGACGCAAACGTCGGTTACACCATTTCGGGCCGCTACCTCGCATGGAGGGAGCAACAGCCGCGCGAGATGAGGGTCCCGTTGGTGTCCGGTTGGGAGGTGCTGCCTTCGCGCGACAATTTTGTGCGCTGGTTCCGCCGCTATCGACCGGAGTGCGTGATGACCACGGATTCCGCCGTCATGGGCTGGCTGCGGGAGATCGGAGTCCGGGTGCCGGGGGAAGCGGGGGTCGTCGCCGTGCCGGTGCGCCACTTGACCGGCCACGCGGGTATGGATGCGCGCACGCACGAGGTGGGACGCGGAACCATCAACCTGCTGGCTCGCGAACTCTATCTCAATCACGCGGGATTGCCAACAACGCCGGAAGTGTCGCTGATCGCGGGCACATGGAGGGACGGGGCCACGGTGAGGTGGAGGTAGGCGCTGTCACGGACAGCAACATGCAGCTCTGGTATGTGCTGAAGTAACCGGCGTGCCCGTTCGCTCCGCCGGCAACATCACCCTAGGAATCAACCCTACGGTGATGTCTTTGCGGATAGTTTCAGGCGGCGGGTGAAGGACGTGAAGTCGCGGCGGGCGCGCGGGGTCCAGGCGACTTCGGCGAGGGCTTGGGCGCGGGGGAAGAGCAGCGAGTCGAGGTCGGCGACGGTCCACACGCACTCGGTCCAGAGGTTGCCTTGCAGGCCGAGGATGCGCGGGTGGTGCTCGGCGCGGAGCGGGGCGGCGATGGGGTCGAAACCGTAGCATTTTTCCAAGGAGATGGTTTTGCCGTGGGTCGCGCCGACGTGCTGGCCGGGGGCGTCGGTCATGCGGTAGTCGAGGTAGCAGTGCGTGAGCGGGCACATGATCACGTCGTTGCCGGTCGCGGCGGCGTGGAGGCCGGCCTCGATGCCTTGCCACGAGGCGATCACGGTGCGGGCACCGGGTTTGACTTCGAGGAGTTCGTCCCAGCCGATGGGACGTTTGCCGTGCGCGGCGAGGAAGGTCTCGATCTCGCGCATGAAGCGCCCTTGCAGCTCGACCTCGTCGGCGAGGCCGTGCTCGCGGATGGCGGCCTGGCAGACGGGGCACTCTTGCCAACGATCACGCGGGACTTCGTCGCCGCCGATGTGGACGAAGGGGCCGGGGAAGAGCGCGACGACTTCGCCGAGCACGTCGCGGGCGAAGTCGAGCGAGGCGGGGTTGCCGATGCAGAGCACGTCTTTCTCGATGCCCCAGGTGCGGCGCACTTCGTAGGGGCCGCCGGTGCAGCCGAGTTCGGGATAACAGGCGAGCACGGCCATGACGTGGCCGGGCAGGTCGATCTCGGGCACCACGGTGATGCCGAGGGCGGTGGCGTGGGCGACGACGTCGCGGATCTCGTCCTGGGTGCAGAAGTAGGGACCGTAGGGCGTGCCGTCGCCGCGTTTGCGATCTTCGCGGAGAGGCGACTCGGCGCGGATCGAGCCGTGGCGGGTGAGCTCGGGGCGGCTTTTGATTTCGATGCGCCAGCCCTGGTCGTCGGTGAGGTGCCAGTGGAAGACGTTGAATTTGAGCCGGGCGATTTTATCGAGAAACGTCTTCACCTCGGGCACGGTGAAAAAGTGCCGGGCGACGTCGAGCATCACGCCGCGCCACGCGAAGGCTGGGCGGTCGTCGATCTCAAGGCAGGGCAGTGTGAGCGCGGCGGTGTCGGAGGGGGATGGGGTCACGGCGTCGATGAGTTGGCGCAGGGTTTGCAGGCCGCGGAGGATGGCGATCGGGGTCGCACCGCGCAGCGTGATGCCGGTCGGGGTGATGTGCATGCGGTGGGTTTCGTCGCCGACGAGGGTGGCGTCGAGGTCGAGGCTGATCGCGCCGGTGGCGGCGGGGTGGTGTGGTAACGCGGTGAGCCAAGTGCGCAGCGTGTCGCGTGGGGCGGTGAGCGCGGCGGGCGCGGTCACGGGGGTGTCGCGGCCGAGGGTGAAGGCGCCGGGGAGGAGTCGGCCGGAGGCGGGGGCGGGGATGAGCGGGAGGGCGTCGAAGTCGGTTGGGGTCATGTTGTGTGAGCTTACCAAATGATTTCGGTCGGGACGGAATCGCGGTCGAGGTTTGTGGTGACGGTGCGGGTTTTGTCGCCGCGCGTGAGAGTGAGGGTGTAGTCGCCGAGGAAGGCGCGCACGGTGGCTTCGCCGTCGTCGGCGGTGGTGAGCGTGGTGTGGGTGCGCCACTCGTTTTCCAAGAGGTCGAGGTAGGCGCGACCGGAGGGTTTGATGTCCCAATTTTTTCGCCAGAGGGCGGCGTTGGCTTTCCAGTGGCTGCCTTCCCAGAAGCCCCACATCTGAATCGTATCGACTGCGGGGTGGGCGAAGACGGCGGTGTAGAAATCGCGCAGGTAGCGGGCCTGCAATTCCTCGTCGTCGGTATCGATGTCGAACTCGGTGACTTGAAGGACGAAGCCATGGGCGGCGAGGCGGTCGAGCTCGGCCCAGATTTTTTCGGGCGGGGTGAGGCTCCAGCCGCGGTAGTGGGCCTGGATACCGAGGCCGTCGATGGGTGCACCGCGCGCGCGCCAGTCGAGGGCTTGGCGTTCGAGGATGCGGAGCTTGTCCACGGAGTTGAAGTTGAGGGCTTCGTTGAGAAAGAGGCGCGCGTCGGGATCGAGGCGGCGGGCCAGTTGGAAGGCTTCGATGACGTAGTCGTGGCCGAGGATGTCGAGGAGGTCGAAGTGGGTCTGGGGTTCGTTGACGACGTCCCAATCGGTGACGACGCCGCGGGTGGTGGAGAGGATGTCGGTGAAGTGTTTTTCGATCTCGGCGCGGAGTTGGTCGGGTTGGTTTTCGAACTCGCGGAGGCGGGCGGGCACGGCGCGCCAGGAGGGCCAGAGGAGGACGTGGCCGCGCACGGTAAGGTCGCGCTCGCGGAGCCATGCGACGGTGTCGATGGCCTGCGTGCGGCGACGTTCCCAGGTGGTCCACTTGTGTCCGTTTTCGAGCGTGCCTTGGTTGAAGTGGCGCGGGATGGATTCGGCGTAGCGGGCGTGGGCGGGCGTGGGGTTTTCGGGGAAGAGGCGCCAGTTGTTGACGGCGGTGCCGAAGCGGAAGGCGTGGGAGGTTTGGTCAACGTGAATGGAGACGTCGGGCACGGGTTGTCCGTCGGCGTCGCGCACGCGGACGACGAGGTTTTCCTTGCGGTGTTGGTCGATGCGTTTGGCGGCGAGGGCGCGCCAGGGTGCGTCGGGTTCGTGGCCGGCGTAGAGTTCGGGTTTGGTGCGCGGGAGGCTGGTGACGTCGGTGTCGGCGGGCAGGCGAACGAGGCGGATGCCGCCGATATCGACGGTTTGCACGGCGGTGCCGAGGCGGAAGTTGATCACGCCGCGTTCGGCCGGAATGGCGGCGGCGGAGACGAAGGGCATGCGGATGAGCGTCCAGTCGCGGCCGACGGCCCAGGGGAAGGAGGCGAGGGTTTTGGAGTGGGGCGGGGCGTTGAGCTCGATGACGTTGGAGGCGACGGCGAGGCCGGCTTCCTCGCGGGTGAATTCGAGGCGGGCCCAGAATTCGAGGTAGAGCGGTTCGCCGCGCCTGATCTCGCCGGCGACGGGCACGGCGAGCTGGATGTGATTGGGGGCGGGCTGGCGCTCGTGCACGGTCAAGCGCCAGGCGTGTTCGAAGGGTTGTCCGGAGACGGCGAGCAGTTGCAGCGAGCCGTGGGTGCGTCGGGGGCCGCCGAGGGAGGCGTGGCGGTGGTCGGGTTCGGTGAGCAGAGACTCGCCGGAGGGGATTTCCGAGCCGGCGAGGGTGACGGGGAGAAGCGCGCAGCAGAGCAGCGCGCCGAGGAGACGAAGGGGCATGAGGAGGCGGCTGTCGGCCGGTTTATCTGCGCGTTGGCGACCAGCGGCCGTCGGTGGTGATGACGAGGCCGTCAACGCCGCTGTCGTCCACGTATTTGGGGTCGGTCATGAAATACACCTCGGGCCCGAGTTCGTCGCGGGTGAAGGAGCCGACCTTGTGCCAGTCGAAGCGGTTGGCGTTGCGGGTCCAGTTCCAGGGGAATTCGGTGAGTTTGGCGTCGGGTTCGAGGCGGGTCTTCATCTGGAGGGCGAGCGAGCGATAGCGGATCCAGATGTGGAGCAAGTCGCCTTCGGCGGGCAGCGGGGCCTGGGCGACGGTGAGCCAATCGCGGTCGGCCACGGCGTAGTTGCCGGTGATGGCGGCGGGGTCGGCGCGGCTGGCCACGCGCACCTTGGCGCCTTCGGCGACGGCGGCGCCGAAGCGGGCGACGGTGTTTTTCTCGGGCACGCGGGGCGGCTCGATCGCCGCGTGGGCGAAGCCGAGGGAGAGGCAGAGGGCGAAGGTCAGGAGGAGGGGACGTTTCATGGGGATCGGCGAGCTGGCGGTTCAGGCGGCGCTCAGGAGACGGCGGCGTCGGAGGGAGACGACGAAGAGGGATGCGGAGCCGATGAGGAATGCGGCGGAGGAGGGTTCGGGGATGGCGGCGGAGGCGAAGAGGCGATTGGTTTCGGTGTCGAACTGGGCGGCGCCGAAGCCGGTGAAG
>JBDRJH010000472.1:0-5171 GCA_043815125.1 Verrucomicrobiota bacterium
GAAGGTAGGGCGGCCAGTCCCTTGGCCGCCGCCGAGCCCCGCGCGCACAAGGCGTCGCGGGGCTTTTGGGTTTAACGGCTGAGCCTGCAGGGGCCGCGAAGAGGCGCATTCGACGATACCCGGAGCTGACCGGGGAGGCTACTCCTGCGCCGAGCGAATGTGCTCAGGTGCGCAGTTGGAGGTTTTTGATGCGTTCAATGGCGAACTGGGCGGCGAGATCGTCGCCCCACCAGTTCTTGGCCTTTCGCTTAAACTCGGCCAGCGCCTGATCACTCGTCATGTCCTCGATCTCCTTTTTGGTGAACTCGTGAAACGCCACCAGGTCGCCCGACAGGCGACGCGCGCCCGAGGCCACCGATTGCACGCCCGGCGACCACAGTCCGCCCACCACCGAGGCGACGGGTTGCAGCGCCGGCACCGAACGCGCGAGCGGCGGCAACACCACCGACGCCACCCACAGGCCGATCAAGATACCGGCCGCCAGCTTCACACTGGTGAGCAGGCTGTCCTTCGCGTTCTGCGCCGCGGCCAGCGCGTCGGCGGTCTTCTTCAAGTCCGCCTGCACCTGCTCGAGCCGGCGGGCGGACACCACCGCGTCCTGATGCGCCTTGTCGGCGTCGGCCTGGGCCTTGGTGAGCGCGGCCTTCAACGAGTCGGCCTCGCCGATCTTGGTGCGCAGCAGCTCGGTGGTCAGGGTGTTGTTGGCGAGCATGTCGTCGACGATGGCGGCGAAGTCCTTTTGCTGCGCGCCGGTCGGCGCGGGCAGGGCGCGCAACACCTGGTCGTTCATCTCCTGCGCCACGCGCACCTGGTGCGAGGGGCTCGGCTCGGCGTCGAGGGCGATCTTGGTGCCGAGGGCAAACCCCGCGGTGGACTGGTCCTCGGCCAGATCGGACGCCACCACCGTGACGTAGGCTTTTTGCGCGGCCTCGGCCTTGAGCGTCTGCTCCCGCGCCAGTTCCTTGGCTTCGTTGACCTGTTCTTGCAGGTCCGCGGTGTCTCCCTTGAGCGAGCTTTTGCCAAGTTTGAAACCGCCGACGAGGCCAAGCGCACCGACGGCCAGCGCGGCGATGAGGATCACGGTGGCTTCGCCCCGTTGGGAATGCGTTTTCATGGTCGTGGGCAGGAGGTGTTGGGGGAGGGGATCAGCTGCCGGCGGCGGCGGTCTTGCCGCGCCGCAGACCGCTCTTGCGCTCGCTCTTTCGCACGTAGCCCATGGCCTCGTAGAGCTCGCCGTCGTCACCTTCGTCGGGGTCGCCCTTCACGGCGTTGACCACGAGGGCAATGGTGTCCAGCGCGGTGCGGTCGGCGTCGTCGCGTTGATTTTGAGCGGCGATCAACTGGTTTTCCAATGCCGCGATGGTGGCGCGGGTATCCAAGCAAGGTTGGACGAGGGTCTCGAATTGCTCGTAGGAGAATCCGGCAAAGGTTTTGGTCGGCCTCAACGTCTTCCAGGCGATGAGGACTTGGTTGATACGTTTTTCACTCTGACGCGGATTGTTCGGCATGATGCTTAGGATGGTTTTGTGTTTGGATTATATGACTGCATTCACCTGATGCAGAGCATACTAGGATATATGCAGAACCCTTGCCGAATTTCATAACCTTTACATATTTTGATGCGGAACGTGCTGATTCTGACTTGGAACGTGCGCGTTCCGACCGGGAATCCGAAGATTCCGACTTGGAACGTAAAGGTTCCGAAGAGGAACGCCCGCGTTCCGACTGTTTTTTCCCGCGCTTGGACTTGGAACCTGCTGGTTCCGAAGCGGAAGACGCAGCGTTGGCTGGCAAAAATCGACCGTTTGCACGCGGAACGCGCACGTTCCGAGTCATCTTTTGCGATCTCGAAGCCGGAACCCGCGCGTTCCGAGTCCAATTCCGCGCCCCTTTTGCCCGACATCACAGCCTCGCACCGTTCCACCACGCCGGAGGCGTCGTGCGGCGCGATGTCGGAAAGCTACGGTCAAACCAAGCAGCCCGCCCTTCGACCCGATTCTTTAACCGCAGATGACTCAGATGGCGCAGATTGAAACTGCAGGCGGCGGGCTGGGGGCGTTCACCCGGCCATCTTGATCAGGTCGAAGACCAGCTTGGCGAAGGCTGCGGCTTTCTTGGGGTCGTTTGAGAGGGTGTTGCCGAGTTTGATGCGGGAGACGTCCTGACCTTTGATCAGCATGTCGGCCTTGCAGATCGCGTAGCTTTCGGGGTTGAGCTCCTGTCCGAAGGCGCGGATGACGGCGCGGGGATTGAGCTCGTGCACATACTCCATGCCGGCGGAGAGGAAGCCACCGGTGCCGGCGGTCGGGTCATAGATCGTGCGGATGATGCCGGGCTTAGTGAGGGCCTCGTCGTCCTCCATGAAGACGAGCGAGGTGGTGAGGCGCACGATGTCGCGCGGCGTGAAGTGTTCGCCGGCGGTCTCGTTGGAGGATTCGGCGAAGCGCCGGATGAGTTCCTCAAACACCAAGCCCATCTCGTGGTTGGAGACGGCGGCGGGGCTGAGGTCGGACTGGCGGACGCGTTGGACGACCTTGTAGAGGAGGTTGGCGTCGTTGAGCTGGCCGACGAATTCGGCGAAGTTGAAATACTCAAAAATCTCGCGGGCGTCCTTCGAGAAGGCGGAGACGTAGGAGAGCAGGTTGTCCTTGATGCCGGACTCGCCAAGGGTGCCGAGGTCCATCCGCGAGGTGTTGAAAAATGAGAGGCCGCCGGTGGCGCGGAGGAGCAGCTTTTCAAGGGCTTCTTCGGGGAGCTTTTGCGCAGCGAGCTTGGCAACTTCGGCGAGCACGGCGGGCTTGGTCGGAGCCAGCACACACTCCAGGCGGCGCAGGAGGGTAAAGGGGAGAATGATGCGGCCGTATTGGCTCTGCTTAAAGTCGCCGCGGAGGAGGTCGGCGATGGACCAGGAGTAGGCGGCAAGGTTGTTGGACTGCGCTTTCGAATCGGCCATGTGTAAAGCGTTTGTGAGCAAGCGGACGACGTTGGCAAGGTCGGAGGCGGGACGAGTGAGGATGAAGTTTGAAGGCAGAAGTAAGAAGGACTGCGGACTGAAGGCAGAGAACGTAGCGCAGGCATCCTGCCTGCCGTTTGATCTGCGATGGCAGGCAGGTTGTTTGCGCTACTCCGATCCGGACCCGGCAAACGAGGGGCTCAGTCGGGCGATCCGTGTAATCCGGAGTCTACGCCTCGGGCTGTCCGCTCGGTTTGAAGCGCTTCATGCCGGCGGCTGAATCGTATTGGACTTTGGGGAGGTTTTTTTGACCACGGATCTCTCGGATTATCACGGATGGGAACCGATCACCCCGTGCCCATCCGAGCCACTGTGGGGCAGGGATGCGCGGTCTTACCGGGGCTGCGCCAGCGGCCAGTCCATCAGCTGGCTGAGGTGGGCGGCCAGTTCGGTGCCGTTGATCTCGCCCTGTTTTTTCGACGGGTGGTAGTGCGCGCCGAAGCCGTGCTTGCCCTGGCCGGACAGTTGGAAGAACGAGACCTGGTCGCCGGTGTTGGCGGCGACGCGCTCAAGGATCTCGCGGATCTCGGGCTTGGTGGTCATGGGGCCGAGCAGGAGCACGATGCGGGCTGCCGGATACTGGCCCTGGAGGCGGCGCACGAACGCGGTGTAGTTGTCCTCGAACAGCTGGCGGTCGGGGCCCTTGCCGCTGAAGTCGTTGGTGCAAAGATTGACGCAGACGACATCGGGCGTGAAGCGCGCGGTGTCCCACTTGGGCGTGGCGTTTTTGAAAAGGGTGCGGTCGTAGACGGCGGGCATGTTGTCGGTCGGGTTGCCCTCGGCGGGGCCGCCATAGTTGCGCAACATGCCGATGCCGGAGCGGGCGACGACGAGGTAGTCCGCGTCGAGCGCGCGGATGGCGTGGGCGGCGTAGCTGTCGGAGAAGTTTTCGGTCTCGGGCAGGAAGGGGTTGTTCGGTCCGTCGGCCTCGATGCCGTAGCCGCAGGTGATGGAGTCGCCGATGAACTCGATGCGACGCGTCTCGGTCTTGGGCCAGGGCAGGCTCTGGCCGTCGTCGGGCAGGGTGAAGCCTTTGAAGGCGAGGTTGCCGACCATGCCTTCGGTGGCCTTGACGATCTCGATGGTGTGCGGGCCGGGACCGAGGTCGGAGGCGAGCGGTTGGTGGCCGCCCTTGCCCTCGATGAGGAGCTTGTCGACGTGGCGGCCGTCGATGAGGACGTTGACCCAGTTGTTCTTGTGCAGGGCGTCCATGTGCATGCCGATGGAGTCGCCTTCGAAGGCCATGCGCACGCGCGCGCCGGACCAGCCGAAGACGACGGTCTCGGGTTGCGCGTCGTCGATGCGGCCGCTGTAGCGGATGTGCGGCGAATCGGCGGGCACGAGACCGGCCCAGAGGGACGCGGCGGTGGCGAGGAACAACGCGAGCAGGCGGGGGCGGGTCAGGGGTGACATGGCGGGCATAGTGGGTGCCGTGGGTGACGTTTGTCGAGGGTGCGGGTCAGGCGGCGGGCTTGGCTTTGCCGAAGAACCTTCTCCAGCTGAGCGCGAAGCCGGAGTAGACGAGGATGCAACCGCCGATGCAGGCGAGCGCCGCGATGGTCTGGCCGATCCAGCCGAGCGCGTAGCCGGTGTGCAGGTGGCGAATCCAGAAGCGCGCCTGGCGACCGGTGCTCAAATCGCCAAAGCCGGAGCGGGTGAGCGTGTCGCCGGTGAAAGGATTCAAGACGAGGCTGGTCGAGGCAAAGGCGGGGCCGGAGTCGTCGGCCTTGACGGTCGCGCTGTAGGGTTGGGGGGCTCGTTTTTTGGGACGGGTGTCGTTTTCGGGGCTGATGCCGGCACCGGCTCCGGGACCGCCGCGGCGGCGGGGAAGGCCTTCGCGCAGGGTGATCGAGGTCCAGCCGGGTGTGTCGGCGGCGATGCGGTCGAAGACGGCCTGGTAGCCGAGCCTGGCCGCGCCGTCGGGCTGTGCAAAGGCGGGGGCGTCGTCGCCGGCGGCGGGCGGACCGCCGCGTCGGGGCACCTCCTCGCCGACGATCTTGTAGACGAGGGCATTGGCCCAGGGGTAGGAGAACACCGTGGCGGTGGCGGCCATGACGATGATGGGCACGAGCGACCAAAAGCCCCAGACGTTGTGCCAGTTCCAGTCGCGGTATTTGCCCTTGGCGTTGACGAAGCGGACCGAGGGGCGGATGGAGCG
>JBDRJH010000473.1:0-3680 GCA_043815125.1 Verrucomicrobiota bacterium
GCCACCGCGGCCGACTTCGCCCGCGCCCTCACCCGCCTGCTCCGCGACCCCGCGCTCGCCAGGCGCCGCCGCGCCGGCGCGCTCAAGACCGCCGCCCGCTTCGACCGCCGCCGCACCACCGCCAAACTCCTCCGGCTCTACCGGCGGCTCGTGCGCGAACGCCGCCGCCGCGACGACGACAACCCCGTCGAAAAAACCCTCCGCCCCATGCTCGCCCGCCTCGCCACCGAAGGCGCCATCATCGCGGACAAAACCGGCGCCCTCCTCGACGCCTTCACCGGAGACAGCCCGCGCGCGCACGGCGCCGCCTGAGACCCATGTTGACCAACATCGGAGCCCGACTGCGCCGCTGGCGTCGCCGCCTCAGCCGCGCCGAGTGGGAGACCCGCCATCTGCGCCTCACCCGCGACACCACCGGCAGCCACGCCCCCGGCCTGCTGCTCATCCAGATCGACGGCCTCGCGCGCGCCCAGCTCGAACACGCCCTCGCGTCCGGCCGCATGCCCTTCCTGCGACGCCTGCTCCGGCGCGACGGCTGCCGCCTGCGCACCTTTTACAGCGGCCTGCCCGCCACCACCCCCGCCGTGCAGGCCGAACTCCACTACGGCGTGCGCGGCGCCGTGCCCGCCTTCAGCTTCCTCGACCCCCGCGCCGACGACATCGGCGTGATGATGCACCCCGACTGGGCCAAGCGCATCGAGGCCGACCTCGCCCGCCGCGGCGAGGGCCTGCTCAAGGGCGGCAGCTCCTGGTCCAACATCTACACCGGCGGCGCCTCCCAGGAGGAAAGCCACTTTTGCGGCGCCTCCATCTCGCCCGCCGACATGTGGCGCACCGGCAAGCTGACCAACATCCTCCTCTTCGCCTTCCTGCACCTGCCCTCGTTCCTGCGCCTGCTCGCCCTCCTGCCCGTCGAGCTCGTGCTCTCCTGCGTCGACGCCGTGCGCGGCATGTTGCGCGGCCGCTCCGTCGTCCGGGAACTCGTCTTCATCCTCGCCCGCGTCTTCGTCTGCGTCGGCCTGCGCGAACTCGTCACCCTCGGCGCCAAGGTCGACCTCGCGCGCGGCCTGCCCGTCATCCACGTCAACTTCCTCGGCTACGACGAGCAGTCCCACCGCCGCGGCCCCGGCTCGCGCTTCGCCCACTGGACCCTGCGCGGCATCGACCGCGCCATCCTGCACCTGCACCGCGCCGCCCGCCGCTCCGAGGGCCGCGACTACGAGGTGTGGATCTTCAGCGACCACGGCCAGATCCACGCCCGCCCCTTCGGCCACGTCGCGCCCGGCGGCCTGGAGGGCGTGCTGCGCCGCCGCTGGCCCGGCCTGCCCGATCAGGAGCGTAACCAAAAATCCGATACACGCGGCCGCCAGCGCCACGCCCCCCTGCCCGCGTTCACCCGGCGCGGCGCGCAACGGCGGGCCGACCGCCTGCTCGACCACGCCGCGCTCAACGCCTTCGAACGGCGCGAGTTCGCCGTCGCCTGCATGGGCCCCGTCGGCCACGTCTACTTCAAGCGGCCGCTCACCCGCGCCGACGAGGACCGCCTGGTCGACGACCTGCTCGCCGACGGCGTGCCCGCCGTGCTCCTCAAGCGCGACGGCCGCGTGCTCTGGCGCACCGCCGAGACCACCGCCGCCCTGCCCGACGCCGGCGACCTGATCGCCGGCCCCGCCGAACTGCGCCCCGTGATCGCCCGCGACCTCATGCGCCTCGTCCACGGCCCGTTCGCCGGCAACCTCGTCTGCCTCGGCTGGAAATCCGACGGCACCTCGCTCTCCTTCGCCGAGGAAAACGGCGCCCACTGCGGCCCCTCCGATCGCGAAACCCAGGGCCTGCTCATCCTGCCCCCCGCCTCCTCGCACCTGCTGCCCGGCGACATCGTGCGACCCGCCGAACTGCGCGCCGCCGCGCTCGCCCATCTCGGTCGCTCCCCGCGCCCCGCGCACCGCCGCCGCGCGCCGCGCAAGCCCGCCCACCTGCGCGTCGTCACCTACAACGTCCACTACTGCAAGGGACTCGACGGACGCTTCGCGCCCGACCGCATCGCCCGCGTGCTGCGCGAACTCGACCCCGACATCGTCGCCCTGCAGGAACTCGACTGCGGCCGCTCCCGTTCCCGCGGCGAGGACCAGCTCGCCTACCTCGCCGCCGAGCTCGGGTTGAACCACGCCTTCTGCCCCTCGATCGAGATCGGCGGCGAACGCTACGGCCACGGCCTGCTCTCGCGCGGCGAGATCGACGTGCGGGGCCAGATCCATTTGCCCGACGGCGGCGTGCCCGTCATCGAACCCCGCGACGCCCTCCACGCCGCCACCGAGATCGACGGGCGCGACATCATGCTCGTGGGCACCCACCTCGGCCTCGCCTACCGCGAACGCGCCGCGCAGATCGACCGCCTGCTCCAGCCCGACCTGCTCGGCGGCGGCGAGGGCGGCCCGCCGTCGATTTTCCTGGGCGACCTCAATCTCGCTCCCGGCGGACGGCTCTACCGCCGCCTCGTGTCGCGCTGGGACCTGCCCGACGGCGATCCGCTCTTCCGCAACGTGCAGGCGCACGCCCCCGGCCACGTCGCGGTGAAGACCTTTCCCTCCTTTCTCCCGCTGCGGCAGCTCGACCACATCTTCGTGTCCCCGCACTTCGCGATCCATCGGGTGCAAAGCCCGGCCAACCTCCTCACCCGGCGCGCCTCCGACCACCTGCCGCTGGCCGCCGACCTCGAGCTCCATGAGTGAACGCGCCGCCACCCTCGACGAAGACCACGGCGCCCGCGGCGGAGGGCGCGTGCGCCGGCTGCTGCGCTCCATCCCGCGGCCCTCGGACCGGCGTTCGGTCCTCCGCCTCGTCGCCCTCGGCCTGGCCCTCGCCGGCCTCTTCTGGCTCTGGCACTCCATCGGCCTGGAGGAGCTGATCGACCGCGCGCAGGCCCTGCCGGCGGTCGGTGTCATCATCGCGCTCTCGCTGCTCCCGCTGATCGGGTTCCCCGTCAGCTGGCTGCACCTGATCGCCGGGGTGCGCTTCGGTTTCGTCGGCGGCATCGCCACCGTCGCCTGGGCGGGGCTCTGTCACCACTTCCTCGGCTGGCTGCTGGTGCGCGTGCTGCCGCGGCGGTGTTTCCGCCGGCTCGACCACTGGCGGGAAAAACTCGTCGGCGCGGGCCACCGCGACGCCACCCTGCTGTGCGGTCTGCTCCCCGGCATGCCCTACGCCGTGCAGCTCTACGTGCTGCCCGCCATCGGCACGCCGCTGTGGATGCTGCTCGGCCTGAGCACCGCGCTGCACACCGGCCGCGCGCTGGTCACCATTCTGCTCGGCGACCACGGCGACGAACTCACGCCCGCCCGCCTCGCCCTGCTCGCCGGCTACTACGCCGTGCTCCTCTCCGTATCCTACCTGGCACTACAACGACTGAGAAAGGCCATCGCCATGAAATCCAAAGACCCCCGCCCCGCCCCCGAACAAATCTCCGCCCGCGCCCGCCACCTCTGGCAGCTCAACGGCTCGCCGCCCGGCCGCGACGACGACTTCCGCCGTCAGGCCGAGAGCGAGCTGCGCCAGGAAATGCGCCAAGTCGACGAACAAAGCCGCGGCCTCGGATCCCCCGGCAAACCCGCCCGGCCATGAACCCGCTCGCCACCTCCGATTTCAGCGGTCTCAACGCGCTCGTGACCGGCGCCGGCGAG
>JBDRJH010000474.1:0-6218 GCA_043815125.1 Verrucomicrobiota bacterium
CCGGACGCGCCGAGGTGGAAGCTGCCGCCTGGGGTGGCGAGGCCGAGCTGGGCGGCCTGCACGGCGAGGGTGACGGCGACGGGCCGGGGAGTCTCGCCGTCCATCAGGTAGTTCCAGCCGCCGGCGGCGCCGCCGCTCCAGCCGCCGAAGTAGAAGATGCGCTCGGCGCCGGCGGCGAGTTGGCCGGGGAAGCGGGTAAGGACCCACTCGGACTGGGTGCGGTCGCTGATGATGTCGCGCCAGGGCTGGCCCCAGACCCAGTGGGCGCGGGCGGATTCGTTGTCCCACACGGGAAGATTGGAGAGGCCGACGGCGGACAGATCCTCGCGGGCATCCCGGATGGAAAATTCGTTGCCGTAGTGGACGGGCAAGGCGTCCACGAGCCCGCCTGCGCCCGACTGGAGAATGTCTTGGCGGAAGTTGCGCGGATGAATTCCGCCGGCGAGTTGGAGGTGGAGATTGGGAGCGACGTTGTTTATCTCCTCCGCGGCGATGAGGGCGAATTCGAGGTAGTCCTCGACAGGGTCAGACGATTCCGTGCCGGAGACGATTTCGTTGAGAAGCTCGAATCCCTGGATGGTATTCGCCCAGTGGGTGGAGAGATGACGGATGCTCTGGCTCCACTCGGCGTCATCGAAGGAAAAGGGCTGGTAGGAGTGGTCGCCGCCGAGTTTGCCGTCGGGGAGGATCCAGAGCGGCGGACGCCAGAGGGTGACGTGGGGGCGCAGGTTTTTATCGGCGTTGTTGGCGAGGATGGTATTCCAGGAGGAGAGTTGCCAGCTGTCGGGAGACGGCTGGGCCTTGGCCCAATGGAAATTGTGGTGGCGGACGTGGCTGAAGCCGAGGCGGCGGGCGATGGCGCTCTCGGAGAGGGTGTTGACGTCGGTGGCTCCGAACGGGGTGGTGTCGGTGTCGAGGATGGTCGGGAGGTAGGGGATGCGGGCGAAGACGAGTTCGCGCTAGCCCCAGCCCACGACCTCGGCCTCCAGGACGAAGATGCCGCGGCGGGCGACGGCGACGGGAAGGGGGAGTTCGGTGGTTTGGCCGACCGCGCCGGAGATGAAGGGGAGGGAGCCGGTGGTGGATTCGCCGTAGGCGTCGCGGAGGGAATAGCTCAGCGCGCGAGACTGGCCCGGCGTGGATCCGGTCTCGAAGCGGAGACGGATTTTAACGGTGTCGTCGTAGGTGAACAGGTTGGCGGGCTTGTCGGTGGAGAGGGAGTAGAACGAGGGTGCGGGAGCGAGGCGGATGCGGGGTTTCAGGGGCTCGTCGGTGCGTCCTTCGTAGGACCAGGGGATCGGCCAGCGCTGGCCGGCGGCGTTCTCGAAGCGCGCGATGAAATGGAGCTCGTTGCGTGGGAAGAGGGTGTTGCCGACCGTGAAGTTGAAGAACAAGGTTCCGGAGCCGGGCTCGACGGTTTGGCGTTGGGTGGCCAGGCCCGGGTAGGCGACGTGGGCGCTTCCCTGCCCCGGGCCGACGTAGGGACCGATGGGAATGACGGCGATCCGGGTGAGGCCGCCTTCCACGTCGTCGGGGGCGAGATCGTAGTCAACCCGCACCGTGAAGGTGCTGCCGGGGGCATAGGGGCCTGGGTTGTCGGGCGGGCTGATGTCCACGCGGCTGTGCCGGTAGGTCGGGGCGGGCTTGATTTCCAGGGACACTAGTGTAGTGTTGCTCAAATAACTATACGGATTTGACTGCCTTCTTTTTTCTGGATTTGCGAGCGGTGCATCCGGGCTGGATTTGCTCCAGGCGCTGGCGGCAGCGGTCGAGTTTGGCGAGGATGGTTTCGGCCTTTGCGGTCCAGACAAACGGCTTGGGGTTGCGATTGTAGTGGGTGATGAACAGTTCGATGGCGTTGATCAGGTCGGGGACGCTGGTGAACGATCCGCGCCGGACGGCCTTGTTGGTGAGTTCCGCAAACCAGCGTTCGACCATGTTCAGCCAACTCGGACTGGTCGGAATGAAGTGCAGGATGAATCGCGGGTGCTTCGCCAGCCAACGGCGCACGTTCTCATGTCCGTGGGTGCCGTAGTTGTCCAAGATCAGGTGTAGTTCGACTTTGCCGGGATAGGCTTTGTCCAAATGACGCAGGAAGCGCAGGAACTCGGTGTTACGGTGTTTGGGGAAGCACTGTCCATGCACCGTGCCCTCGGCCACGTTGAGCGCGGCAAACAACGTGGTGGTGCCGTGGCGCACATAGTCGTGGGTCATGGTGCCGCAGCGTCCGCGCTTGATGGGCAATCCCGGCTGGGTTCGGTCCAGCGCCTGAATCTGGCTTTTCTCGTCCACGCAGAGAACCACCGCGTTTTGCGGCGGGTTTAAATATACCCCGACCACGTCGAGCAGCTTGGGCACGAACTGCGGATCTCGCGAAAGTTTGAAGCCCTTCGTCCGATGCGGTTGCAGCCGGTGGTCACGCCAGATCCGGGCCACCGTGCTCGCATGCACGCCTTGTTCCTTGGCCAACAAACGTGAGCTCCAGTGGGTTTGCCCCACCGGTTTGGTCTCGACCGTCGCCTTCACCACGCGTTCCGCCAACCCTTCGCTCATCTTGCGACCGCGGCCTTCCGCTATGCGCCACAGCCCCTCCGCTCCGTCTTGCTCGTAGCGCCGCCGCCACAGACGGCAGGTGTGACGACTGACCCCGATTTGCCCGGCGATCGCCTCGTCCGACTCTCCTTGCGCCTTCATCAATATGATCCGGCATCGCTTCGCCACTTGCTGCGGCGTGTCGTGCGCCTTGACCGCCCGCTCCAGTTCCTGCCTCTGCACCTCGCTCAATTGCATCCGTGTTTTTGCACCCATCCCCCAAGCAAAGCACGTTGATTTGTATATGTATAGCTATTTATGCGACAGAACACTAGGTAGGTGAAGTGGTTGGCGTTGTTGTTGGAGTCGGCGGGGGTGATGACGATCGAGAGCGTGCCTTCGGCCGTGGGGACGACGGTGGCCAGCGCCACCCGGTCGGTGTTGTTGGCGGCGTCGAGTTCGACGGTGACGGTCTGCTCGCCGGTGATGGTGTAGCGCGCGGTGCGATTGTCGGTCGCGCCCATGCGCGAGGCGAAAAAGCGGAGGCTGTAGCGACGTCCGGGGACCAGTCCGTCGAGGTCGAGTTTGGGCTCGACGTTGGATTTGCCTTCGAAGGGATCGACGTTGGCAAAGAGACTGTCCCGGGTAACCGTGGAGGGCGGCAGATGGGCGGCCGGAGTTTGGGTGCCGGATGCGTTGGAGCCTGAGAAAGCGGTGATGACATAGAGACCGACGTCGGAAGCGGCGCCTTGCGCGTCAAGCAGGTCGATGCGATTGGGCGCGAGTGGCGCGGAGGAGGTGAGGTTGTTCCACGTCTGACTGGTCGAGGGCGCGGTGAGGTGGTTGCCGAAGTCGATCAGCACGTGCTGGCCAAAAGCGGCGGCGAGGGGAATCAAGGCCAGGAGGCAAGACAGGGGGCGAAGCAGCTTCATGATGGGGGGCGTTTTTTGGGGGTTAAGGGGCGACTGGAGTCGGGTCGGCCACCACCAGGCGCAGGAAGCGGCGGGGGTGCGCGGACAGGGGCTCGGTGTCCTCGATGGTGACGGGGCCGGGGGTGTTGTCGGAGCCGGTGCTGACGAAGATCGGCTCCCAGGTCGCGGCGACGAGATCGTCGGTGGCCTCCACGGTGTAAACGAGGGCGGGATCGGCGATGCGGTGAAAAGTGAGCGCGAGGCGTTCGTCATCGGCGATGGCGAGCGTGACGGAGCCTGCGGAGTCGGACGCCAAGGGGTCGCCGTCCAGGGCGTATTCGAGGAGGTTGGGCAGGCCGTCGCCATCGGGGTCGGCGTCGGGGGCCGATGAGGCCGCGTCGGCGAAGGCGTGCCGGGCGACCCAGGCCTCGTAGGGCGTGGGAACGGCGGGGGCGGCGGCGAGGAGCTGGTCGGGCGAAAGCAGGCGCTTGGTCAGGCGCACCTCGTCGAGCAGGCCGTCCCAGTTGAGGCCGACGCGAAAAGTCTGGGTGGAGTTCCAGACGGTGGTGCCGGTGTGGGCGCGTTCGGAGGTCTGGAGGGGGCCGTCGGTGGTGAGGTTTTTGAGGTAAAACCGGGCGCCGGCGGGCGAGGTGTCGGCCGGGTCGAAGGCGATGGCGACGTAGTAATCGACGCCGGGCTGGAGTTCGAAGCCGGAGTTGAGCGTGCCGAGGGTGCCGCCGGCCTGGCCGCCGTTGTCGTCGGCGCGGAATTGGAAGAGCAGGCGGCGTGGCCCCTGGCCGGAGCCTTCGCCGGTGACGATGAACTGCCAGCCGAGACCGGTGCCCGATCCGTGGGCGGCGATGGTGCGAAACGTGCCGCCCTCCGCGCCGGAGGTGAGATGCACGAAGGCCTCGACGGTGAAGGCTGCGAGCCGGAGGGCAGGCGATCATTGTCGGCGTGGGTGAACACGTCGCCGTTGGCGGCGACGAGGCGGGCGGCGTGATGGTTGCCGAAGGGCTGGCCGGCGAGGACTCGGGGGAAGGCGGAGCCGGGGCCGGAGACGGGCAAGGCCGCCTGCGCGGGGCCGGCGCCGGAGGCGGCGCTTCGGGCGAGGTGGTGCCCGGCGTGGTGATCGGCCGTGAGCCCGGGGCTGTATTCAAATCGATAATACGCGGAGTCGTCGGGCGCGGGGCGGGCGACGACCACGGTGCGGAAGGCGGACGAGCGGTTGCCGCCGTGGTCCTCGGCCACGACGCTGAGGCTGCGGACGCCGGGCGTGTCGAGGAGGTGGGCCAGGCTCCAGCCGTTCGCCCCGGGGGAGGTCCGGGTGGCGAGCAGGCGGTCCCCGTCGTAATACTCCATCGACTTCACCGGATCGGTGCCGGGGAGGGGCCGTGAGAGGCCGACGTCGTCTAGCGCCGAGCACTACCTCCGTGACTTCAAGCCTGTGGCGGGAGAAATCTACAACGAAGTGTTCGAGCAGGGCGTTCCCGTGGAAGCGCGCAACATTGCTGGAGAGCGCACGCTTACCCTCGATCTCTGACGGTGCGCCACGTTCAGTTGGGTAATGGTCGCAATTTAATGAGTTAGTATTTGGTATTCGAATACCTCGCCGGTGAATCCGGCGAGGTGTCGTAAAGACCTCTAATTTAGGCTTGGGTCCGCGTAAACCGACCTTGGTCGGTCATGCGAACTGGATTGCACGGACAAGCCGTTGGTTTCCAGCCCATGACGGTATTCGTCCCAAAATCGATCCGAGTTCGTCTGGCCACAGGCAAAAAGTGTCCGGTCAGCGAACTCCGTGACGTCACGGAGAGATCGGCAGCCGTGGAAAAAATCGTAACCGACGTGTTCATTATCTAAGCACAACACACGCACGTCGCTTTCGCGGTTGGCCGCGCGTGCGGCTGCCATCACCCGGGCAACCGTGTCGTCACCTTTGAAATCAAACATCAATAAGCCGGTTCGTCTGTTACGGTCACTGCCATGCAGTCGGATTAGCTGCTCAGTAATCGCGGTGAGCAGAAATGTCTTTCCCGATCCACTCGCCCCGCAAACCAAGGTGTGCCGCACGAGATCGTCCTCGGTCAGCTCCAACTTGCCGCCTTGTTCTCGATCCGGCCCCTCGTAACAATGAAGAACAACTGAAAGGCCGTCACGAGGTGCATCAGAGATTCCGTCCTTGTTCACGAAATGTCCCCCTTTGCATCCTGCTGCGTTCCCATTTCGTGCAGATTTACTTCCTGCACTTCGCTCAATGGTTCGTCGGAAACAGGTAAAACCGTAGTCACCAAGGGAGCCGATTTACGTCGCTTTTGATGCGGTTTTTTCACGCGGTCGGCGTTTTCCGCTGATACAACATCCGGAAAATCCAAGGGCACGCGTAGCCATCGATTCGTGCCAGTGGCCTTCCCGAACCGAGTAACCTCTGCGTAAAGGTAGATCACACCTTTGTGCCCGTGTTGGAGTCGAGCATGGCCAAGCTCGACGAACCTTCGTCGTCCATGTGCCATCACTTTTACAAATTGCGGCTCGATACTGTGGCATGCCATCCGGCCGCTGTAGTGAAGTAAGTATGCGGAAAAAACGGCGGGCCGCGTCTGGTAAACGTGGATTATCCGGTAGGACACACCGCCAATGGCGATCAGGCATCCGCGTGCTTTGATAAATGTATTTTTCATCCTTTTTTTGTTCGTGGACACAAAAAAAGGGCGGATGCATGAATACATCCGGCCTTGGATAGAGAACTCAGGGGAGGTTTTCTCTGGTTACAGT
>JBDRJH010000475.1:0-27294 GCA_043815125.1 Verrucomicrobiota bacterium
AGTTTTCGGACAAGTCTGTTTCAGGACTCAGTGATGCTCTGTGAAACCCTCTGCTTTCCTCTGTGACTCAAATTTCAGGTTCATGGGTTGGGGTTATGCCACAAAGCCAATGAAGTTTATCTCACTCGGCCACGAACACCTTGCAGGGCGTGGCCCGACTCCGCCTAATCGTCCCCTATGCGCATCGCGATCATCGCCGACATCCATGGCAACCTGCCGGCCCTTGAGGCGGCGCTGGCCGATGTCGAGAAGCTCCGCCCCGACCGTCTGGTCGTGGCCGGCGATGTGGTCGACGGCGGTCCCGACTCCGCCGCGTGCTGGCAACGCGTCAAGGCCCTCGGTTGTCCCGTGCTGCGCGGCAACCACGAGCGCTACGTCTATGACTTCGGCAGCGAGCGCGCCGACGCCCTGTGGGCGGACCCGCAGTTCGGTCCGTTGCACTACGCCCGCGCCGAGCTGACCAACGCCCAGATCGCCGAGCTGGCCGCGCTGCCGTTTCGCTGGACCGACCCCGACGCGCCCGGCCTGCTCGTGGTTCACGCCTCGCCGCGCAACGACAACGACTCCGTCTTCGCCTACACGGCCGACGAGATCGTGCAGCAAATGTTCGGCGACGCCGCCGGCTTCCCCCTCATCGTGCGCGGCCACAACCACCACTGCGCCAAGCGCGAGTGGGCCGGCGGCCGCATCGTCACCAGTGGCTCGGTCGGGTTGACTCAGGACGGCAATCCCTCCGCGCAATACGTCGTGCTCGAACGCTCCGCCGCCGAGCGCGACGGCTGGCGCGTGCGCCACCGCATGGTCCGCTACGACGTCGCCGCGACCCTGCGCCGTTTTCACGAGACCGGCTACCTCGACCGCGCCGGCCCGATGGGGCGGCTGTTTTACCGCGAGGTGGCGACCGGCACCCACCAGGTCGTGCCCTTCCTGCGTTTCCAGACGGCGCTGCGCCAGTCGGGCGACTACACGACGCTGTCCGCCGCGGTCGACCGCTTCATCTCCGGAGCTTAGGGAGCGCTGGTCGGAGTTTTAACGCAGAGGCGCAGAGGCGCAGAGGCCGCTGAGTTCGCAGAGGCGCTGCGAAAGGCAGAGTCGGGAAACTCGCAGATCGTCTACTTTGCGGCCTTTGCGCCTCTGCGTTAAGATGCATTACCTCTTGGCGTTAAAGTCCTTGCCTCAGAGTGATTTGGGCAAAAGGAAACCCCCGGAGTGGCTTCCGGGGGTTAATGGTGGTGGGAGTCGGATTCGAACCAACGAACAGCGTAGCTGAATTGATTTACAGTCAACGTCCTTTAGCCACTTGGATATCCCACCAAAGTGAAGGAAGGGAAGAAGACACGGCAGGGCGCGGGGAGGGGCAAGGAAATTTTTTAATGGGGGTGGATTTTGGGCGTGGGGCCGGACGTAGGGGCGTTGCTCGCAAGGCCCGTTGAACGAGGCGTTCGGCCGACGCGTTGCCCCGGTCTCGTTCTCTACGTCAAACGGGCCTCGCGAGCGAGGCCCCTACGCCCGTCCCTGCCGAGGACCTACAACACCCCCGCCTCGCGGAAGCTGTAGTAACCCGCCCCCAGCGGATCGTCGTCGATCCGACCGATGACCACATGGTCGAGCAGCGGAATCTGCACCGCCTCGGCCGCCTCGCGCAGCTGGCGCGTGGCGCGCAGGTCGGCGCTGCTCGGGGCGGGGTCGCCGGACGGGTGGTTGTGCGCGCAGACGATGGCCGAGGCCGCCTCCTGGATGGCGATGCGGAACACCTCGCGCGGGTGGACCAGCGCGCTGCTGGCGATGCCCGAGGTGGCCTCGACGCAGCGTTGCAGGCGGTTTTTGCGATCGAGGCACAGCACCCAGAATTTCTCGACCGCCAGTCCCAGCGCGAGCGGGCGGATCTGGGCCACGATGGTCTCCGGGCTGTCGATCAACGGGGACGGGCCGAGCCCCTGCAGGGCGACCCGCTTGGCGACCTCCATCACGGTGACCAGTTGCAGGGCCTTGACCGGGCCGATGCCCTTGAGTTTGCGAAAATCTTTGGCCGTCCAGCGGGTCAGCTTCGCCAGCGAGCCCGCCTCATTGAGCAGGCGGGCCGCGAGGGTGAGCACGTCGTTCCCCTCGGTGCCGCTGCGCAGGAGCATGGCCAGCAGCTCGGTGTCGGAGAGGTGCGCGGAGCCGAGGCGCTGGAGCCGTTCCTGGGGACGTTCGTCGACCGCGAGGCTGCGCAGGCGGTTGTTGTCGTCAGGTTTCGGATACGTCGTCGGCTCCGTCATGGTCGGGGCACACCTATGCCCGCCCCCTCGCCCCCGCGCAACCGCCAAACTTCCCAACACCCACCCTGCCAATCACCTGCCCCGTGCCCCGCCCATCCCGTGTGTCCAGGTGGCTCAATAAAAACTAACCAGATAGGTTAGTTTTTATTTTCGTCTCATTCTCATCGTCCGCATCTTGCCCAGCCATGCCGTTACCCCGTTGATTTGTGGGTCCGGTGTCGTGCCATACGCTGAAAATCGCGTTCAAGCGTTCTCGGTTTGCGGTCTTTTGGGTCAATTTTTTGAATAAAAACTAACCTATCTGGTTAGTTTTTATTTGGCACGTTGACTGGGTAGGTGGTGTGCGCGGTGAGGGGGGCGGTGGGTGGTGGGTTTGCAAACGAACAAAGCGTAACCTGTCGGGTTACGCTTTGGTCGGGAGAGGCGCGCTTGGGAGAGGCGCGGCGGGGGGCGGGGTTTTTGGCGGGGTCAGGCCTGCCACTCGGTGGCGGACATGGCGCCGGTCTTGAGGAACTGCTCGTGCATGCGGAAGGCATTGCGCAGGGTCTGCGGGGTGTGGCCGTCCTTGGTGTGCTCGACGTAGCGCATGAGCGTGTCGCGGAAATCGGGGTGGGCGCACTTTTCCACGATGAGGCGGGCGCGTTCGAGCGGGTCCTTGCCACGGAGGTCGGCCACGCCTTGCTCGGTGACGACGATCTGCACGGAGTGCTCGCTGTGGTCCATGTGCGAGACGAGCGGGACGATGGTGCTGATCTTGCCGCCCTTGGCGGAGGAGGGGCAGGTGAAGATGGAGATGTAGGCGTTGCGGGTGAAATCGCCGGAGCCGCCGATGCCGTTCATGAGGTTGCTGCCCATGACGTGGGTGGAGTTCACGTTGCCAAAGACGTCGAGCTCGATGGCGGTGTTGATGGAGATGATGCCGAGGCGGCGGACGATCTCGGGGTTGTTGGTGATTTCCTGCGGGCGCAGCAGGATGCGCGGACGGAAGAATTCGAGGTCGTCATAAAAACTTTGCAGCACGGGCTGCGCGACGGTGAGGGAGGTGCCGGTGGCGAAGCGGATGCGGCCGGCGCGCACGAGTTCGATGACGGAGTCCTGGATGACCTCGGAATACATCTCGAAGGGCGGGATGTCGGGGTGGTTGCCGAGGGCGCCGAGCACGGCGTTGGCGATGTTGCCGACGCCGGATTGGAGGGGCAAAAACCCGCGGGGCACGCGGCCGACGACGACCTCGTTGGCGAGGAAGCCGGCGACGTTGGCGCCGATGCGGGCGGTCACGGGGTCGGCGGGGTCGAAGCCGCCGGTCTCGTCGGGCAGGTTGGTGTAGACGATGCCGGCGACCTTGGCGGGGTCGATCTTGACGACGGGGCTGCCGATGCGGTCGGTGGCGCGGATGATCGGGATGGGCTGGCGGAAGGGCGGGTCGAGCGGCTCGTAGATGTCGTGGAAGCCGCGCAGGCGGGGAGAGTGGAAGCTGTTGACCTCAATGATGACTTTCTTGGCGCAGCGCAGGAAGGTAGGGGAGGCGCCGACGGAGGTGGTCAGCACGATCTGGCCGTCGGGGGTGATGTCGGCGGCCTCGACGATGGCCCAGTCGAACTCGCCGAGGAACCCGCAGCGCACCTGCTGGGGGAGGTGCGAGAGGTGCATGTCGAAGAACTTGGTCTTGCCGGCGTTGATGTTGGCGCGGAGGTGCTTATTGCTTTGGTAGGGCGTGCGCCAGGAGATGGCGTCGGCGCGGGCGAGTTCGCCGTCGAGCGAATCGCCGGTGGAGGCGCCGGTGACGACGGCGACCTGGAAGGGGCGGCCGGCCTGGTGCTCGGCGACGGCGCGGGCGGCGAGGGCCCTGGGCACGGCCTTGGCGGCGCCGGCGGGAGTGAAGCCGCTGAAGCCGATGGTGGCGCCGTGATGGATCATCGCGGCGGCTTCTTCGGGAGAGAGCACGGGATAGGGGATGGTGGTCATGACAAAGGGAGGGAGGTCGGGGGACGGGCGGGAGGCTCAGAAAACTTCGCGCAGGCGGGCGACTTGCAAGGGAGAGAGATGGTGGCGGACTCCGTCGTCGGCGTCGAGCTGGAGGCGTCCGGCGGCGTCGACGGCGGTGAGGCGTCCGACCAGCGGCGCGGCGCGGCCGTCGAGGTCGATGGCGACACGGGCGCCGGTCCAGGCGGTGTTGAGCGCGGGGAGGAAGTCGGCGGCGGAGCGGTCGGCGATGAGGTGCTGGGCGTGGGCGAGGCGGGTGAGGATGGCGTCGAGCACGACAGCGCGGGGAGGGGGCGGATTGAGCAGGTCGGCGAGGCGGGCGGTCTGGCCGGCGAGGGCGGTGTCGTGGGTCTCGGGGCGGTTGGTCAGGTTGAGTCCGAGGCCGACGACGGCGGTGTCGGCGCGGTAGCGTTCGACGAGGATGCCGGCGAGCTTGGCGCGGCCGGCCATGAGGTCGTTGGGCCAGCGTAACCGGATGTTGAATACGCCGAGGTCGGCGAGGGCGGCGCGCACGGCCCAGCCGGCGGCGAGGGGGAGGATGGCCCAGTCGGCGGCGGGGCCGGGGGTGGGCAGCACGGCGGAGAGCCAGAGGCCGCCCTCGTCGGAGACCCAGGCGCGGCGGTGGCGTCCGCGGCCACCGCTTTGGCGGTCGGCGATGACGGCGTGCCAGCCGGCGAGGGGGGCGGCGAGGTCGTTGGTTGAGACGGCCTTGGTGTGCAGGTGCAGCGTCCACTCCGGGGTGGCCGGGGCCAGGGGCGAAGAGGCGATGCGCGGTGCGATCATGACGGAGGGGGCGGTTCAGTTGGCGAAGGCCGAGATGAAGTAGCCGGCGGCGACGGCGGTGCCGATGACGCCGGCTACGTTGGGCCCCATGGCGTGCATGAGCAGGTAGTTGCCGGAGTCGTATTTTTGTCCCTCGCTGTGGGAAACGCGGGCGGCCATGGGCACGGCCGAGACGCCGGCGGAGCCGATCAGCGGGTTGATGGGATATTTTTTGGAGAAGCAGTTCATGAGCTTGGCCACGAGCACGCCGGAGGCAGTGGAGACGCAGAAGGCGACGACGCCGAGCACGATGATCTTGAGGGTGCCGCCGGCGAGGAAGCTGTCGGCGCGCATGGTGAGGCCGACGCTGGTGCCGAGGAAGATGGTGAGCACGTTGATGATCTCGTTTTGCGCGGATTTGACGAGGCGCTCGGTGACGCCGCATTCGCGCAGGAAGTTGCCGAGCATGAGCATGGCGATGAGCGCGGAGGCGTCGGGCACGAGGAGGATGCAGACCATCATGACGATGATGGCGAAGATGAGCTTTTCCAGTTTGGAGACCTTGCGCAGGGATTTCATGCGGATCTTGCGCTCCTTGTCGGTGGTGAGCAGGCGCATGATCGGCGGCTGGATGAGCGGCACGAGCGACATGTAGCTGTAGGCGGCGACGGCGATGGCGCCGAGCAGCTCGGGGGCGAGTTTGTTGGCCAGGAAGATGGCGGTGGGGCCGTCGGCGCCGCCGATGATGCCGATGGCGGCGGCCTGCTGGGAGGTGAAGCCCATGAGCGACGCGCCCATGAAGGTGATGAAGAGCCCGGCCTGCGCGGCGGCGCCGAGGAAGAGCGTGCGCGGCATGGCGATGAGCGGACCGAAGTCGGTGAGCGCGCCGACGCCGAGGAAGATCAGCGGGGGGAACAGCTCGAGCTTGATGCCCTGCGAGATGAAGTCGTAGAGGCCGCCCTCGACCTTGTTGACCTTGTAGGATTGCGGCGCGGGGGCGGCGTCGGGGTCGGGGTTGGCATGGCCGGCGGCTGGTGGAGCCTCGGCGTGGTGCGGGGTGATCTCGACGTTGAAGGTGGCGGTCTCGTAGACGCCGTCTGGGCGCAGCTCGGAGGTGATGACGCCGCGGGTGGGCAGGTTGGCGATGAGGGCGCCGAAGGCGATGGGCACGAGCAGCAGCGGCTCGAAGCCCTTGGCGACGGCGAGCCAGAGGAGCACCGCGGCCACGCCCCACATGATGAGCATTTGCCAGGTGATGGCCTGGAAGCCGGTGGTGGAGAGGTAGTCGATGAGGTTTTGTAACATGGCGGGGCGGGGACGGGGCGGGCGGTCAGCGGGGGCGGTGGGAGGCGAAGATCTGGCGGCGGCCTTCGAGTGCCCAGTGCGGGTTGAGCGGGGCGATGGCGACGATGCGGTGTCCGGCGCCGACGGTGAGGTGCACGGCGGCGGCGATCAGCGCGACGATCTCGGGGGCGATGTGGTCGTCCGCGGCGGCGGGTCCGGCCGGGACCGGTGCGGGGGCCGGCGCGGCCGGTTTGGCGGCGGCCTTGGCGCGGGCGACGAAGATCTTGCCGAGGATCTCCAGCAGGAACCAGATGCTGCCGAGCACGAGGAAGACGACGACCAGACCGCTGAGTTGGAAGCTGATGGTCTGGGAGAGCTCCGGGTGCTCGGGCAACGCGGCGAGGATGGGGGAGGCGTTCAAGGGCTTGGGCGGGTTGGCGGGTTCGTGGTTGGAGATCCGCGGTGGCGGCGGGTCAGGCGATGGTCAGCAGGTTGGCGCCTTCCTCGACGCCGTCGCCGGCGTTGACGTGGATGGCGGCGACCCGGCCGGCCTTGGACGCGTAGATGTAGGTGTTCATCTTCATGGCTTCGACGGTGGCGACTTGGGCGCCTTCGGCGACGGTGTCGCCGACCTTGACGTCGATGGAGACGACCTTGCCGGCCAGCGGGCTGGAGACGTCGCCGGGACCGCCGGCGGCCGGGGCCGAAGGGGCGGCGGACGCGGGCGCCGGGGCGGCGACCACGGGAGTCGGCGCGATCGAGGCGGTGACCGGGGGACGTTGAGAGGGCTGGGCGGAGCCGGAGGAATCCTCCAGGACTTCGACGAGAACCTCGTAGATTTTGCCTTCGACGGTGACGCGTAGTTTTTTCATGGGTGACAAGTGGGTTGGGTAGGGGGAAGCGGATCAGAGCGGGATGTTGCCGTGCTTCTTGGGCGGGCGGGTCTCGCGCTTGGAGAGGGTGTTGCGTAGTGCCATGGCAACTACGGAGCGGGTCTGGGCCGGCTCGATGACGTCGGTGATCATGGCCTTGCCGGCGGCCTGGTAGGGGGAGGCGAACTTGTCGCGGTATTCCTTGGCGAAGGCGGCCTCGGCGGCCTTGGGATCCTCGGCGGCGGCGATTTCGCGTTTGTAGAGGATCTTGACCGCGCCCTCGGCGCCCATGACGGCGATCTCGGCGGTGGGCCAGGCGAAGACCATGTCGGCGCCCATGTCGCGGCTGCACATGGCGAAGTAGGCGCCGCCGTAGGCCTTGCGGATGATCACGGTGATCTTCGGCACGGTGGCGGCGGCGTAGGCGAAGAGCATCTTGGCGCCGTGGCGGATGATGCCGCCGCGCTCCTGGGCGAGGCCGGGCAGGAAGCCGGGCACGTCGACGAGGGTGAGCAGGGGGATGTTGAAGATGTTGCAGAAGCGGATGAAGCGGGCGCTCTTGTCGGAGGCGTCGATGTCGAGCGTGCCGGCCTTGACCGCGGGCTGGTTGGCGATGATGCCGGTGACGATGCCCTCGACGCGGGCGAGGCCGACGACGATGTTTTTGGCGAAGTCCTTGTGCACCTCGAGGAAGTCGCCGTCATCGACCAGTCGGTTGATGATCTGGAGCATGTCGAGCGGGGCCTTCGGGTCGGAGGGCACGAGTTCGTTCATGCCGGGGTCGGCGGCGAGGGTCAGCGCGTGGGCCGGCCGGTGGGGCGGGTCCATGACGTTGTTGGAGGGCAGGAAGGAGTGGAGGCGGCGGGCGATGTCGAGCGCGTGGGTCTCGTCCTCGGCGACGAAGTGGACGTTGCCGCTGACGGAGGCGTGGGCGGCGGCGGTGGCGAACTGGTCGAGCGAGGCGGACTGGCCGGTGGCGGCCTTGATGACCTCGGGGCCGCAGATGAACATGTTGGCGTTGTTGCGCGTCATGATCAGGAAGTCGGTCAACGCGGGCGAATAGGCCGCGCCGCCGGCGCAGGGTCCGGCGATGATCGAGATCTGCGGGACTACGCCGGAGAGCAGCACGTTTTTGAAGAAGACCCGGCCGTAGCCGGATAGGGACTCGTCGCCTTCCTGGATGCGGGCGCCGCCGGAGTCGTTGATGCCGACGACGGGCATGCCGGCCTGCATGGCGTATTCCATGAGGTCGCAGATTTTCTGAGCGTGGATGCGGCCGACGGCGCCGCCGCCGACGGTGAAGTCCTGGCTGTAGGCTGCCACTGGGCGGCCGTCGATGTAGCCGACGCCGGTGACGACGCCGTCGCCGGGCAGGGGTTTGCCGGCCAGCCCGAAGTCGTGGCAATCGTGCTGCGCGTGCATGCCGATCTCCATGAAGGTGCCGGGTTCGAAGAGCGCGAGCAGGCGTTCGCGGGCGCTCATGAGGCCTTTGGCGTGGCGGGCGTCGATCTTGTCCTGGCCGCCGCCGGCGAGGGCGATGCGGCGGTTTTCGGCCAGGGTGGCGAGCAGTTCGGGGGCGATGGTCATGACGGGAAGGGCAGGGTGGTGCGGGCGGTTGCGGGGATGGTTCAGCCGGCCTTGGGCGCGCAAAACTCGGTGAGCACGCCGTGGGTGGACTTGGGGTGGAGGAAGGCGACGAGTTTGCCGGCGGCGCCCTCGAAGGGGACCTCGTGGATGAGTTTCACGCCGGCGTCGGCGGCGCCCTTGAGCTGGGCGGCGATGTCGTCGGTGGCGAAGGCGACGTGGTGGATGCCCTCGCCGTTTTTCTCCAGAAACTTGGCGACGGGGCTGTCGGGCGAGGTCGGCTCGAGCAGCTCGATGTGGGTTTCGCCGGCGGAGAAAAAGGCGGTGCGCACCTTTTGCGAGGGGACCTCCTCGCGGTGTTCGCAGCGCAGGCCGAGCGCGTTTTCGTAGTAGGCGACGGTTTCGTCGAGGGAGCGGACGGCGATGCCTAGGTGGTCGATGCGGGTGATCATGGCTTTGGTTGAGATCGGCGTGGGTTGGATGACGCCGGCCAGTGTGCCCGAAACGCGCGGAGGCAGCTTCGCATCCCTTGGTCAAAGGCAGTCATCCTTTGCCAAAATCTGCGGAGAAGGCCGCCGGCCGTTCGGGTATTATTGTCATGTAAATTCAACTACAACCGCCCGTCCTTATCTTAGCCATGGTCATGACCACCGCCCCCGAATCGTCCGCCGCCGCCGCTCTTGCCGAGGGGCTCGCTCGTTGGCGGAAAACCGTAGAGTCTGAACTTAAGGGAGTTCCGTTCGAAAAGAAGCTCGTCACGCGCACTCCCGAGGGTGTCGCGCTGCAACCGCTCTACACGCGCGCCGATCTGTCCGGGCTTGAGTCCGCGACGAGCGCCGCACCCGGAGCAGCCCCGTTTTTGCGCGGGACGCACGCGACGGGCTATAAGCAAAGCGCATGGGAAATCGCGCAGGAAATCGCCGCCGCCTCCCCCGTCGAATTCAACCGCCTCCTGCTCGCCGATCTGATGAAGGGTCAGGACAGCGTGGTGCTGCCCGCCGGCGCCTCCTGCTATCGGAGGGAAGACCTTGAGGTCGCGCTCAAGGACGTCGCGCTCGACGCGTTGCCCGTGCATCTCGCCGCCGGAGTCCGCGCCGGCTTCATCGCCGACGCCTATCTTGATGTCGCCGCGGCTCGCGGATTCGACCTCGCGAAACTCACCGGCAGCGTCACCCTCGACCCGTTCGCGGCCTGGGTGCGCTGCGGCAGCCTGGTGGCGCCGCTCGACGATCTTTTTGACGATCTCGCCGCCTGGGTGAAGCGCACCGGGCAAACCGCCCCGGCGCTCCGCACCATCGGTATTGACGCCACGCCCTGGGCCGACGCCGGCGCCTCGGCCACGCAGGAACTCGCCTGCGCGCTCGCCGCCGGCACGGCCGTGCTCAAGGCGCTGGCCGCCCGCGAAGTCACCCCCGCCGAGGCCGCCGCCAAGCTCCGCGTCACCTTCGCCGTCGGCCCGCAGTTCTTCACCGAGATCGCCAAGTTCCGCGCCTTCCGTCTGCTCTGGTCGCGCGTGCTGTCCGGCTTCGGCGTCGAACTCACGCCCGCCAACATGCCCTCGGTCAACGCCCGCACCGGTCGCTGGAACAAGACCCTTCACGACGCCCACGTGAACATGCTGCGCGTCACCACCGAGTCGCTCTCCGCCGTGCTCGGCGGCGTCGACAGCCTGCACATCGCCCCGTTCAACGAGGTCGCCGGCGTCACCGACGACATCTCCCGCCGCATCGCGCGCAACGTCCACACGCTGCTCGCCGAGGAGTTCGGCTTCACCGCCACCGCCGACCCCGCGGGCGGTTCCTGGTATGTCGAGAAACTCACCGACCAACTCGCCCGCCAGTCCTGGAAACTCTTTGCCGAGATCGAAGCCGCCGGCGGTTTGGCCGCCGCCCTTCGCGCCGGACTGCCGCAGAGGCTCGTCAACCAGGTCGCCGCCGACAAGGCCGCCGCGCTCGACACCCGCCGCACCGGGCTCATCGGCACCAATCTCTTCCCCAACCTCAACGAGACACCGCTCGCCCCCGCGCCCACCGCCGACCACCGTCGCGGCTTCATCGGTTGCGATGTCATCGCCGCGCTCACCCCCGTGCGCGCCTCCGAGCCCTTCGAACAACTCCGCGCCGCCGCCAGGTCCTTCGAGAAAACCAACGGACAGCCCCCGCGCGTGTTCCTCGCGAAAATGGGCCCGGTCAAACAGCACAAGCCCCGCGCCGACTTCACCGCCGGCTTCTTCTCGGTCGGCGGATTCAAGGCCGTCGGCAAGGACGCCTTCACCGACGCCGCCGAGGCCGCCAAGGCCGCCGCCATCTCCGGCGCGCAAGTCGCCGTGCTCTGCTCGACCGACGACACCTACCCGGAACTCGCGCCCGTATTCGCAAAATCATTACGCGCGGCCGCTCCCGGCGTCACCATCATCCTCGCCGGCCAGCCCGCCGACGAAACCCTCGCGGCCGCCTACCGCGCGGCCGGCTTCGAAGACTTCATCCACGTGAAGTCCAACGTCCGCGCCACCCTCGCCACCCAGCTCAAGAAAATCGGAGCCCTCTAAGATGAACACCAATCCCGACTTCACCAAACTCGGCTACGACGATTTCTCCTTCGACGCCGCCGCCCCCGTGCCCTCGCGCGACGCGCCCGTCTGGCAGACCTACGAGCAGATCCCGGTCAAGGCCGTCTACACCGCTGACGACCTGCCGCCCGCCGAGGTGCTCGACACCGTGCCCGGCGCCGCGCCCTTCACCCGCGGCCCCTATTCGACCATGTATGTGGCCAAGCCCTGGACCATCCGCCAATACGCCGGCTTCTCCACCGCCGAGGAGTCCAACGCCTTCTACAAGCGCAACCTCGCCGCCGGCCAGGCCGGTCTCTCCGTCGCCTTCGACCTCGCCACCCACCGCGGCTACGACAGCGACCACCCCCGCGTCGTCGGCGACGTCGGCAAGGCGGGCGTCGCCATCGACTCCATCCTCGACATGCAGACCCTCTTCGGCGGCATCCCGCTCGACAAGGTCTCCGTCTCCATGACCATGAACGGCGCCGTCCTCCCGATCCTCGCCTTCTACATTACGGCCGCCCTCGAACAGGGCGCCAGACTCGAGGACCTCTCCGGCACCATCCAGAACGACATCCTCAAGGAGTTCATGGTGCGCAACACCTACATCTACCCGCCCGCGCCCTCGATGAAGATCATCGCGGACATCTTCGCCTACACCTCGACGAAGATGCCCAAGTTCAACTCGATCTCCATCTCCGGCTACCACATGCAGGAAGCCGGCGCCACCGCCGACCTCGAGCTCGCCTACACCCTCGCCGACGGCCTCGAATACCTGAAAACCGGCGTCGCCGCCGGCCTCGATGTCGACGCCTTCGCGCCCCGCCTCTCCTTCTTCTGGGCCATCGGCAAAAACTTCTTCATGGAAGTCGCCAAGATGCGCGCCGCCCGCACCCTCTGGTCCGAGATCGTCGGCACGTTCAACCCCAAGAACCCCAAGTCCCGCGCCCTCCGCACCCACTCGCAGACCTCCGGCTGGTCACTCACCGAGCAGGACCCGTTCAACAACGTCGCCCGCACCTGCCTCGAGGCCCTCGCCTCCACCACCGGCCACACCCAGTCGCTGCACACCAACGCCCTCGACGAGGCCATCGCGCTCCCCACCGACTTTTCCGCGCGCATCGCCCGCAACACCCAGCTCCACCTCCAGCAGGAGACCGGCATCTGCAACGTCGTAGACCCCTGGGGCGGCTCCTACTACGTCGAGTCGCTCACCGCCGAACTCATCAAAAAAGTCCGCGCCCACCTCGCCGAGGTCGAGACCCTCGGCGGCATGACCAAGGCCATCGAGGCCGGCATCCCCAAGCTCCGCATCGAGGAAGCCTCCGCCCGCCGCCAGGCCCGCATCGACTCCGGCAAGGAAACCATCGTCGGCCTCAACAAACACCGCCTCGAAAAGGAGGATCCGATCGACATCCTCGACATCGACAACACCGCCGTGCGCCTCTCGCAGATCGCCCGCCTCAAGGAACTGCGCGCCAACCGCGACGAGCAAAAATGCCAGGACGCCCTCGCCACCCTCACCGCCTGCGCCCGCGGCGGCGAAGGCAACCTGCTTGAACTCGCCGTCGCCTGCGCCCAGGCCCGCGCCTCGCTCGGCGAGATCTCCGACGCCTGCGAGGTCGTCTTCGGACGCTACCAGGCCCAGATCCGCTCCATCTCCGGCGTCTACCGCCAGGAGTTCGGCGAAGACGCCACCGTCGTCCGTATCCGTGAACTGATTACCAGGTTTGAACAGGTCGAGGGACGCCGTCCGCGTCTGCTCGTCGCCAAGCTCGGCCAGGACGGACACGACCGCGGCGCCAAGGTCGTCTCCTCGGCCATGGCCGACCTCGGCTTCGACATCGACATCGGGCCGCTCTTCCAAACCCCCGAGGAAGCCGCGCGCCAGGCCGTCGAGAACGACGTGCACGTCGTCGCCATGAGCTCGCTCGCCGCCGGTCACAAGACCCTGCTGCCGCAGCTTCGCGACGCGCTCGCCGCCCTCGGTCGCGACGACATCATGATCGTCTGCGGCGGCGTCATCCCCGCGCAGGACTACGACTACCTCATGGCCAACGGAGCCAGCGCCATCTACGGCCCCGGCACCGTCATCACCACCTCCACGCTCCACACCCTGGAGCTGCTCATGAAAACCCGCGAGGACGCCGCCGCCTGAGACGGACCCAACCCAATTTGCAGGACGCGATCGCCGCGTGGCGGGCTTAGTTGCTTTCCCCCTCCGTCGCCTCCGAAGCGTCCTGCATCCCCTTTTTTCGATACAAACGTAGGGGCCTTGCTTGCAAGGCCCGCGAGCGACGAACGATTACGGTGACCGTGATTTTGAGTCCCTCGGGCGTCGCAAGCGACGCCCCTGCACCCGAACCCATGAACCCGCCCTCCGACCGCCCCGACTGGGTTCCGCCCGACGCCGGCCCCGGGTTCACCACGCGCATCATGTCCGGCCAGCCGACCCCGCCCGTTGACCCCACCGCGCCGCGTCGCCGTCCGCCGCCCGATGTCGACACGCTCGCCGCCGGCGTGCTCGCCCGCGACCCCGCGCTGCTTGGCCGCGCCATCACCCTCGTCGAGAGCAACGCCCCCGTCCACCAAGCCCTCGCCCAACAACTCCTGGCCAGGCTCCTGCCGCACACTGGCCGGGCCCGTCGCCTCGGCTTCACCGGCATCCCCGGCGCCGGCAAGAGCACCTTCATCGAAGCCTTCGGCGACCACCTTTGCGAACAAGGCCGCCGCGTCGCCGTGCTCGCCGTCGACCCGTCCAGCTCGGTGCATGGCGGCAGTATTTTGGCCGACAAGGTCCGCATGGAAAAACTCGGCCGCCGCGAGAACGCCTTCATTCGCCCCTCGCCCTCGGCCGGCTCGCTGGGCGGCGTCACCCGCAAGACCCGCGAGGCCATCCTGGTGTGCGAGGCCGCCGGCTACGACACCATCATCGTCGAGACCGTAGGCGTCGGGCAAAACGAAGTCGCCGTGCGCTCCATGGTCGACCTCTTCATGGTCATCATGATCGCCGGCGCCGGCGACGAGATGCAGGGCATCAAAAAAGGCGTGGTCGAACTCGGCGACCTGTTTGTCGTCAACAAAGCCGACGGCGAAAACCTCCCCCGTTGCCGCCTCGCGCAGGCCGAGCTCAAGCGTGTGCTCCACTTCCTGCAACCGGCGACCACCGGTTGGGAAACGCCCGTGTTGACCGCGTCCGCGCGCACCGGCGATGGCGTGCCCGAGGTCGCGGCCAAGATCGACGCGTTCATGGCCAACGTCACCGCGTCGGGCATCCTGCAAAAACGTCGCCGCAAACAATCCGTCGAGTGGATGCACGCGCTCATCGCCGAAGGGTTGCGCACGCGTTTCTACGAATCGCCCGAAGTGCAGGCCCGTCTCGAGTCCACCGAACACGCCGTGGCCGACGGCCGCCTCCCCGTGGTCGCCGCCGCGCAGGCGTTGCTCGACGCGACGAAGTGATTATTTAACCACGGATTGCCCGGATAAGCGCGGATTCCAATCCGTCCGAAGTATTCGTGAGCATCCGTGTAATCCGTGGTTAATTCAGTAGGATCGGAGTTTTAACGCGAAGTCGCAAAGACGCTAAGTTCGCAAAGGTTGCAGACCGACAGAATGAGTTTTGGCCACGAAGGGGCGCAAAGAATCCGGATGGTGCCGAGACCGTTAGATCGAGCGACACGTGGCGCCTATAGGCGCATAGTATCGATTAGGGCTAACCGGACAGACATGGGACCGATTCTTTGTGCCTCTTCGTGGCAATCCCTCCGACCAGCAATTGCAATCGGATGTTGGGCCACAGAAGGCGCAAAAGACGTAAAAAACGGAAGACTCCCTTTTGCGTTTTCTGCGCCTTTTGTGGCCAATCCCTCCGCTCCAAAAACCTCCGCGATCTCTGCCTCTTTGCGCCTCTGCGTTAAAACCTGATCGAGATTGCTGTGTGGATATTCGCCGGACACTCTTCGCGGGTATGGCCGACTTTTCGGATACGTCCACCACCTTGGCTGAGATCAAAGCGCGCATCCTCGCCTTTGCGAAGGAGCGGGACTGGGAGCAATTCCACGCGCCGAAGAACCTGAGCATGGCGCTCGCCGCCGAGGCCAGTGAGTTGATGGAGCACTTTCTGTGGGCGACCAGCGAAGCCTCGCGCGAGATCGTCAACGACCCCGCCAAGCGCGCCAAGATCGAGGAGGAGCTTTCCGACGTGATCATCTACGCGTTGGAGTTCGCCAACATGACCGGCATCGACGTGGCCAAGGCCATCGAAACCAAGATGGCCGCCAACGCCGCCAAATACCCCGTCGAAAAAGCCAAAGGCCGGTCGGAGAAATACACGGAGTTGTGAACGCGATTTTTAAACAAGCGCGGCGAGCCGCGCCTGTGTAGGCAGCCTGCTTGCAGGCGCGTTGGGTGTCATCCGCGCAGAACGGTCATGCACCGCCTTGCAGGCACAGTCCGACGCCGCAGGTCTTGGCGGCCGCGATCAAGGCGGAGTCGAGCGTGGCCAGTGGCACGCCGCGACGCAGGGCGAGTTCCAGATAAGCCGCGTCGTAGGTGGAAAGTGAATACTGCAGCGCCAGGTCGAGGGTCTTTTGCCAGGCGCGCTCCATGGTGCGGTCATCCACGGCGATGTCATAGACGGCCAATTGGGTGAGGAACGCCTCGATGCCGGCTTGATCAATGCGGCCTCGGCGTTGCGCCCCGAGGAGCACATTGCCCAATTCGAGATGCCAGAGCGCCGGCACCCAGGCGCGTGCGCCGGCGGTGAGTCGATCCAGCAACGCATCGCACGCCGGCGTGGCTTCGTCGCCGAACACCCAGGGCAGCGTGGCGGAGCAATCCAGCACAAACGCCTCGCTCACGCCCGCCCCTCCTCGCGCAGGCTGCGGGCGTCGAGACCTTGCAACTGGTAGCGCTGACGCAAGCCGCGCAACGTGGCGGTGGCCTCGGTGCGCTGGGCGGCGAGGTCGGCCTCAAAGCCGATTAGTCGGGCGACCGGACGATCATGCTTGGTGATGGTGAAGGAGCCGCCATGGCTGACCCGCTCCAGCAGTTCCCCCAGTTTGGTCTTGGCCTCAAAAGCCCCGATGGTGGCGGATGATGATTTCATGGCGTTTAAACTGGTTGTTTAAACCAGTTTGTCGAGCCTTGTCATGAGGTGGATGAGCTACACTGAGGTCTTGGCGTGCGAAAAGCGGTCGGGCGAAGCCTCTTGGAGGCGGACAGGTCTCAGATTAACGGCCCGAGCCTGTTGACCGGACGGACCCAAGGCCCCCGGCTGGACGCTTACCGCTGATGCCGGACCGCAAGATTCAAAGTTTGACCCCTTCGGCTCCTTCTTGGTTCACGGTCACTCGGTGGGGGGAATGGAAATCAACAATCAGCGACAAGACCCCATTGGATAGACCCGCTCCCACTGAAGCTGATGCACCCGCATGCAACCAAAATTGCTACCAATACTGTAAGCACATGAAGCACTAGGAGGGCATTTGGAACCCATATTTCCCGAGACGTAAACGATCTATAAATCTTTGGGTCCTCACCTCGTCCTAGAGCAACCCACTCTGCTGCATAAATGGCCGTATTTAGGTGATGCTCAATCATATTGATTACTTTAAATTTCCCTGTGTTGAGTTGCCCAAATGAGCTAATCAAGCTTCTCCACGCTAGGCAAAGGATCGCTCCTGCAACGGCTAGGACACCTACGCCAATACCACCAAGCTGTTCATCCCCGGAGCTTTGAACAATCAGGCCGGAAGCGGTTAGGAGTGCACCGTTCATTGTAAGGAAAAAGGTGTTCACACCTTGTCGCCTACTTACGAGACTTTCTGAGCTATCGACCATAATCTTGTAGAGTTCAAAAGTCTGTTTTGTCTCATCTGCTGTTATGGGAGGGCCCAGCGGAAAAAGGATTTCAGAAACCGTGGACGAAGAACCCTCGGTAAGCTTGAGGTCTACTGCTGCACGCCGGACTGCAAGTGCAAATGGAGCGTCTTGGGCTCTTACTTCGGGTTCCAAGTCTTCAAATGGCACCAAGGACTCATGCTGAGTAGCTGGAACCTACATAGGGGAGTATCCAGCGCCACCTCCATGCGCAGCTTCGCTCACAAGCAAAATGGTTTTTCTCTGTGATCTCTGTGTCCGCGCTCTGTGCTCTCTGTGACCCACTCCGAAATCGGCCGGTGGTCTCGTTTTATCCGTAGGGGCGGGTTTGACAGGGATGGGTCGATGAAACCCCACCTTCGGATCGCCCTGCTTACCGCTGATGGCGGACCACAAGATTCAAAAGTTTGGCCCCTTCGGCGGCCCCTTTTTCTGAAAGTAGCCCTCCAGGCTGCTGATCAATGGTTCGATCTCATTTTGGGTGACGTCCCACACGATCTTGAGGTCAACCGCGCCGTAGTCGTGGGCGATGCGGTTGCGCAGGCCGCGGATGTTTTTGAAGGGGATTGCCGGCAGCTTCTTTTCGATGCTTTTGTCGATTTTGTGGGCTGACTCGCCGAGCACGGACAATCGCAGCGCCACGGCGTCGCGCTTCTCGCTGTTGTGCCAGAAGGCGTCGAAGTTGACGCCGTCCATGTAGCTGCGGATCAGTCGGGCGGCCTCGAGCATGTCGTAGAGATAGGCGTCGGAGGTCTTGGGATCAGGCACGGTAAATCTCCTTGGCGTCGGCCAGAATAGACTCGCGGCGGAAGGGGTTGGTCATCTGTTCCACGGCGTCGCGGGTGAGCAGGTGCACCGGCACGCCGAGCAATTCGGTCATGTCGGCTTCCATGGTGAAGAAGCGGCTGCCGGGATTGGTTTCAAAGGTCGCGAGGAGATCGACGTCACTACCGCGCCGGGACTCGCCGCGGGCGACGGATCCAAAAACCTCCAGCCGAGTGATGCCGTGGCGACGGCAGTAGGCGGCGAGTTTCTTGGCGATGAGGTCGCGCGCGGGCGGGCATTTGGGCCGGCGCGGGGGAGGGCGTGCACCGGCGCGGACCGCCTCCCAGTAGGCGGCGGCCTTGGCGCGGTTGGCCACCGTCTTGGCCGCGGAGCGGGCACGGCCGCCTTTGCGACTAAGGGTGGTGTGGTTCATGAGAAGTAATGCTAACCGCTTAGAATCACTTGTCGACGCCGGATTACCCCGGGATTTTGTGCAGCCGGCTGCCGGTCCGCAGCCTGATCGTTACTTGCTCGATTGAGCCCGGGGCAGACTGGCTTCGGTATCCATCAACAAATCATCCTTGGTTTTGAAGATGCCGTCCTTGCTGGCGGAGCGGATGCGAAAGCCTGTTTTAATCTTCTCAATGACAAGGGGCGCTCCCGGCCATTGAGTAGCGCGCCGTCGGGATGACGATCTTTGCTCAGGGTATAAACGAGATCCAGTGTGGATTTACGCCTCCGAGCAGCGCCATGAGTCGACCATTGCCGGCGAGCACGGGGTATTTGCCGTATTCTTCGTGATGAAGCCTAAGCGCGATTGATATCTCCGACATATCGCGGACGGTTTCTCTAATGCGTCCGATTCGCAGACATCCGATCAGGAGCGGAATGACGGAGTCGGTGGGACCGCACTCTGGGGTTCGGCGGATTGTCGAGGCGATGGTCCGTTGGTCTCGTGGCTGTGGTCTATTCCTGGTGGGGAGGTGGGGTGGCGACCCGGGGATGCACCGGGGTTGATTACCCGGTTTTTGAGTGACTGCTTGTGCAACGGACTCGGCATCGTCTGGTTGCGTGGATGATTAAATCCATTCATTTTAGCGTATTGCTGGCCGCGTTCACGTTTTTGCCCGGCGTCGGTTTGGCCATCACCGATGGCACCGAGACCTTCAGCGTGCCGGACGCGGAACTGCTTACCGATGCGCTCGCCAGTCCGGGCAACCCGGTCACCGTGACGGATGTGCAGGGATGGGATTTCACGGCGTTTGCGGAAAACACGCCGACCAACACGCGTTTTGATCTGTGGGACGGCGCGGTCTTGTCGGGCAATGGCGTGGCGTTTTCCGAAAGCGATTTCGGCTCGGATCATTATTTCTCCGCCATTCGGATCACGCCCACCGACGGCTCCTTTTTTGACCTCGATTCGATCGGTTTGAATCTGCAGCTGTGGGACGGCGGGGCGGTCGTGAACGATCAGGATGTGACGCTGTATGGCTTGGATGACACGGGCGCGATGATTGTCGGGGCCACGCTCACGCTGGCCGTCAATGACGGTGAGCTCACCCTCTTCGACACCTCCGCCAACGCGGCCTTCGATCAAATCGCCGGGCTGATGTTCGCGCCTTCGAGCACCGATTATGTGATGTCCTACGGTTTCATCGACAATATCGCGGTGTCCAATGTCTCGGTTTCGGTGATCCCCGAGCCGGCTTCGTTGGCGGGTCTGGCCGGCATGTTTGCGCTGGGCCTGGCCGGGCTGCGTCGTCGCCGGTCCTGAGCACCAGCGAACCGCGCGGGGGCCTCAGGGCATCGACATGAAGGTGCCGAGGAAAATCAGCGGCATGGCGCCGAAGACGATCCAGAGAAACGGCGCCTTGGCCTCGTCCCAGTGTCGGATGGTGAAGATGACGCTGGCCAACGGCAGGAACAGGCAGGCGAGGCCCCAGCCGACGGACTCCTTGAAGGCGATCACGTAGTGCCAGATGCCAAGCCCGCAACCCAGCAGCAGACCGATGATCGTCAACGCCGCGCCGATGGGGCTGGGCGGTGAGTTGGTGGACCAGGGATCATCGTGCCGGTCCCCGGGCGCGTCGGCCGGCGCGCCCGGCGTCGGAGCGGGCTGCCGGGTGGTGGTGGTGTAGTCGCTGCGGGCCTCGGACTTCTCGGGCGCGGCCTGCTTTGCGGACACGTTGGTTTCGACGACCACTCCCTTTGAGAGGACCAGGCGCGTGCCGTTCGAGTAGATCCAGATGGCGCCTGCACTGCCGTCGCGTTGCAGCTGCGGAGGGCCGTAGGCCTTGAGCACCTCCTGCTCGGTGCTGCCGACTCCCTGCGCGAACACGTGCAGGCAGAGCGTGAATAAAAAGAGTCCCCGGATAGTGTGCAGCCACATGCGGGGCAGTAGCTTGCAATGGTTGGTGGCGACCGGAAGCGCAAAGTTTTCGCCTGGCGTCGGGTATTTGCCGGGCAAATCGCGCGGTGAAAAAATCGTCCTGCGTCCACCCGCGGGAACTCATGCGACCGGCGGCCACCGTTTGGTGTGTTCAGGGTTTTCTGAACGAGAACTCGGTGAGGATGCTCCGGCGTTGCGCGTCCCTGCTTTGGCGGATCAGGCGGTTTTCGACGGGATGCGCATCCATGGCTCCCAGCATGCCGGTGGCGAAGAGGTGGTAGCCGCCGGCGGCCTTGTCGACGTAGATGCCGTAATACCGCGAGATCGGGTAGCCGCGGCCGTCCACCAGATCCGTGAAAAACTTCAGGCCGATGATGGCCTTGTCCGGCCCCAGCATGAGCGTCCGGTCCAGAATCACCCGTTCGCCTTCGATGGCAAAGGCCTGGTCGACCGCCTCGGCGGAATCGGCCGACAGGCGGTGGCGGGTGATGGCGTGCCGGTAGGTGACGTAGGCGTATTCATTGTCCCATGACGGCACTTGCAGGACGCAGCCGCCGGGAAGGGTGTTGAGGCGCCGCAGCGTGAGGGGCGAGGTCTCGGTGATGCGGAAGATGCCGTTGCCCGTGGGCGAGATCAGGGTGATGAGCATGGCCCCGTCTTGATCGTGGGCGATCGAGGTCGGGGAAAAGCTGAGATGATCGTTCGGCATATCCCCCTCGGAGGCTCGTCCGTAGACGCGCGGCACTGGTTTTCTCTCGACCAGGTCGACGGATGCATCGGGGGGAGTCCACTCCAGGAGCATGGGTTTGAGATTGTTGGTCGTGGTCATGACGACGACGCCGTCGTGACGGATGCTCAGACCGCTCGCCCGCGTGCGTGGAGAACGGCCCAGGGTGCGCTCGACGACCGAGATGACGCCGAGGTAGTTGGCGGGCATGGTTTCGTTGCCGAAGCGGAACGCCTTCAACCGGGGCTGAAACTCGAGGAAGGGTTCTTCGGACGGAGTCAGCACCGCTTCCGTGCCGGGGACGACGGGGGCGGGCGTCGCGGCGGCAGCGGGGACGGATGCCGTGGGCGCGGCGGGTGGGGCCGGGGCGGGCTGCTTGGCGCGCACGAAGTCCCGGTCCTCGTCCTGCAGGTCGGACAATTCGAGCTTGAAGACCTGGCCGTCGCTCGTGCGCCGCAGCGTGACGGAGGTCGCGTCGGACCCGACATAATCGGCCTCCAGTGTGCGACCGAACAAATCGGTCCATGTCCTGCCCGGGGCCGCGTGGGTGAAGATGAGCGACAGGAACGCGAGGAAAACGGCGGTGCGCATCGGTGGGGAAAAGGGAGTGGGGGCGTGGTGTCGCGGAGCTCGACCGAGCGGGGCGCAGTCGTGGGGAAAATTCTTTCGCGAGGCAACGACCTTCGGCGTGGTTGCCGGATTGTGTGACGATTCGGCGGGAGTGGCTTGCGCACGCGCGGGGGCGCGCGGAAATTGCCGGATGGACCGATCGTGTCCGGCCGCCTCATGACTCTCGATCAACTCATCATCATCGCCATCCTGCTGGCCACGGCCGGGCTCTTTTTGTGGGGGCGCTGGCGGCACGATGTCGTCGCGATGGGCGCGTTGATCGCGTGTGTGCTGGCGGGGCTGCTGCCGGCGGCGGACGCGTTCGCCGGCTTCGGGCACCCGGCGGTCATCACGGTGGCCTGCGTGCTCATCCTCAGCCGCGGCCTGCAAACCTCGGGCGCGATCGACGCGGCCGTGAAGTTTCTGTTGCCGGGGGCGTCCGGCCCGACGCTGACGATCGGCGCGCTGACCGCTTTGGGCGCGGTGCTTTCGGCGTTCATGAACAACGTCGGCGCGCTGGCGCTGTTGATGCCGGTGGGGTTGCAAATCGCCAAAAAACAGAACCTGCCGCCGGGTCGCGTGCTCATGCCGCTGGCGTTCGGCTCGATCCTGGGCGGCATGACCACGCTGATCGGCACGCCGCCCAACCTGATCGTGTCGGGCTTTCGCTCGCAGGCGGGGGGCGGTGGGTTTGGCATGTTTGATTTCACGCCGGTGGGGCTGACGGTCGCGGCGGCCGGCGTGGCGTTCGTGGCGTTGCTCGGCTGGCGGCTGGTGCCGGCGCGCAAGGCCTCGGGGGCCGAGGGCTTTGACATCGGCGCCTACCTGACCGAGGCGCGCGTGGTGGAGGACGGCAAGTCGGTCGGCCTGACGTTGCGCGAGATCGGCGAGACACTGGGCGAGGCCGACGCGCAGGTGGTCGGTCTGGTGCGGGCGAAGCACCGCATCTCGGTGCCCAATCCGGAGCGGGTGTTGCAGGCGGGCGACATTCTGGTGATCGAGGCGGAGCCCGAGTCGCTGGCGTCGGCGTTGTCGAGCCTGGGGCTCAAGCTCACCGAGGAAAAACCCGCGCCGCCCGCGGCCGACGGGGCGGATGCGGACGACGATGCGTCGTCGGCCACGGATGGCTCCGGCGAGGATGCGTCCGGGGAAAAGCCGAAGAAAAGCGAATCGGGCTCCGACGAGATCGTGTTGATCGAGCTGGCGGTGCGGCCCGATGCGGACGTGATCGGCCGCTCGGCCACGGACCTGCGCCTGCGCACGCGCTACGGCATCAACCTGCTGGCGTTTTCGCGGCGCGGTCGCCGCTCGATCCGGCGCCTGCGCTCGGTGCCGGTGGAGGCGGGCGACGTGTTGCTCATGCAGGGCTCGCCGGAGTCGGTGCAAAACTTCGCCGCCGACTACGGCTGCGTGCCGCTGGCGGCGCGCGAGATCCGCATCCCGGACAAGCACCGGGCGGTCACCTCGGCGTTGGTCATGGGCGCGGCCATCGCCTGCGCGGCGCTGGGGCTGCTGCCCACGGCGGTGGCGTTTGCCGGCGGCGTGCTGGCCTGCGTGCTCACGCGGGTGGTTTCGCCGCGCACGGTTTACGACGCGGTGGACTGGCCGGTGATCGTGTTGCTGGCGGCGCTCATCCCCGTGGCCGGCGCGATGGAGTCGACCGGGGCGGCGGATCTGATCGCACAGGGGGTGCTGGCGGTGTTCGCCCAGGGCAACGCGGCTCTCGCGCTGACCGTGATCCTGGTGGTCACGATGACGTTGTCGGACTTCATGAACAACGCGGCCACGGCGGCGGTGATGTGCCCCATCGCCATCAGCACGGCGGGGCAGTTGCAGGCGAATCAGGACGCGTTTTTGATGGCGGTGGCGGTGGGCGCGTCGTGCGCGTTTCTCACCCCGATCGGGCACCAGAACAACACGCTGATCCTCGGGCCGGGCGGTTTTCGTTTTGGTGACTACTGGCGGCTGGGCCTGCCGCTGGAGATCCTGATCGTGGTGCTGGGCGTGCCCGCGCTGTTGTTTTTCTGGCCGTTGTGAGGTCAGTGCGCGGGCGCCTCGTCGTCGCCCGCCTCGGTTTCTCCCCTCGGCAGGAGCAGGATGGCGGGGATGGTCATGAAGAGACCCACGAGCACCATCCAGGCGGCGGCGCGCGGGGCGTTGCCGGCGGTGATCAGGGTGTGCGCGGCCAGGGCCACGATGGTGAGGTTGGGGCACAGCAGCAGGAACGAACGGTCGTCGCCGCCGGTGGAGATGATCCGGCGGTGGATGACCAATCGCCACCCGATGATGATCGCGGCGCCCGCGATGGCCACCAGCCCCGTGACCGAGAACAGGTAGATCCACTGCACCTGCAGGCCCAGCGCGAAGAAGAAGATCGGGATCAAAAACCGGCGGCTGATCGGCGCGATAAACTCCTCCAGCGGCTGGCCGTCGTGCTCGATGCGGCTCATGAACAGCCCGAGGAAAAACGCGGTCTTGGTCGCGGCCAGACCGAGCCGGTCGCCGATCGCGCAGATGAGCAACACCAGCAGCACCAGCAGGTGCATGCGCCAGTGGGTGGTGTGCTTGAGGATGACGTCGAACAACCACTCCAACCGTGTGGCGAAGCGGCTGATCAGGTAGATGGTCACGGCGATGCCGGCGAGCTTGAGGATGACCAGCCAACTGAAGCCCTTTTCGTAAATCGCGGTCTCCGCCGAGAGCAGCACGATGGCGATGATTTCCAGCCCGAGCATGAGCAGCAACGTGCGCCGGCGCGGCTCCTCGGTCAGGCCCGGGTAGTGTTTCCAGCCGAGATAACCCATGCCGACGGAGCAGCCGGTGAAGGCGGCGCAGGCGATGAAGCAGCCCAGCCACTCGAGCCCGGCCAGCCGGCCCAGCGCGAGGATCACCGGGTATTGCAACAACGCCCAGGCGCCGGCGCGACGCAGCGTGGGGGCAAAGTCGCGAAACTTCGGCAGGTCGATTTCAAGGCCGACCTCGAAGAGCAGCAGCAGGAAGCCCACCTGGCCCGCGTTGACGAGCATCTGGCGCACATCGTGATCGGCGATGGGCGCGAGCAGCAGGCCGAAGAGCACAAAAACCGGGTAGGCCAGCGAAGGCCGCTTCAACACCCGGCACAAGTCGGGCACGCCCATGAACAGCAGGATGAGGCAAATGATGATCTCGATCTCGTTCATGGTATCGCGCGGGTTGCAGGCCGCTTTGTGCGCCTGCGCCCGCCGGGTGCAAGCGATGAATTCGCCGGGCCCGCCGGGCTCAGCCGGCCGCGGTCGCCGCGATCACGCCGAAGACCAGCAACGCCACCACCAACCCGATCACGATCCAGACCGCCAGCGGGGTCTTGTAGCGGATGTGCGGCGTGGCCGCGCGCACCGCGGCGTAGTCGGCGGAGAGCACCACGCCGCCCTTCTTGGAGTGCAGCAGGTAGAGAATGTAGCCGTTGATGAGCGTGCCGATCGGGAAACCCAGCAGACCGAGGATGGCCAGCAGGCTGGCGGGGACCTTGGCCTTTGGATTGAGCGCGCGCAGCCAGCGGCCGACCTGGAACTGCAACGCGGCCAGAACCAGCAGCACCACGGCCACCGCGACGGGCATCGCCTCGCCGTCCGGGGCCGCGCCGGCGGCCAGGCTCATGATCGCGACAAACGTCACCAGCACCGAGCCCAGCAGGTAGAGCGAGCCGATGGATTGCAACGAGGCCTCATGGGAGAGGTGGGTCCGGCGGATCGCCTCGGTATCGACTTCGGCTTCCGCTTCGACGTCGGCCTCGATGCTGGTCGCGCTCACGGCCGGCGGCACGATGGCACCCTCGGCGAAGCGTTCGGGATAGGCCTGGGCGACCGGCCGCCAGTCGCTCCAGCCCTCGTGCCAGCACAGCGCGTCGGCCGGAATCTCGCCGGTGGAGATTTTGGCGCGAAGCTGTTCCTCGGATTGCGGGGGCAGGCGGTTACCGTTGATGGCGACGTGGATTTGCATGGTTGGAGCGGGTTGACGCAACAGCAGGGTGACGACACCGCGGCGAGGCAAGACGGACTGGCGGCGAACCACGGGCTTTTGCCGAAACAGTTGCCGGGGAAGGCGCGGCCCGTTCAGCATCCCGATATGAAGACCCTGGTGCTTTGTGCCGTCGCCTGCTGGCTGTTGATCATTGACGTCTCCGCCGTGCGGGCGGAGCTGATTTTTGTGGGGACCTGGAACCATGGCGGCGAGGTGAGTTACCAGTTCGTCGACTCGCAAACGGCGAGGCCGCTGGCCGGCCGGATCGGCTCCACGATGCGGGAGTATACGCTCTTGAGCCACGATGCCGACACGGACGAACTCCGGCTGGCCAAGGACGGCGAGGAACTCGTGCTGCGCCGACATCAGCCGGCATGGGACGCGGAATTCGCCGCCAGGATGAGCGAGATCGAGGCGCGTCAAAACCAAGGCGCCATCAGCCGCGAGGAGGCGGATGCGGAGCGGCGGGCCGCAGGGGGCTCGCTGGTCATCGTGATCGGTGCGGTAAGCGCTCCGGGTCCGTATTGGTTTCAACGGCCCTGCACGCTGGGCGAGGCTTTGATCGGGGCGAGGGGGTTCACCCGTCTCGCGCTTCCGAAGCGCATCAAGGTGACCCGTCGTGATCCGCAGACAGGCGAAAACCAAACGTTCCAGGTCGATATGGAGAAGCTCGACGAGCAGGGCAATCGCCCCGGGATGACCTTTCCGTTACTCCCGGACGACGTCGTTTACGTGCCTGAAATCGTCTGCTGATTTTTCGGCCAACGCGGACCGTGAATCAGAACGTCCGCCCGCGCAGCCAGTCGACCTCGGCGTCGAACACCGTATGCGCGGAGCCGGGGAAAATCTGTTTGGTGACGTCGGCGTTGCAGGCGGCGAGCGCCGCCGCGCTGTGCTCGACGTGTTCGACGGGAATGTGCGCGTCCTGCTCGGCGCAGCCGAGCAACACCGGCGTGCGTTGCAGGTCTCCGCAGTCGCGCGGCGTGTCGGTCGGACCGATCAGGGCGCCGCTGAGCGCGGCGATGAAGGCGTAACGACGGGGGTTGCGCGCCGCGTATTCAAGAACCAAGCACGCTCCCTGCGAGAATCCGGCGAGGGCGATGCGCTCGGAGGGAATGCCGGCGGCGAGGGCTTCGTCGACGAGCGCGTCGATGACGGCGAGCGCGCTGGAGAGCGCGGGCTCGTTTTGCGCAGTGGGCGCGAGGAAGCGGTGCGGATACCAGCTGTGGTTGGCGGCCTGCGGCGCCACGAAGGCGAGATCGGCGCGACCAAAAATATCGGCCAGACCGATGATGTCACCGGCCGAGGAGCCGCGGCCGTGGACAAGGATCACGACTCCGCGGGCTCGATTCAGCGCGGGGCCTAGGCGGATGGTGTTGGCGGAGTCGTGCGTGTGCATGGCGGCTGGGTTTTTGACCACGGATTGCTCGGATGCACACGGATGTCGTCAGGACGTGTGTTCTTTTATCCGTGCCTATCCGAGTAATCCGTGATCGAGGGGTTGAGGGTTTACTTGGCCGCGAGTTTCGCGGCGATCTGGGCGGTGTGTTTGCCTTGGAAGCGGGCGATGGCGAGCTCGTTGGCGGAGGGTTGGCGGCTGCCATCGGTGCCGGCGATGACGCCGC
>JBDRJH010000476.1:0-22034 GCA_043815125.1 Verrucomicrobiota bacterium
AATGCGAAGGCTACAAATCGATCTTCGCGGAGGCCCGCCGCCAGTGGCCCAAGTGTTCCATGGCGCTCAACTGGTGCTACAACGAGCCGTGGCCCTGCGCGGCCAACAACAGCCTGCTGAATTATCCGGCGCGGCCCAAGCCCGCCTACCACGCGGTCCGGGCCGCCTGCCGTCCCGTGCTCGCGAGCGCCCGCATTCCCAAGTTCCAATGGAAGGCCGGTGAGCCGTTCACCGCCGGGCTCTGGCTGCTCAACGACTCGCCCGAGGCGCAGCCGGCGGGCGAACTGGTCGCGACGCTGACCGTCGGCGACGTATCCACGGAGCTGTTACGCTGGCGCTTCCCGGCCGCGGGCCCCGCGCAGCATCTGGCGGGACCGTCGGTGCGGATGGACATCCCGGTGACGGATGCGGGTGGCGCGGAGGTGGATGCCGGCGAATTCACGCTGAGTCTGGCGGTGGTTGGCCGTCCCGAACTGGCATCGGACTATCGCCTCAGTCTGCTCGCGTCGCCGGCCATCATCGCGGCCCGCGCGTCGAGATTGCTGAATAATTGAAGCGGTTGATCCCGGAATCTCTCGCCTACATTAGCCGCTGCCGGACGCCGCTTGTTGACGAAAGGCCGATGGGGTCGTGCCTTTTCGGCTGCGGAACCAGTGACTGAAGTGCGACTCGCTGCCGAAACCTAGGTCCATCGCGATCTCTTTCAGGCTTAGTCCCGTGTTCGCCAACAACCGCTCGCACGCCTCCAGCCTGCGACGCTCATAGTAGCGCCGCGGCGAAAGGCCCGCCGCGCGCGTGAACAGCGCGTTCAACCGCGAACGCCCCAGCCCCGCCCGCTCCACCAGCGCGCTTTCCGAAAACTTCCGGTCCAACGGCTGGCGATCCAGTTCATCCAACACCGCCAGGACACGATCATCCAGTTCCCCCGCCCTTCGCGGATGCGCACCCAGCCACGCCTGCGCCTCCAGATAGGCCTCCAGCCAACGCGGCACCAGGTTTTGCACCCGCAGATAAAGCGGCAACGTGCACGGCGCCGCCGGCAAAAAGGCCGACGCTTCCGGGAAACTCCGCGCCACCAACCGCGCCAGCGGCAACGCGGCCTTTTCCAGGCCGGGCTGCTCCGACGCGGCGAACACCACCGTGCGCGGCTGCTCGATCACCGGCTCGCCGCCCGGCCAGGTGAAATGGAAATGCACCGACAGGATCTCCGCGTCGTCGCTGAAACGCTGCGTGCGCGTGGGCGTGGCCACAAACACCCACTGGCCCGCGGTCGCCGTGATCCGTCGACCGGGACTCGTGACGGTGACGGTTCCCTTGCGCAACAACCAGCACGACGGGTCCGCATGCGTCCACGTCCCCCGTCGGCCGATCGGCCGCACCGGACCCTCGTAAGCCCACATCAGCCCGTGCCTCACGCTGGCCCAGTCCTGGAAACGACGGATGATCTCGGTTCGCGGCCTGTCCGGTGGTGTTCTTTTCATCGGCTGTTTATACAACATTTCTGTCAATTTGTGAAACCCTCAAACATTGATCGTCGCGGCGTCCCCCCGCCTGCTGGACGCATGGCCCTTGGTCCGGAATCCCCTGCCGAACAGTATGACGTCCTCGTGGTCGGCGGCGGTCCCGCCGGCATCGTCGCCGCCACCCAGGCCGCCCTCGCCGGTGCTCGCACGCTGCTCATCGAAAAGAGCGGCATGCTCGGCGGGGCGACCACGCTCAACGGCGTCGCGCTGCCCGGTCTTTTCCACGCGTGGGGCCGGCAGGTCATCGCCGGCATCGGCTGGGAACTGGTGACCTCCGCCGTGCGCGAGGCGGGTGGCGAATTGCCCGACTTCTCCGCGTGGGAACGACTGCCGCACTACCGCCTGCAGATTCCCGTCAACGGTCCGCTCTACGCGGCGCTGGCCGACCGCCTCGTGGTCGACGCCGGGGTGACGCCGCGATTTCACACGCTGCTGGCGTCGCTGCGCTTCGAGGATGACGGGTGGAGCGCGCAACTCTGCGGCAAGGAAGGCCTCGGCTCCCTGCGCGTGGGCGTGGTGATCGACTGCACCGGCGACGCCAACGCCGTCGCGCTTGCCGGGCTGCCGCTGGCGCGCAACCCGCAACGCCAGCCGGGCACGCTGGTCACCCACGCCGGCGGCTACGAATTCGGGCGGCTCGACCTGCCCGCGCTCGAACAGGCCTTCGCGCGCGCCGTCGAACGCGGCGAGATGCTCCGTTCCGATTTTCAGGCGAACAACCTGCCGGTCTCGACGTTTCTCCGCCTGCGCGGCGGCAACGCCCTGCATGTCGTCGGTGTGGACGGCTCCACCAGCGCGGGCAAGACCGACGCCGAGATCAAGGCGCGCGCCACGCTCCTGCGCATCGTGCGTTTCCTGCGCGCTCAGCCCGGACTGGAGGATTTTCGCATCGAACACATGTCCGCCGAGTGCGGCATTCGCGAGACCCACACCATCGAGGGCGAGGTCCGCGTCACCCGCGACGACTACACGGGCGGACGCGTCTGGCCCGACGCGGTCTGCCACAGTTTTTATCCGATCGACCTGCACGCCCCGGGCGGCGGCGGCATCGACACGCGTCCGTTGCGACCCGGCGTCGTGCCCACCCTGCCCTTGCGCGCCTTGCTGCCGCGCGGCAGCCGCCAACTGATCGTCGCGGGGCGCTGCGCCTGCGGCGACCGCGAGGCATCATCGGCCTTCCGCGTGCAGGCCTCGGCCATGGCCATGGGTCAGGCCGCCGGCGCGGTGGCGGCGCTCGCCGTCCGGGGAGGTCGCGAACTGCGCGAGGTGCCCCTGGAAGACATCCATGCGCTGCTCGCCCGACACGGCGCGATCGTGCCGCAGCTACTCGCCGAGGTCTCGGCGTAGTCCCCCTTTACCCATGAAAACCACTACCCCCACCCCGCTGCTCCGCCACGCCTTGCGCTGCGTCGTCCTCGCCTGCCTGCTGGCCGCTCCCGCCTCCGCTCAAGTCGTGCTGGATGATTTCAACGGCACCGCGTTCGACTCCGCCACCTGGTATCCTCGAAAGACATCCGGCACCGCCATCGTGGCCGACGGACTCGCCCAATTCACCACCGGAGCGCTGACCACCTCGCAACGCTCCTTCGTGGTGTCCAACAACTCCTACAGTCCCTTTGCCGCCCCGCTCACCATCAGCTTCGACAGCCTGGTGTTGACCGGCACGCCCACCGCCGACGCGCCGACGTGGGGCAACGCCTTTTACGCCGCCGTCGGCCTGGCCAAGACCGACCTGGGCGCCGCGCTCGACGACTCCATCGCGGGCAAATACACCGCGGTGGGCGCCGACTACGTGACCGCCCTCGGTCTCAATGTCCGTCGCTCCGACAGCAACGTGGTCCTGCAAATCGTCGACCGCGGCGCCAACGCCCACACCACGACCACGCTGACCCTCTCGGCCGTGCCGACCGACATCATCTGGACCATCGACGGCAGCGGCGGCACCGGCACGTGGTCGGTCAATCTCACCGGCGCCACGTTCACCGACACCGACCTGAGCAGCGCCACCGGCACGTTCATCAAGTTCAACGAGACCGAACTCGCGGTCGGCGGCGGCAGCGTGTCGCGCCTCGCGTTCGGAGCGATCAACGTCGGCCCCGTCCTCGAGGTCACCGGCGTCACCCTCGACAGCGTGGCCATCGGCGCGGTGCCCGAGCCCTCCAGCTACGCTTTGTTCGCCTCCGCGTTCGTCGGCGGCGTCGTCGTGCTGCGCCGACGCCGTTGCCACGAACTCAAACGCCGGGAGCGTTGAACCCGCGCGCGACGTCGTCGATCACCAGCACCCAGTCGATCGCCTCGCCTTCATCGGGCGGGGTGAAGGCGCGCTCACCGGTGTTGTCGGCCTCGTCGATCAACGTCGCCGAGCCATCGCGCGGGTTGAACCACCACGCGCGCAGCCTCCGCCCGGTGACGAGGCGCGTGTTGACGGTGAACGCGCGACCCACCGGCGCGTAAACCATCGCGTAACTCCCGCCGGCGTCGCGCGTCGCCGCGAAGAACATCCGGCCCGCGCCCGGGATCACGTTGGGCAACGGATGCGGCGCGAGCACCGCCTGATCCGGGATGCGCGTCAAAAACGGACGCGATTCCAGCAACCGTCGCGCGTGTTGCATTTGCCCGGCGCCCGGCCGGTCCAGCGCCTCGCGCCACGACATCAACGGATCGAGCACCGGCTCGCGGCCGGGCGCCCACATCTGCCACACCGAGTTGTGCCCGTAGGTGTGGCCGCACGCGCCGGTGAAGAGGTTCCAATACAGCGCGCGCCGCACGTCGGCCGCGCCGGCGTGGCCGTGCCTGGCGGCGTTGAAGTCGATGCCGATGTCCTCGTAGACCGGTTCGCCGTCGAGCACGGGCTTGACCGGCGTGCGGTCGTAGTCGGCGCGGGTGCGATCATAGCGACCGGTGTAGTCGACCGCGTGGCCGTTCTGGCGAAAGTTGAAATCCAACCACGGCTCGTCGTGGAAAAACTCCGCCGAGCCACACGCGCCCTGCGAGTGAAACGTGCGCAAATGAGCGCCGCCGTCGCCGCGATGCAAACCCGCCGCCATCTCGCGGATGATCGCGCGGTGCGTGTCGGTCTCGACCGGCCGGTCTCCGCCGAGCACCCAGACCAACCCCGCGTCGCGATAACGCCGGCCGAGCCACTCCCCGTAGGCGGCGGCGTTTTCCGGCGTGAAGATCTCCGGGCCGGAACCGTGCTTTTGATTCCACTTGTCGCCCCAGGTCGGCAGCAGCGCGACGATCAGCCCGAGTGAATTGGCCAACGCGATCACCTCGTCGACGTGACGCCAATACGCCTCGACCGGACGCGCCGGATCGTGGTTCGCGAACGGCACGTTGCCGTTGGGATCGGGCGTGTTCAGGCCGTCGCGCTCGGCCAGCGCCACCGCCTGGATCACCGTGAATCCCTTGGCCGCGCGGTCCCGCAGGTAGTGGCCGGCCTCCTCGCGGTCGAGCCGGTGAAACAACTCCCACGCGGTGTCGCCGAGCCAGAAGAACGGCCGGCCGTCGGCGGTGACCAGAAAGCGGCGATTGTCGCTGACCCGCAAACGGGGCGCGTTGGAAAAGACCGGATCGGACATGGGGAAAAGGGGCACGGGTTGAGGATTGAAAACGAAAGCGAAACCAACCGCCGCAGGCGACCAAGATCCACGTCGCCACGCGCACGATTTTAATCGGATAACGGCGCGACGCTCACGCGCATGAAGCGTCGCCCCACCGACGAGAGCGGCGTGTTGTCGCGGGCCTTCAACAGCTCCGGCGTGTCGGCGAGCAGCGTCACGTGCTCCTCGCCCGCCAGCCAGTCCATGAGGTTCCCCGTGACCTCGACGGAAAACAACAACCCCGTGGCGGCGGGATTGCGCGCGAGGGTCAGCGTGAGGTGGTCCTGCTCCACGTTCGTCGACGGCAGACCGTCCGCGGACGACGCGGCGGGATCAAGCCCCAGCGCAAACTCCAGCAGGTTGGGCATGCCATCGCCATCCTCGTCGCCGTGGCGGTTGTCCGCCGCCGGGTCGAGGCCGTGCGCGAGCGCCCACGTGTCTGGAATGCCGTCGCCGGACGTGTCGACCAGCGGCGCGGACAATATGAAGTCGCCGGCCGCGCGCGCGTGTCCGCTGAGCCGCACCTCGTCCACCAAACCCGCCAGCTCGAAGCGATACGGGCTGCGCGTGGTCGTGCCGACGCCGAGCAGGTTGCCGACCGAGCCCGCGAGGTCGGAGGCCAACGTGCCCGCGCCGATCTCGTTGGCCTGCGCGGGCGCGGCGTCGAGGGCGGTCCAATAAAAACGGATGTTGCCGGCGACGCCCGCCGCGCCGTCGTAGGTCACCGCGGCGTGATACCACCCGCCCGCCGCGAAGGCGTGCGCGCCGTCGGTCGGGATCGTCGCGGTGATCGAGCCGGAGCCGTGGTAGAACGAGAGTTGACCGCCGACCACGCGAAACAGAAAACCGCGCGCCGAAGAGCCGTCGTGCGAGAGAATGGTCTGCTCGGCGGCGATGCCGGAGAGCCGCACCATCGCCTCGTAGGTAAACGCGCCGTTCGCGCCCTGCAACGCGGACTGCGGCACGGGAGCGGTCGTGGTCAGCCCGCCGCCCGTCGACGAGCCGGTGGAGGCCGAGTGATACTGTCCGTCGCCCGAGGCAAGCACGTCGAAAGCCGGATCGAACCCATGCCCGCCGGTCGCGCCGTGGCCGCCGGCGCCGGTGCCGTCGCGGCCGTTGACGCCGCCGGTCTGCGCCAGGTCGAGCACGGCGCCGGTCTCGCCGCGATTGATGATCGTGGCGTCCGCGGCCTCGTCGAACCGATACCAGGCGATGAGTCCGTCGACCGGTTCCGGTTCGGGCGGCGGCTCGCCGAGCGGACCGCCGGGAGGCTTGGCCATCAGCAGGCGCAGGACGCCCTCGACGTAGTCGGCGTTCGAATACACACCGTGGCCGCCCTTCATCACGAGGTAATGGTGATCCTGCGTGCCGGCGGGGTTCCAGGTGAAGGTGCCGTTGGTGTTGATGTCCATCGAGCCGGTCGACTCGACGTCCCAGTAGTCGGCCGCACCGCGCGCGGCGTAGAGCACGGTGGCCGGGTCGGCGACGTGCCGGTCGATGCTCGTCCCGCCGCCGAAGTATTTTTGGTAGGCGATGCGCACGGGATTGTCCGTCGGCGTGCCCATGAGCTCCTGACCGGCGCGCAGCGGGCTGGGCTCGCTGGCGACCTCGCGCGGGAGAAACGTGAGTTTCTTGGGAAAATTTTGGATGGCGTAATACGTCGAGGGCTGGTCGCGCGTGAAGTTCACGTTGTTGGATGAGACCGTGAAGAAATTGCCGCCCATGCAGGCCCACTCGCGGACTTTTTGGACCACGAGATCGTAGCCGCTGAGCGGGCTGTGTTCGTCGGGGCCGGACTTGAGCAGCTCGGCGACGTTGGTGAGGTAGCCGACCGTGACGAGCACCACGCTGTCGTCGGGCTGCGCGGCGAGGATCTCGCGATAGACCGCGACGGCGTCCGGCACGCCGTCGGTTAACGGCGTGTCGTGCGGGAAGTTGTCGTAGAGATGATTGACGTAGGAGCTGAAGTAGGACGGGCCGACCTTGGTCGCGGCGACGGGAATTTCGGGGCGGCCGTAGTAGGTGTTGACCACGTCGATGGCGCCGGGGGCCTTGGGCATCGACGTGGAAGCGCCGGTGGCGAGGATCTCGACCTCGCCGAGATCGGCGAGCGCGTGCAGCACCGCGAGCGCGCCGGGATCGTCGCAGTCGGTGGAATAATCGGTGTCGAAGATGATCTTCACCGGCTCGGCCGCGGCGGCGACCGGCGCAAGCACGACGGCCGCAAACATCAGGATGCCTGCGAGGAGATTTGTGGGGAAACGTTTGTTCATGGCAGAGAGAAGCAAAACGCCGCCGGACCCGGAGGTCCGACGGCGCTCAAGGGAAACGGCTGGAGGCGGCCGGGCAACCTGCCGGCTTGCAGCGCACTCAGGAGCCGACAACCGCCGGCGATGCGCGGTGGCGACGACGGCAGCCGGTCGCGGCCAAGGCCAGCAAGCCCGCCACGACCGCAAAGGCCGCAGGCTCCGGAATCGTGCTGCCGACGATGATCTGACCATTCTCCGCGTCGCCGGCGGTGAAAATGGCGCCGTAGGTGGAGCTCAGGTAGCCGAAGTCGTAGATGCCCGAGGCGAGCACATCGCCACCGATGGTGAGCGCCGAGGCGGTGACGGAGCTGGCGAGGTTCACCGTCGTGCCGGCATTGATGGTGAGCGAGCCTTGGATCGAGAGGTCGTTCACAAACTCGAGGCGAGCGGTATCCACGAGCGCCATGTTGCCGGTGAAGCCGGCGGTGTTGGCGATGTTGATCTTGTAAACGCCGGCGGCCCCGAAGTTCAGATTGCCCGTGCCCGTCAAGGAGGACACGTTGAGGTTGAAACCGCGGACATTGGAACTGGAAGCGAACCCGGCGGTGCCTGCGCCAATTTCGAAGTTGGTGATCGTCAGGTTTTGAATGGCATTCACGCCCGAGCTGATTGTCGCGCCATTCAGGGCGGTCAGATTGGAGATGGTGACGAAGCTGGTGGCGTTGCCGCGGTGCAGAAGGTTGGAGCCCGCAAGGATCAGCGTGCCACCAAGGAAAGCATCGGTCGGAGCGGCCGCGAGGTTGGTGCCTCGAGTGCGAATCTGTTTGCCCGCGGCAACCAGGTAGCTGGCGTTCGCATCCATAGCGGTCGCGTAGCGGCTTTCATAGCCAGTGTAGCCGGGAAGACTGGCGGTGTCGGCCCAATACTTGTAGGCGTCGCTGCTGCTGACGTTGTTCCACTGCATGTCACCGACTTGGTTCTGCATCAGATACCAGTCGGCTGTCTGCGCGGAGCAGACGGAGGCGGTGACAAAGGCTGCGGCTGCCAAAACACAGAGGCGAGAGATGGGAGTATTTCGTTTCATGATCAGGGGTAAAAACGACATTATGGGAGATTTATTAACCCAGTGATACCGTCCTCGCTTGCTCCATGGGAGCGCGCAGCCGGTTTACAGTAACTACCACGTGCGCCGACGCCTTGCCCCAGGAGCGGGGACGGCGAGCAAAGCCCATCATGCCAAGGGCAATCCCGCCGGTGAGCAGCGCCATGCCGGCGGGCTCGGGAATCGTCGACCCGACGACAATCCGGCCGTTGAGCGCGTCGCCGGCGGTGAAAATGGAACCGTAGTGGGTGCTGAGGTAATTGAAGTCGTAGGTGCCGTCGGCGAGCGTGTCCCCGCCGACAGAGAGCGCGAAGACGGAAATCGAATGCGTGAGGTTGACGAACGAGCCAGTGGCGATGTTCAGCGACGCGGACGATGCGTTGAGATCATTGGTGAACAGAAGCGTGCCGCTGTTGATGAAGAAGCCACCGGAGAACGCATCCGCGTTGCCGATGTCAAAGTTCATAAAATGACCGGTGATCGCGGCGCTCTTGTCGAAGATGAGATTCTGCGAGCCGGTCAGCGTGTCGACGTTCAACCGGTAGCCACGGCCCCCGGTGCCCACGCCGAAGGTGATGTTGGCGTCGATGTCGAACGTGCCGACCGACAAACGCTGGCCCAATGACGAGGTGTTTCCCGCGGAGACACTGGCCGCGTCCGCCACGATCAGGTGGTTGACCGCGGCGGTGGAGTTGGCGCCGATCTTGAGGATAAAGGACGTCCCGGATCCATTGAGCACCAGGGTGTCGCCCTCAAAGGTGTCGTTGCCGGTCGTGTCTCGGCTGCGCACTGCCTTGCCGTTGGAGTAATAAACACCGGCGGGATCCATCGTGGCCAGCAAGGTGCCGCCGGTGGTTGCGGTGAACCAGCCCTGGGAATCGTTGGTGCGATTCCAATGGTGGCTGGAGTCGTGGTTGGTCTGCAGGTAATAATCGGTCGCTTGGGCTGAACCGAGGCCGGCGGTGACAAACGCGACGGCGGCGAGGGCCATGCGGCAGTTGGAGCGAAACGCTGTTTTCTTGGTGTTCATGCGGGAGGAATGGAGGGCGGCGTTTTTTTCGGAGGAGGAGCAGGATGCAGGGTTCCTGGTCATAAGTCCGTGTGTCCGAGCACCGGGATGGGACGAGCGCCATCGGCGGTGATCACGTAGAGCACACCGCCATCGGTCACGAAGGAGCCCGTGAAGCCGGACGCGTCGCCCACGTCGACTTGGAACGTGCTGCTGTCGTGCTCGCCCTCGAAACGGATGACGCCGTCGCCGGAGAGCGTGCCGATCTTGAGCTTGAAACCTCGCTTGGCCTTGGCCCGGAAGACGAGCGTGCCCGATTGCTCCAGCCGATCGATTTGCAGCGACTGCGGCTGCCCGCCGGGCAACCCCGAACTGGCTTCGACGGAGCCGTCGCTTGCGACCAGCCGATCCAACTTGACCACTCCGCCGAGTCCGGCCTTCACCTGCAGGGCGCCGCCGTCGAGCAGCAACGTGCCTCCGGCAAATGTGTCGATGCCTTCAAGGATGTCCCGCGTGCGCAGAATCCTGCCGTCCGTGTGATACGTCGCGTCCGGCTCCATGCGGTTGGCAAAGGCGCCGGCACCTTGGCCTTCACGCCAAAAACGATCATTCGGCCCGGTGCGATTCCAGTGCTGGTCGCCGGTCTGGTCGTTGGCCAAATAAAACTCCGCAGCCATCGCGGGCAGCGGGGCCAGCAACGTCAGCGAGAGAACCGACAACACCAAACGCGAAGGGATGAGCTTCAACTTACTCATGGGGAAAGGGTGAATGGGGAGGCGGATCGTAACCCCGCCGGGCGACCGCACGAAGCGGCGAAGGGGATCACGCCGCCATGTCTACGGGACCGCGCGGTCGCCCCGGAGACATTTTGCACGTTAACGTATCAACGAGGATTCGTGCATCGCGCGCTACTTGGCGCCGACGGTGATCTTGCCCGCACCGGAAGCCTTCAGGCCGCGGGACTTGAGATCGGCGGCGGTGTGGTCGCCGGCCTTGAGGGTTTCGTCGCCGACCTTGAGTGCGGCGACGCTCACGGTCTTGCCGTTGAGATTGATACCGGCGCCGGAGGCCAGCTCGAGCGTGGCCTTTGGTGCGCGCAGATCTTGATCGAAACCAAGCACGCCGCCCTGCAACGCGATGGTGCCGGTGAAGCCGGCGGCGTCGGCGACGGCGAGGTTGACGGACGTGGTGCCGGCCGGCGCGTCGCGTTCGACAAACGTCATGGCGCCGCCACCGGCGAGCTTGTCGAAGGCGAGGTTGAAGCCGCGGCCGGGAGCGTTGGCGATGAAGGTGGTCGTGCCGGTCTGGCTGAAGGTGCCGACGTGGAGGTTTTGCGGCGCGCCGCCGCTGCCGGTTGTAACCGCGGCCTGCTCGGCGATGAGCACGTCGACCTTGGCGACGGCGTCGCCCATGGACTTGAGCACGAGCGTGCCGACGTCCGCGCCCTTGCCGCCATTGGCGCCGTTGAGGATCAGACGCGAACCGGGGAAGTGGTCGGTGTCATGCCCCTTGGCCTCGCGGGTGCGGAGTTGAAAACCGTTGGTCTGGTAATCGCCGGTCGGGTCGATCTCGGAGATCGAGTTGCCGCCGGTCGGGGTGGCGAACCAGCCGGTGCCGGAATTGACGGTGTGCCAGCTCCAGCCCTGGCTCTGGTTGCGTTGCAGGTAGTAGTCGGCGGCCCGGACGACCGCGGGCAACGCGAGCAGTGCGCAGACGGCCAGCGCGGAGGCGAGCTTGGTGAACGAGGTGTGGGTTTTCATGGTATTTTGCGGGGATATGATGGGAAGGGAACGCGCCGAGGCGGATCAGCGCAGGCGCTTGAGCTCGAATTGCTCGCCGGCCAAGGCCCGCTTGGCGGGCTCGCCCCAATAGGGCGTCGGCGTGTAGCGCCAGTCGAGGAGCATGCGAGGGCCGGCCTTCGGATGAAAGCTCCAGCCGGTCCAGTTGAGGCGGTGCTTCTGGATGAGGCCGAGCATGTCGGGCACCCAAGTCTCGGGCTGCACGAAGTTCTCCGCTTTTTCCCAGGGTTGCTTGCGGTTGTCGGCGCCGACCTCGCCGATGAGGATCGGGTGGTGCGCGGCGATATCGAGCATCTTGCCCTGCCAGTCGCGCTTCCACGGATAGATATGCGAGGCATACATGATGCCGTTGCCCTCGGCGGTGTCGGTGAGCGCGTAACCCTTGAGAATACCGGAGAGGTCGTAGGCGTAGTCGAGGCCGCCGGCGACGATGACGTTGCGCGCGCCGGTGGCGCGCACGACCTCGACCATGCGCTGCATGCCGGGCGAGCGGAAGCCGAGCTTGGCCTTCACCTTTTCCTCGTCGCTCAGGAAGTTGTCCTCGTCGGCCCCGGCCTTGCGCTCGGAGACGAAGCCGCCGTCGCGCCACACGTCCCAACTGATGCCGTGCGGCTCGTTGAGCAGGTCGAAGAGCACGGCCGGGTGGTTCCGGTAACGCGTGGCCGCGTCGGTCCAGAAGGCGATGTGTTCCTCCTTCGGGGCGCGGTAGTGGTGCAGGTCGAGCACAACGTAGACGCCGCGGTTGGCGGCGAGGATGATGATGGCGTCGACGAGCTCGCGGTAGGCTTTGCCGCCGTCCTCCTGCTCGGGCGACTTGCCAAACCAGTAGATGTCCTTCACGGGCAGACGGATGCCGGTGGCCTTCCAATCGTCGATGACGACGAGGGTGGAGCGCAGGACGTTGTCGCCCTTGGGACTCCACTCGAGGCTGGGAACGTTGACGCCCTGCAACCAGACCTCGCGACCGGAGGTGTCGTGCAGGCGGTTGCCGACGACCTTGATCTCGGCGGGCCAGGCGGCGCGGCGGGCCTGCTCGCGCGGGGGCGGAGGCGGGGCGGTGTTCTTGGCGATCTCGGCGGCCAGCTCGACGTGGTCGATCGGCGTGAGCGTGATGTCGTCGAGGTCGAAGGTCCCGCGCTCGACTTGGAAGAGCGACGGCATGAACTCGAGGGTCGCGACCCCGGCGGGCACGAGGAAACGCGTGCTGCGGTTTTCCCAGCCCTTGGTATTGTCGCGGTGGTAGGCGGGCGGGGCGTTGCCGATGCGCTTTCCGGAGGCGTCCTTGAAGTTGAGAATGATGCGGGCGTCATACCACGGTTTTTCACCGCGCTTGAGCCCGGTAACCCGCGCGCGGTAGCCGAGCTCCAGCGCGCGGACGTCGTCGGACAACGGCACGGAGAGGATGAGCGAGTCCATGCGGCCGGGCGCCGTGGAGTCGAGACGCAGGAAGCGGTTGCCGTCCTCCTGCGGCCAACTCACGCCGCGGGCCTCGGGCCAGTCCGCAGGCCGCCCGGTGCGCGGGTCGATGGTTTCAAAGGTGCCGTCGGGCAGGATCGAGGGACGGGCCGAGGCTTGGGCGACGAACGGCGAGAGCGCCAGCAGGGACAAAAGCAGGAGACGGGGGATGGTCATCGTGAAAGCGCCGGCGGGGATTGTTCGCCCACCATGGCGAAGGGTTGATCAAGCCGTAGCACATTTCCCAAGACACCTAAGCCGTGAGTATCGTTATCGTAACGACCGTGGGAAAAAAAACGGCAGCGAGGCGGATCGCTCCGCTTCGCCGCCGTCGTCGTGGGCGGGGACCGCGCCGGTCGGCGCGGGTCGTCCGCGGATCAGTTGCCGACGACCTGCAGGCGGCCAGTGCCGGTGAGGCGCGCGCTGGTATTGGCCGCGCCCGAGCCGATCGCGCCCCACTCGCCGGGCGTCACGTTGCTGGTGCCGCCGTTCAGCGAGAGCGCGGGCACGGTGGCCGTGCCGCTGTAGTCGAGGTTAAGCGTGGCGGTGCCCGCGACAACCACCGCCCCGGAACCCAGCGCGCCGATGGCCTGCGCACGCAGCGTGCCGGTCGAGACGGTCGTGCCGCCGGCGTAGGTATTGGATGCGTTGGTCAACGTGGTGTGGTCGGTGGCGTTGGCCATGCTCACGGTGAGCGCACCGGGGCCGCCGATCTGCGAGGTGATCGTCAGCGTGCGGTTCGCGGTGCCGGACGACACGGTCAACCCGCCGGCCTGCACCGTGAGGTTGCCGGCGAGCGTGAAGGCGCCGGGCTTGGCCAGCGAGATGGTCGCGGCGTCGGCGTGCATGGCGCCGACGGTAACGACGCCGGGAACGTTGGTGCGCATGATGAGGCGACCGGCGTCCATCACCAGCAGCGCGTCGCCTTGGAACGTGTGGCTGGAGGTGTTGCCCGGCGTGCGCAGGTCGCGTCCGTCCACCACGTAGGTCGCGCCGGATTGCGGGGTCTGGCCGCCGGTCCAGTTGACCCCGGTGCTGAAGCTGGTCTGTTCCCACTCGTCGTTGGCGGCGAGTTGCACGTAGGTGGTTGGTCCGCCGCCGGTGACTTGCAGTCGGCCGGTGCCGGTGAGGCGCGCGGAGGTGTTGGCCGCGCCGGAGCCGACCGAGCCCCACTCGCCGGGCATGACGTAGGTCGCGCCGCCGTCGAGCGAGAGCGCGGCGACGGTGTCTGGGCCGGTGTAGTCGAGGTGGAGCGTGGCGGCGGGAGCGACGACCACCTCGCCCGAGCCGAGCGCGCCGTTGGCCTGCACGCGCAGCGTGCCGGTCGCGACGACGTTGCCGCCGGAGTGGAGGTTGGCGGCGTTGGTCAACGTGGTGTGGTCGGTGGCGTTGGCCATGTTGACGGTGAGCGCGCCGGGACCCTCGATCCGCGAGGTGATCATCAAGGTGCGGCCCGGGGTGCCGGACGAGACGGTCAAGCCGCCGGCCTGGACGGCGAGGTTGCCGGCGAGGGTGAAGGCGCCGGGCTTGGCCAGCGAGATCGTCGCGGCGTCGGCATGCATGGCGCCGATGGTGACGACGCCGGGAACGTTGGTGCGCATGACGAGGCGACCGCCGTCCATCGCCAACAACGCGGCGCCCTGGAACGTGTGACTGGAGGTGTTGCCCGGCGTGCGCAGGTCGAGTCCGTCCACCACGTAGGTCGCGCCGGAGTGCGGGGCCTGGCCGCCGGTCCAGTTGGTTGCGGTGTTGAAGCTGGTCTGCTCCCAGACGTCGCTGGCGGCGAGTTGCACGGTGGTGCCGCCGGTTTGGGGCGGCAGGGTGGCGGTCATGATCTGGTTCTTCGCGATCTGGCCCCACGGGGTCGGCGTGTAGTTCCAATCGGAGACCATCTTCGGGCCTGCGCCGGGATGGAAGGACCAGCCGGTCCAGTGGTAGCCGTTGGCGTTCATCCACGCGATGTGGTTGTTGGACCAGTCGAGCACGCCTTGCGCGTCGAGCGGCGTGCCGCCGCCGTGGGGCTCGGGGTTGTCGTCCGCGCCGCACTCGCCGATGAGGATCGGGTGGGCCGCGGCGGCGACGGTGACCTTGGCGTCGCGGTCGGTTTTCCACGGATAGACGTGCGACGAGTAGATGATGCCGCGACCCGACGACGTGTCGGTGAGCGCGTAGCCGTTCATGACGCCGGTGAGGTCGTAGCCGTAGGCGATGCCGCCGGCCACGACGATGTTGTTGGCGCCGGTGGCGCGCACCGCGTCGAGCAAACCCTGCATGCCGGGCGATTGGTAGGTGACGGAGCCCTGGGTGACCTGGCCGCCGTTGCGCCAGATCTGCCAGTTGCCCAGGTAGGGCTCGTTGTAGAGGTCGAACAACACCGAGGGGTTGTTCTTGTAGCGGTCGGCGCAGTCGCTCCAGAAGGTCGCCGAGTTCATGTCGGGCATGGCGGCCTGGCCGATGTTGGAGCCCCATGTGCCGCGGTTGGACCAGTGCAGGTCCAGCAGAACGTAATAGTCGCCGGCGTTGGCCCGCGCGACGATGCCGTCGACGATGGCGCGGTAGGCGGCGCCGCCGTCGGACTGGCCCGGCGCGTGGCCGAACCAACGGTCCTGCGAGAGCGGGAAACGGATGAAGTTGGCGTTCCATACATCGCGCAGGTGGGTCTGCGAGTCGACGATGTGCTCGCCATTGTTGCTCCATTCTAGGCTGGGAATGTTGGCGCCCTGGAGGCGCACGATGTTGTTGTTGCTGTCGCGGACCTTGTTGCCGTCAACGTGGAGTTGCAGCGGGGCGGCCTGCGCGGCGGCGAGGCCGAGCATCAGGCACGCGAAGGCGATCTTCGCGGGCCCGAATCGTCGGGGGGTTTCTGCGTTCATGTCAGTCCTTGGGTTCGGGGTTGCCCGCCGCCGCGCGCCCGTCGGGACGGACGCACGGCGCACGGGGTTGTGGGCGGCCGCCGGACAGGCGCGAGGCCAGGGGATGTCCGACGGCACGCGCCCCACCCTGCCGGTCCCGGATAAAAACAGGAGCCCCGCAAAAGGTTACAGTCACATCGCGGACGGCGCAGTTTGCCGGGCCGTCCGTTCGTAATCAAATAACGGATACGTTTTCGGCGGCGATCACACCGGCGGCGGCTGCGTTCAGGAGACGTTGACCGTCTCCAGCTCCGGGGCGACGCCGCGGCCCGGCCGGCGCAGGGTCGGGCCGTCGCGCCACATGCACTCGACCGAAACGCTCTGGCGGATGCGCGGGACGCCGTATTGGTTGGTGCTCAACTCGCTCGCGACCAATGATACCGCCGAGGCGCCAATGTCGCTGAAACGATGATCGATGCCGGCGATCGCCTTTGCCTGATCCATGCGAAGCAACGCAAAGCCGCAATCCCGCGGCACGGCGATACCCGCAGCCCTCATCCAGTCGTATACCACGATCAACGATAGCACCACGTCCGGTCGCTCTCGCCGATACCAGTCCAGAAACGACGGTGCGTTCCAGTCGTCGGTCAACATGGGAGCCACGCGCTCCATCTCCGGTGTCGACTCCTGCTCGACCAGCTGGGCGGCGTGCCAACGATTGCCGATGCGCTCGTTGTCATTGGCCGAAACGCAGAGGCCGATGCGCTTGTAGCCGCGCTCGCGCAGCCGTCGCCACGCGAGACGAATGACTTCAAACTGGTCCACCGAAACGCGGTGCAGCGACGGACTGAGCAACGAGTGACCACAGCATGCGGTGGCGAAGTGTTCCCACGAAATGCCCTCGATGCTCCCGTGCTCCAGCAGCGGCGCCATCACGATGCCGCGGATGGCCTGGCTGTAGAGGATGTTGCTCAGACGCTTGGGCGTCATGCCCGGCGTGTTGAGGCTGAACTCCTCCAGGCGGTAACCCAACTTGCGCGCCTGCTCGGCCGCGCCGCGATACATCTCGCAGGTGCCGGGATTGCTGCGCCAGCCGCCGACCATCTCGTAGGTGGTCAACCACGCCAGCGGCTCAAGTCCGGTGATGCGGCTCTTGCGCAGACGCCCCATCAGCTCCGACACCGCCGGGTCGGGACGGTAACCCAATTGGTCAGCCAAGGCCTGGACGCGTTCACGAGTCTCGCGCGAGATGCCGCGCTCTCCGCGCAACGCGCGGGAAACGGTCATCTTGCTGACACCGGCGGCCTGGGCCACGTCGGTGATCGCTACGCGGTTTGCACTCATGGGGATTCGGGCTGACTGGCTCATAAGTTACGATAACGACGTGGTTGTTCGAGCTAATTTCGGTGAATGCGGAGGAACGGTTTCAGTCCTTCGGCCCCAAGGTGATAACGACGGTAAATTCAAAACGATTGGCCGGCAGACGGCCGTCGCTGACCAGCAGAACGCGGCGACACGAACCCGTCTCACCGCGATGAGCGCAATATGTGTGTGCCTCCACACCGCTCCAGACACAGCCGGAAGCGGCCTCTAGATTGATGACCCGGCCGGCGCGGCGAATCCTCGCCAAGCGGGGCGAGACGATCTCCACCTCCTCCGCATGGGTGATCAGCCCGGAATCCACCACGCCGGGCGCGACCATGGAAGCCGTATCGATCCACCGGATACATCCGGCGCGCTTGTCGAGCTCGAGACGACGGACCAGTCGTGCCAGCCCCGCCCTGGCGGGCCAGGCCGCGGCGATGTCGGCCTCGAACGAGACGACATCGGCGTTGATGCGCACGGCCGGCTCCGGCGCGGCATGCGCGCGGCCGGCGGCCTGCTCGGTCCCGTTGACCAGCGGGAGCGAGTGCCCCAGCGAACGCGCGGCGAGGAACGCGTAGCGGTCGCCCCAGAAGTAATCGCGCACATATTCGGGCCGGCCGATCTCGGTGATCAGCGGCACGCCGTCGATGCTCAGAATAAAGGAACCCACGTCGTTGTGGTTGTGGTGTTCGTCGTTGTGACCGCCCTTTGCGGCCAACTCCCAAAGGTGGCCGGCGGCATCACGGCCTCGCACCACCCAGAGCCCGAGGCTGGAGTAAAACGCATCGGGCGCGGTTGTTCCGCCCCCTTCAAGGTCCCCTGCCCCGTCCGCGGCAATGATTTCCGGAGCGGCCAGCAGGCAGCGCCCCCAGAAGAAAAAGTCGGTGCGCTCGGCCACGAGCGGATTGACGCCGTCCGACAGACGCGCCCGCAGTTGAACACGCGCCTGATGTCGGCATGCCGGCAGCTCCAGCCTTTCCCCCAGATACTGCAGGATGTGCGGCCGGAGCGCGGCCCCCGCGGCACAGTCGGAAAAGTTCACGAGACCGCCGTCTTCAAGGCTCATCGCCGGCGCGTAGCCGGCCATGAGCGGCACCGTCGGATTTCCCTCGAACAGCGAGAGCCGGCCGCCGGTGCGGGTCTCGACCTGCTGATTGAGTCCGGCGAACCAGCCGAATCCAAAATCCCAATACGACGGTCCCTCCGAGCAGGCGCCGTCCGGGCCGAAGCCGTCCAGGAAACGCGGCAGCGCCGTCCTCAGCTTGAGGCACAGCCGTGCGATCAGCCCCGCGTCGTCCTCCACGGCGAGCGCCGCTCCGAGGATGCCCTGATGGCAGACGGCGTTCCAATTGTTGGTGTTTTCGAGCCAGAAAAAATCGCGATCAAGGTAGGCTTCGAACACATCGCGACGCAGGCGGGTGCGGACTCGCGACGTCAGGTCCGCGGGCATGACCGCCGCGAAAACGCGCAGATACTCGGCGAGGATATTCGCCGTGCGCGCCGCGAAGAGATCAACGATGCGCGCGTCTCGCCCGGTCGGGTTGTCGACGTGCGCCGGCAACGCCCAAGAGGACTCGGCCAGGATCTCCTCCAGCTTGGCGACAAAGGAGCGCGACTCCGCCGACGGGTCGGCGCGCCCCGTGGCCAGCAAAGCGAGCGCGGCGCGGGCGAGACGACTGCGTCGCTCAAAATAGAGGTTTTCAAACGTCAGTCGCGTGCCTGTGGCCGCGTAGTCGGCGTATAGCGCGTCGGTCAGTTCCGGCAGAGGTAGGTCGCGCTCCGCCAGCGCCGCATCCAGCAGGACGCCGCGCACGCGATCCGACGCCGACAGGGCAAACGCGCGGGTCCAACGAGCATCACCCAGCGCAGGCAGGGGCGACGCCGGCGGGCATTCGCCGAAAATCGTGGTCAATGCGTCGGCATCGAGCGGACTTGAAAGCAGGTTGGGCATGTTGAAAGCGGCAAGGCGGGTCACGTTCAGGGGATCGCCGGCATGAGCTCGGGCTCGGCGAAATCGGCGCTCATCGTGTAAGGCAGCCGGTGCACGCGGTCGCCCTCGCGGTTGGCGAAGTAGAGGTGGGAACGCGACAGCGCGTCGGTGTCGCCGTCGGCCCAAAACGCGTAAAAGTCGGGATGGGCGTTCACGGGGTGGCGGACGTAGCCGTGATTGCGCGCGCTGCCGGCGGTGAGGATGCGGGTCTTGGCCCAGGTGGCGCCGTCGTCGGTGCTTTCCCAGAGCTCGATCTCGCCGCCGGTGCCCCAGGGTTGAGGACCGGTGCCGGTGGGACCGATCACCCGCCAAACGCCGTCGTCCTCGATGCGCAGAAAGCCGACATCGTAGTTGTGTGTCGAGGTCGCGACTTGGCGAGATACCCAGTGCGTGCCCTGCCAATGGGCGATTCCCCAAGTGCGCGGGCCACCGTCGGGGCCGGGCTGATGATGGCCGCTCGTGAGGTAGAGAATGGCGGGGCGGCCCGCGGCGTCGAAAGCCATGTCCTGCACGTAAACGAGACGGTTTTCGGAAGCGTAATCGCGCACCAGCGCGGGATTGGCCGCGGCGGTCAAGGGCGTGGCGACGCCCGCGCCGGAGGCGGTGTGCCAGGACGTCCCGCGATCGTCGGTCTGCAAGTAATACAGATCGGTGCGACGGTCCACGTTGCCGCCCGGATGACGGTTAAAGGCGGTGCCGACGCGGTCGCCGTGACGTGCGGAGACCTGATAGTGGCCGCCGATACCGGCGAGTTTTTGGTCGGATCCCCAGTTGTCTCCGTTACGACTGGTGCTCCAGTAGAGTTCGCGACCGGCGGTGTATTTGGTGAACAGGTGGAGAAAGCCGCGTCCCTCAAACCAATGCGGCTGCGGATACGTGGCGACGGTCGAGCCCATGTCCTGAAAGCTCTCGATGGAAAAGGGTGAATCGCTGCGGAAAAAACGCGCCTCACGCGTGGTATTGCGCCCGCTCACAAAGAGCCAGATATGCCCCTCCTCGTCCAGCGACAGACTGGCGTTGTCATGCGGGTCGTCCACGAAGTTGCGCGAGTAAACCAGCGTCGGACGACACACGAGCCCGGTGGAGTGATCGTAGGCGCCGATCATGATCTGGAGCTGGCGTCTTTCCTCGGAAGGGGTTCCGCCGTAGGTGAAAAAGGTCTTGTTCACCTCGGGCACGTAAATCGCCATAGGGGTGTGGCTGGACGTGTAGGTGCCGAGACCGCCGGAGTATTTGTCACCATAAGTTGAATACTGACCGAGCGTATACCAGATGCCGCGATAACCGGCGCCCTGCGTGTCGGCGACGGCCCGGGGCAGGGTCGCCCGCAACCGGAGAAACGCCTTCGCATCGGCGTCATCGAGCGTGATCGCGGCGGAGTGCGGTCCGCCCTCCACGAGCGGCGTCGAGAGACGAAGCCCGTCCGTGCTCCAGTCGCCGGAGGCAAGATCCGCCGTCCACTCGGCGTTCAACTCCACCTGCGCGGAGGCGTCGCGGGAATAACGCAACATCAGCGCGCGCCCGCCGGCGGCTTCATTCTCCACCGTCACCAGCCAGGGCGGGCCCGGGTTCGCGCCCAGCGGATCTCGCCCCAGCGCATACTCGACCAGATTGGGCACCCCGTCACGATTTGGGTCCGACCAGATCGCGGCGGAGCGCTCGATATCGGGACTGAAATGGGCGTTCCTGAAGTCGGCGTAGGCACCGGCAGCCACGGTAGGGCACGCGCAAATGATGCCCGAACCGAGCGCCATGAATCGAACCGGTCGAAACCTGGAGAAAATGTGAAGCAGGGGAAACAACACGGGGGCAAAATCAGGGCGGAAAAGAAAACGGGTCGTGTCCGGATGGAACACGACCCGTCGCCGATCCGTTGATCGTTTAAGGGTCGTTCAGGCGTGGCGGCGGCGGCGAAACGCGACCGATGCAAGCGCGACTCCACCCAACACGAACGAGGCGGTGGAGGGCTCCGGGATCGCCGCGCCGACGACAAAGTTGTCAGCGTGGCTGATGCCGCTGGTGCCGCCGCGGATGTCGTAGGCGAAAAACGCGTCGGTGTCGTTATAGATCGCGCTGTTGGTCACGGAACCGGTGATCGAGATATCCTTGGCGCCATCATTGAACAGAACCTCGCCCGATGTGCCATCGGCACCAATGGAAAACAGGCTGACGCTGTAGGTGAACGTGTCGGCCGTCTCGCTGCGAATGAGGTCATAGCCGAGTCGATACCAGCTGCCGGCGGTCAACGCGGACTGGCTGAAATCGAGCGTGGCCGCGTTGGCGTTCCCGTTGCGGATGCGCAGGGTCACGGTCGAGTTGAGGTTGCGAATGATGCTGCCGGCGAGCGCGCCGCTGGAGGTCAATGCCGTCTGAGAGCTGTTGGCAGGGGTGAAGCCGGCGGTAATCACGGTCAGAGATGTGGACGTCGTGTCGGCCCAACGGAAATCCAAGCTGGTGGAGAACACGTCGCTCGCGCCCAGACCCGTCATGTCAAAGGTGGACGTGGCGTCGCTCGCGGGAGAGGGGCGGTAAAAAATGTTCCGAGCGCTGGTTTCGGTAACGATGAGGCCACCACCGCCGCCCGTGCCGACGCCGGCGCCCCAATTGAGTCCGGTATCACCCACGGCGCTGTCATTAAAGCGCTGGAAGTTGTCGGTGTAATCCGCCGCGCCGGAGTTGAAATCGACGTCATAGCCGGTGATCTGCGCGGACGCCGGCAGGGTGAGCGCGGCGACCGCCGTCAGAGTCAAAAACGAATGGAGAGATGTGACGGGAAGCTTCATGGGGAGTCAGAATTGAAGGTTAGGCAGGGGTGGATTTATCGAGGCTTGGAAAGCCGTTACCATTGATCATAGCAGATTGAATCCGTTCCCGGAGCCGCCTTTCACGTTATCGTAACAATGCCGTATGCCGCCCAACTCCGCATGGAACGGGGGGCGCGGAGACGGCCCCAAAGTTGCCTTTTGTCTCCCTTGGTCGCCCGACCGCAAATCGGCCCCCATGTATTCGCAACTGCGTCAAAAAGAAAGCCCTCCCGAGCAGATGGGAGGGCTTATAAATTGGGTGCAGGGGTTGGATTTGAACCAAC
>JBDRJH010000477.1:0-11609 GCA_043815125.1 Verrucomicrobiota bacterium
CCCACACGTCGGGATTCGCCTGCACCCAAGGCGCGCCCGCCACGGCCAGCAGCAGCAGGTCCGTGCCGAATACCAGCGCAAACCAGGTCGCCATCGCCACGATGAGTCCGCGCACCGCGTCGCGTATCCAAAAACCAATCACGAGGCCAGCCATTGCCATCACCACCGCGACGGCCGCCGCCCCCAGCGTGACCACGGTCAACCCCGCCGAGCCGCCGCCCGCCAGCATGACGGGCAACGCAATCGCCAGGGTCGAGCCGCCCGCGAGTCCGGCCAGCGCGCCGGCCTTGCCGAGCAGCCAGGGTCCGGGGCCGGCCGACTGGCCGAGCAGCCAGGTAAACTCCTCCGCCTCGGCCTGCGCGGAGCTGAGCCCGAGCAACAGCGCCGACAACGACACCGCGTAGAGCACCGCGTGCAGCAGCCACCACGGCGCGCCGCGCGCGAGGGCGTCGCCGGGCGTGAGCAGCGGCAGCGCGCCCGCGACGAGCACCAGCGCGACGTGCGCGTATAGAAAGCGGTTGAGCCGGTGGCTGAGCCACTCGCGGCGCATGGCCGCGCGACCGACCGAGGACCGAAAGGAGAGGGAGGCGGTGTTGGAGGTTGCCATGATGATTAAGAAGCCAGTGCGAGTCGCGGAAACGCGCGCCGCAGTTCGGCGGGCGGGAGTTCGCCCTGGGAACGTCCGTTTTCGACGAGCAGGCAACGATCCGCGCGGCCTTCCCATTCGCCGAGCAGGTGCGTGGCGACAAGCACGGTGCCGCCGCGCGCGGCGGCATCGACCAGATACTCCTGCAAACTCGCGCGCCACTCGGGGTCGAGGCTCAGGCCGGGTTCGTCGAGCAACAACACCGACGCCTCTGCGACGGAGAACACCGCGAGCGCGAGCCGTTGACGCAACCCGCCGGAGAGTTTGCCCGTCGGCACGTCGGCGTGCTCCAGCATGCCCCAGCGGTCGAGCGCCGCCGCAGCGTCGCGCCGGGGGCGTCCGCGCAGTTGCGCGTAGAACTCCGCCGTTTGCAGGGTGGTCAGGCGCGGGTGAAAGCGGGGCGCCTGCGGCAAGAACGCCAGTTGCTCCAGCGCGGCGCGGCGCGAGCGGCGCAGGTCGTGGCCGGCGATGGCGATCATGCCGGCGTCGGCGTGGGAGAGTCCGGCGAGCAGACGCAGCGTGGTGGTTTTACCCGCGCCGTTGGCGCCGACGAGCAGGGTGATGGCGGCGGGCTCGACGGCGAGGTCGAGTCCGCGCAGCACGGCGCGGGAACCGAAGGACTTGGCGAGATCGCGGGTGAGAATCATGGCGAAGAGGGTTTGGCGCTCGAAAGCAGCGGATGCGGATCGGTGACGCCGGGCATGCCGGGCAACGCCAGGCGGCTGTGGATGAAGTGCAGCAGTTTCGCGCCGGGGCTGGACGAGAGCAGGCCGATGGCCGGGAACGGCCGGCGCCACGCGCCGAAGACATCGGGCTCGCGGTGCGGCAGGTCGGACACGCCGTCGCGGTCGAGGTCGAGTGCGACGGCGCCGTCCCAGACGTTGCCGCGTGCGCCGACGGACCAGGTGTTCTTCGCGCCTTTCGTCGTGGATTCCACGGCGTGGATGTTTCCGGTGAACACGTTTTCGGAAAACCGGCTGTCCTCGGTGCTGTCGCTCACGCGCAGGCCGACGTGGTTGCCGGCGATGCGGTTGGCCCGAACGGTGAGCCCGTTGGAGTTTTCGGTGAACAGCCCGAGCGTGTTGCCCTCGATGAGGTTTCCCTCGATGAGCGTCTCGTCCACCGATTGGAGCAGCAGCCCGTAGGCGCGGTGGCCGCGGTTGGCGGTGAAGCGGTTGTCGCGCAGCACGAGTCCCTTGGAATACATCAGCGCGGAGCCGGCGGCGTTGTCGGAGAAACGGTTTCGCTCAAACGTATTCAGATCCGAATACATGTAGTGCAGGCCGTAGCGCACGCGCGTGATGGTGTTGCCGCGCACGAGGGTTTCGTCGGTGAAGGAAAAGTAGATGCCGTCGCGCGTGCCGGTGATGACGTTGTCGGCGATCTGGTGGCGGGCGGAGTTCCAGAGATGGATGCCGTTGCCGCGACGGTCTTGCATGGATTCGACGCCGCACAGTTCGCTCTCGCCGGGGCGGAGCGGAACGTGAAGCGGATCATCGACGGCCGCGACGCCGGCGCCGTCGCCGAGGATCACGTTGCGCTCGATACGGGCGGCGTCGGCCTTGCGCACGTAGATGCCGTGGAGGCTGTCGAGGATGCGGTTGTCGCGAATGATGGCCCGCGCGCCGGTGATGTGGATGGCGGCGTGGTCGTCGCCGAGCTCGCGTCCGGAGCCGCGGATCGTGAAGCCGGCGATTTCCACGTCGGCGGCGCGGATGGCGATCACGTGATCGCGACCGTCGCCGCGCAGCACCGCGCCGGGCGCGCCGATGAGGCGGAGCGGCTGGTCGATGACGAAGGGGCCGTGGTGTTCGCCGGCCTCGACCTGGAGCGTCGCGCCGGCCTCGGCGGCGGCGATGCGCGCGCGCAGATCGGAGGCGACGGCGGATGCTGAGGTCGCAAGCGGCGCGAGGAAAAGCGCGGCGGCGAGCAGGCGTTTCATGGCTGCTCCTTTCGCGAGCACCACATGGCGGCGATGATCAGCAGCGGGAAGAGTGCGATCAGGGAGCCGCCGGATTGGGGCAGGCTGGTCTGGACGAAGTTGGCGAGTTTTTGGCTGCCGATCATCACGGGCGTGAACGGCTCGATGGTCATCGGCGCGCGCGGGTCGAGATCGTGTCCGTAGGTGTAGAGGCGGTGATAAAAGCTCCCGAGCGAGAACGCGGTGAAGTAGAGAAACAACACGCCGAGATCGACAAGGCTGGCCATGCGGCCGATGACGGCGGAGCGGAGCGCGAGCAGGGCAAACGCGCCGAAGGCGAAGGGCATCCACTTCATCTCGACAAAGTCCGCCTGCTGAAGCGGCTTCATGCCGATGTAGTGGTTGAGCACGTTGATCTCGTGCAGATCCTGGCCGCCGTTTCCGCCGACGAGTTTGTGGGTAAAGATGTCGAGCGTGAGGCCTTCGCGGTATTGCGGGGCGACGAGGTGGATTTTCCAGAGCGGGAGAAACACCGCCGCCACGAGGAGCCCCGCGGCCACGAGCAGGATCAGCCGCGACGCCAGGTTGAGCGGGCGGCGGAGGAAACTGTATTCGCGGCGGAGGAATTCGTTCATGGCGGTGGTGGCGGCTGGCAGGGGTTACTTGCGCGGTTTCACGGTGAGGTAGCCCTGCATCTCCTGGTGGAGCGCCGAGCAAAAGTTCGTGCAGTAGAACGGGAACACGCCGGGCTTGGTGATCTTGAGGCGCACGGTCTTGGTCTCGCCCGGGTCCATGATGATGTTCACGTTTTGGTCGGCGATCGCCAGGCCGTGGATCATGTCGGTGGTCTGCTCGACGTTGGTCACATGGATGACGAGTTCGTCGCCTTCGTTGACGTCGATGCGGTCGGGGAGGAAGCGGCTGCGGATGGCGACCATCTTGACCTCGACGACGTTGCCGGTGCGGACGACGCTGGCGTCCTTGGCTTCCCAGATGGCGTGCGGGTGTTTGCTCTCGGCGCGGGGGTAAACCTCGATGGGTTGGATCTTGTCGGCCTTGAGGATTTGCGCGAAGTGCGGCTCGGGTTCGGTGAACGCCTCGTAGAGCATCTCCATCTTTTCGCCGTTGATGCCGATGAGCTGGCTGCTCTCGGGCTGCGCGGGACCGACGGAGAGGTGCCTGCCCTTGGAGAGCTTGTTCATCGCGACGAGGTATTTGCCGTAGGGCTTTTTGGTATCGCTGCCGCCGACGACGAGGTGGCCGATGTTGTAGTGAACATCGATCTTGTCGGTGATCACGCTATTCAGGTCGGCGCGGTCCTCGGCGGACCACGGCGGCATGCGCCACTTGGCGACGGCGGACTCGATGTAGAGGGAGGTGTAGGCGTTGCCCTGGCCGTCGTATTGGGTGTGCAACGGGCCGAGGCCGACGGGCACTTCGCCTTCGAGCACGGCGTCGTAACGCAGGATCGGCACGCCGCGGAATTCGCCGTCGAAGTCTTTTTTCGCGATGGCGGCCTGGATTTTCTCGAAGTCGAAGACCGACGCGACGGGCTGGAGTTTTCCGGAGGCGACGATCCAGCGGCCGGAGGGATCGGTGTCGATGCCGTGGGGCGACTTGGGCACGGGCAGGAAGTAGAGCACGCCGGGGACCTTGGCCGGATCGATCACGGGCACGCCGCCGATCTCGGTGACGAGGCCGTCGGCGAGCGCCTGCTCGGCCGCGCGCCAGTTGACGACCGCCGCGTAGTCGCGGTCCTTCTGCGTGGAGTTGGCCTCCATCGTCTCGTGCGCCATCTCGGTGTTGTAGGAGGTCCAGAACGCCCAGCCGCTGCTCGGGCCTTTGCCGGTGGAGCCGAGATCCCAGTTGAAGGGCGGGGTGAGAATCTGCCAGCCGACGCTCATCTCGCCGGATTTAGGGTCGATTTTGATGCCGCTCACCATGCCGTTGAACTCGGTCTCGTAGTCCGCCGGATCGGCCCAGCGGCCTTTGGGCAACGGCACGGAGAAGCGCGTGGCGACGAGCACGTATTCGCTGTTTTCGGTCACGAACGAGGAGCCGTGATTGCCGCTGGAATTCGGGATGGGGCCGAGGATCTGGTGCGTCTTGAAGTCGCGCAGATCGACGCGGGCGATGCGGTTGTTGGCGTTGTCGTTCACGAACAGCCAGCGGCCGTCGTAGAGACCGTCGGTCTGGGAGAGCCCCGGGTGATGGACGTCGCCCCAGGTGAACTCGCCGAGCATGGCCTTGGTCTCCTCGTCGAAGCCGTATCCTGTGCCCGGATACGGAGCGAACACCGGGATGGTCGAGATGTGTCGCATTGAGGGGATGCCGGCGACGAAGACCTGGCCGGAGTGTCCGCCGGAGTAGAACAGGTAGAACTCGTCCTTTTCGCCGGGCGCGACGTAGGTGCGCGCGGCGGGCGAGTCGGCGGATCCGGAGGCAGCGCCGGAGGAGGTTTGGCCGGGAGGGTTGCAGCCGGCGAGACCGGCCAGCAACGCGACCGTCGCGGCGGCGGCCGGCAGGAAGTGCGGGAGGGTTTTCATGGGGGGTGGAATTGACGGAGGGTTACTTGACGATCAGCTCGCCCTTCATCCCGACCTGGAAGTGACCGGGGAAGGAGCAGATGAAGGTGTAACGGCCGGGTTTGGTGGGGGCGTAGAAGCGGACGGTGTCGCTCTCGGCGGGGCCGAGGAGTTTGGTCGAGGCGAGCACGCGTTCGGGCTTCGCGGTGGGCACATACTCGGTCTTCACCGATTGCGCGGCGTCGGAGGCGAAGGTGGCGACGTCGACGTTGGCGGCGAGGAGCACCCAGTTGTGGCCCATGGAGAACTTGGGCATGGTGCCGGTGTTTTTGAGGGTGACGGCGAGCGCCTCGCCGGGCGTGGCGCGGATTTCGGTGACGTCGAACTTCATCGCGTCGTTGCCGACGATCACAATGGCGCGACCCTCGGCGGGAGCCGCGCGGGCGGGAGTGGAGGCTTCGGTGGAAGCAGCCGTGGTGGCGGCACTCTTGTTGTCCTGCCGGCCGCAGCCGGAGAGGAGAGCCAAGGCGGCGATGCCGAGCATGAGGGAGGATAGCGTGTAGGTTTTCATAAGACGCTCCCACTGTATCCCCGTTGCCCGGGCGGCACCTTGATATGAATCAAGACCATCGTAATCCGACCTGTTTTCTCAAAACCCGCGGGCTCTTGATGCAGGTCAAGGCGGGCGCGGCGCGGAGGCGGCATACTGGGCCGCATGAACCTTCGTCTTCTTATCCTGCTCGCCGCGTTGGGCGGTGCCTTCCCGACAGCCGCGATCGCTTGCGAACGCAACTTCGACGTCACCGGCACGCTGGTGCACCGGCTCGACGACGGGCGTCTGATCATTTCCCACGACGAGATTCCCGGCTACATGGTCGCGATGACGATGGCGTTTAACGTCGCCGCCGACGACAGCTCGGTCGCTCCGTTGAAGGTCGGTGATCATCTGAAGTTCCGTTTTTGCGTGAATCACGACAAGTCCTCCGCCGGAGAGTTTGTCGTCACCGGTCACACGCCGCCGCCCGCGCCTGCGCCGGCTCCGGCGGTGGTGCGCCGTTCGTCGCGGCTGCGCGCGGGTGACGCGGTGCCGGCATTCGCACTGGTGGATGAAACCGGCGCGGCGTTCACCCAGGAGGCGTTGCTCGGCCGGTTTACGGTGGTGACGTTTATCTTTACCCGTTGCCCGGTCCCGGAGTTTTGCCCGGCCATGGCGCTGAAGTTTGGCGCGCTACAATCATCGCTCGTCGCGCAACCGGCGGCCGTCACGCCGGTGCGGCTCATGAGCATCACCCTCGATCCGGAGTTTGACGACCCCGAGATGCTCACCGCTTACGGCAAGGCCATCGGCGCGCAACCGGCGCACTGGGGCTTCGCCACCGGCGCAAAGGCGCAGATCGACGCGCTCGCCAAGGCGTTCGCCGTTTTTTCGGAAAACAACGGCGTTACCCTCGACCACACGCTGTGCACCGCGCTGATCGGCCCCGACGGGCGCGTGATCGAGCTCTGGCGCGGACACGCCTGGAAACCCGCCGAGATCCTTTCCGCCCTCACGCCCGCCATCGCCGCCAACTGATTTTCCCATGAGCCCACGCACCCTGATTTCTTCCAACGAAGCCCAAACGCTCGCGTTCGCCGAGGCCGTGCAAACCTCCGCCGCCGGCATCGTCAGCCGCACCGTCCTGCAATCCGCCGAGCTGCGCGTCGTGCTGTTCGCCTTTGCCGACGGACAGGAACTGACCACGCACACCAGCAAACGTCGCGCGCTCGTGCAGATCCTGGATGGCGAGTGCGACTTCTTCTTCGCCGGCCAATGGCAACGCCTCACCGCCGGCACGTTGCTGCACATGCCGCCCGACCACGAACACGCCGTGCGCGCCGCCGCCGGACCGTTCTCCATGCTGCTTACCCTCGGCGCGGAAACGGTATCCATTTCCTCATGACAACACCATCAACCTCCACCATGGACCTCACCCAATTCGACGTGCGCGTCATTCCCTGCCGCCAAAAGCACGCGCTGATCTTCGCCCGCTGGGCCGAGTTGCCCGTCGGCGGGCACTTCGTGCTCATCAACGACCACGATCCGGTGCCGCTCTACTATCAATTCGCAGCGCAGTTCCCCGACGCCTTCAGCTGGGAATACCTGGTCGCCGGCCCCGATGAGTTTCAGGTCAAGATCACGCGCCTCACCGCTTCGCCGTCCGCTCCGGCGGTTGAGCCTCCGGCCAAACCCGCCGCCGGCCGCGGCGCCGATGCCTCCGCCGCCGGCGAGGTGGACGCCCGCGGACTGGAGCCGCCCGAGCCGATGATGCGCATCCTGACCGCGGTCGAAACGTTGGGCGCGGGCGGGGTGCTGCTCGCGCGCACCGATCGCAAACCGGTCAATTTGTATCCGGAGCTCGTGGCGCGCGGCATCAACCACGCGAGCGAAGAGCTGCCCGACGGCAGCTGGCGCACCACGCTTTCCCGCGTCTGAGACGGTCCTCGCGATGACGTCGACGCCGGTCACTTCCCATTCCGTGCCGCTGGTCGGCGGCGCGCGGCTGCCGCTGGCGTTCATCGTGTTCGGGCTGGCTGCGCATTTGGCGGGGGCCGTGTGGCTCGTCGTGCAACCCGGGCTGCTACTTGAGGCCCACCTGCATCCGCGGGTGGTGACGCTCGCGCACCTGTGGTTGCCGGGTTTCCTGCTGAGTGTGTGCGTGGGGGCGGTGTATCAACTGATGCCCGTCGTGCTCGGCACCGCGTTGCGCGCCGGCTCCGTGCGGCTCTGGCTGCACTCTGGTCTGCACGCGGTGGGGTGCCCGCTGCTCATCGCGGGGTTTCCCGCCGGGCGTTTCGACTGGGTCGCCGCCGGCGGCACGGCCGTCTCGCTCGGTGTGGTGCTGCTCGCCATCGCGGTGGTGAACACCTTCCGCGCGAGTCCGCGTCGCGACGCGCCGGCGTGGAGTTTTCCGCTGGCGGCGATCTGGCTGCTGGCAACGGTGCTGCTCGGGGTCGTGCTCGCGCTGAATCGTCTGCATCCCTTCCTGCCGGTCTCGGCGCTCGGGCTGCTGCGTGCCCACGCCCACCTCGGGCTGGTCGGTTTTTTCTTCACGCTGCTGCAAGGCGCGACCTTTCAACTCGTGCCGATGTTCACGATGGGCACGCTGCGTCGTCCGCGCTGGGTCGTGGCGGGGCTGCTGGGCACGCAGACCGGCCTGCTGATCCTCGCGCCGGGCCTGGCGTGGCATGCGCCGTTGCCGACGCTCGTCGGCGCGGCGTTGATCGCCGCCGGTCTGGCGGCCTCGGGTGTCGCGTTGGGCGCAACCCTGCGCCACCGCCGTCGGCGCGTGCTGGAGCCGGGGCTGCGGGCATTTGTGATCGGCGGGGCGTTGCTCGGTGCCGCCGTGCTGACGGGACTCGTGCTGGTCGCCGCGCCCGGGCACTCCGCGTTTCTCCGGCGCCTGGTGTCGGCTTATGGGGTGCTGGCCATCGCCGGGGCGCTTGGTCTTTGCGTGTCTGGCATGCTCTGCAAGATCGTGCCGTTTCTGGTGTGGATGCGCGCCTACGGACCGAAGGTGGGACGCCAGCCGGTGCCCATCGCGACGGAGCTCTCGTCCAAGCCGCTCGAACGCCTCTGGCTGATCGCCCATCTCGCCGGCGCGGGGCTGCTCATCGCCGCGATCTTGGGCGGTGCGCCGTCCGCCGTGATCGCCGGAGCTTGGACGCTGCTCGGCGCGACTCTCGTGTTTCTCGTCAACATCGCCCGCATTCTGGCCCATCTGCGGCCAGGCCATGCGGGAGCAGTATTCAAAAAAAACCTACAACCATCATGAGTCCCACTGTCGAAGCCCTGCGCGAGGCGTTTACCCGCGTTTACGATCCCGAGTTTGGCGTGAGCATTGAGGATCTCGGCCTGATCTACGGCATCGATATCGACGGAGGACGGGTATCCGTGACGATGACGCTCACCTCCTTTTATTGTCCGGCCGGCGAGGTGATTCTGGCCGGGGTGAAATCCGCCGCCGAAGCCGTGCCCGGCGTGAGCGAGGCGGATGTGCGCCTCGTATGGGAGCCGTCCTGGACGCCCGCGTTGCTCAGCCCTGCCGCTCGCGAACATCTCGGTTGGGACGAGACGCGCATCGAGGAGTGACGGCTCGCGACGAGGCGGGAGCGTAAGCCGTCCGCCCGGGGTGGGGTAAACCAGTATGCAGGCCGCAGCTAGGTATGAATGGGGGGCTTTGGGGCGACCTGCCTAAGAAAGATTGAACTTATTCATGCCGCCTCCAAACGTTGCGGGATTGATGCCTGTCCGCTTCATTCCCAACTCAAACCTGTTAGCGCAGATGGATTCGCCTCCCTACTGGACTTGGGCGGTGGTCCTGCTGATGGGCGCGGCGGCGGGTTTCATCATCGTGTGGATGTTCACCCGTCACACCCGCCGCACGGCCGAGGAGCAGGCCGCCCAGCTCAAGGAGGTCGCCCACCGCGAGGCGCTCGTCGAGGCGCAGGCCCTCAAGCAAAAGATCGACGAGGAACTCAACGCCCGCCGCGCCGAGGTAAACCGCGAGCTCGACCGCCGCGAGATCGAGGCCGAGCTGAAGCTCCGCGAGATCCGCTCTCACGAGGAGTCGCTCGCGCTGCTCGACCATCAGCTTGAGCAAAAGAGCGAACGTCTCGCCCGCGAGAACGCCGCCGTTTCCCAGGCCCGCGACGCCATTCGCGCGCTCTCCAAGTCGCTCCGCAAGCGCCTCGAGGGCGTCTCCCAGATGGACGCCGACGAGATCAAGGCCGCCCTGCGCAACGAGGTTGAACTCGAGTGCCAGGACGAGCTGCGCGCCCTTCGCCGGCAGATCCTCGACCGCTCCGAGCAGGACCTGAACAACGAGGCCAAGCGCATTCTCATCGCCTCCATGCAACGCATGGCCTCGCGGCCCAACAACGACATCACCGCGACCATCGTGCAACTGCCCACCGAGGAGATGAAGGGCCGCATCATCGGCCGCGAGGGTCGCAACATCAAATCCTTCGAGGCCGCGACCGGCGTCACCCTGCTCATCGACGAGTCGCCGCAGATGGTGCTCATCTCCTCGTTCGATCCCGTGCGCCGCGAGATCGCCCGCATCGCCTTGGAGGGCCTCGTCAAGGACGGCCGTATCCACCCCGCCAGCATCGAGGAGTTCGTGGCCAACGCCACCCAGGACGTCGACCTCAACGTCCAGCAATCCGGCGAGGACGCCGTGCAAAAACTCGGCATCAACGGCCTGCACCCCGAGATCATCCGGCTGCTCGGCAAACTCAAATACCGCTTCTCCTACACGCAGAACGTGCTCGACCACTCCGTCGAGGTCGGCTTCCTCGCCTCGATGCTGGCCAGTGAGCTCGGGCTCAACCCCGGCATCGCCAAGCGCGCCGGCCTGCTGCACGACATCGGCAAGGCGGTCGAGGGCGACTACGAGGGCAGCCACGCCACCATCGGCGCCGACTTCGTCAAACGCCACGGCGAGACCGCCATCGTTATCAACGCCGTCGCCGCCCACCACGAGGAGGTCAAGCCCGAGACCGTCTACGCCGGCCTCGTCATCCTCGCCGACACCATCTCCGCGGTGCGCCCCGGCGCGCGCGCCGAGTCCATGACCGGCTACATCCAGCGTTTGCAGCGGCTCGAAGACCTGGCCACGTCCGTCGAGGGCGTGCAGCAGGCCTACGCCATCCAGGCCGGTCGCGAGGTGCGCGTGGTGGTCAACCCTTCGCATGTGACCGACGAGCAGGCCCGCCACATCGCCCAGACCATCCGCCAGCGCGTCGAGGACGAGCTGCAATACCCCAGCACGATCCGCGTGACCGTGATCCGCGAGAGCCGCTTCACCGAGACGGCGACGTGAGGAGGGAGTGAGTGAACGGGAGTGAGGAGGCGACAGCGCGGGATTGATCTCCGATTCCCTCACTCCCTTACTCCCTTTCACTCATTCCCTCCCTCCCATGGCCGACCCGAAGATTCTCGAAACCTTTCCCAATCCCGCCGCGCATCGCGACTACGAGATCGCGCACGCCCACCACGAGTTCACCTCGATGTGCCCGATCACCGGCCACCCCGACTTTGCCACGATCACCGTGCGCTTCGTGCCGGACCAGGTCTGCGTCGAGCTCAAGTCGCTCAAGCTCTACTACCACGCGTTCCGCAACGAGGGCATCTTCTTCGAGGCCGTGACCAACAAGATCTGCGACGACCTCGGCACCGCGCTCAAACCCCGTCGGCTCACCGTGATCGCCGACTGGAAGGGGCGCGGCGGCATCTCCTCGGTCATCACCGCCGACTGGTCGCCGGTGAAGTGATATCATCGGAGTCCCCGTTTGAGCGTCTTTGATCGGTTCAAATAAAACGGTGGCTGGGGGAGCGTAGCCGCGAGCGCCAGCGAGCGGACTGATCCACTCGCTGGCGCTCGCGGCTACGACTTTGCTTAAGCAGGGGCGTCGCTCGCGACGCCCGTTCAACGAGGGACTTCGGAATAGACGTCATCTCCCGGCGTGCGCGCAACGG
>JBDRJH010000478.1:0-10276 GCA_043815125.1 Verrucomicrobiota bacterium
CCGCCAGCTCCTCGGCGCGCACCAACCGGCGCCCCTGCAGGTGCATCACGATGGCCACGAGACGGTCGGTCCGGTTCATAAGCCGGCCAGTCTGCCCGCCCCTGCCCCCACCGTTCAAGCCCTCCTTCGCCCACCGAACACCACCGCCTCGCGGCGACCAGGCCCCCCCGATGCGGGAGCACGCCCCCGACTCTCCGGCGACCACATCCCCGACGCCAAGAGATTCCGGGCTTGCCGCCCCACCCGTCCTAGTTCAGATAGGACAGAGTGCTGCCTTTTTCCATCGAGCTTAAACCCGGCCTGCCCGTCACCGAGCAGATCCTCCATGCGGTGAAAAAAGCGGTGGTGAGCGGACAGTTGCCCGCGGGGGCGAAATTCCCCTCCGTCCGTCAGCTTAGCCAGGAACTGCGCATCAACCCCAACACCGCGCACAAGGTGGTCGCCACGCTGGTGACCGAGGGCGTGCTGATGACCACGCCCGCAGTGGGCAGCGTGGTTGCCCCGCCGGCGACCGGCGGCCGGCGGCAGCGTGCCGACCTGCTCGGCTCCGAGGTGGAACGACTCGTGGTCGAGGCCAAGAAACTAGGACTCGACCTGAGCGACGTGCAGTCCGCGGTCGCGACGCATTGGAAAAAACTCAGCCAACCGAAGTCATAACATGAACGTCATCGAAACCCGGGCATTAACCCGAACATTCGGCCGCAAACGCGCCCTGCGCTCGCTGGACCTCGCCGTTCCGCGAGGCACGGTGTGCGCGTTGCTCGGCCCCAACGGCGCCGGCAAGACCACCACCATCAAACTACTCATGAACCTGCTGCGACCCAGCGCCGGCGAGGCGCGCGTGCTGGGCGTGGACTCCCGCCGACTCGGCCCCGCGGAAAAGACCCGCATCGGCTACGTTTCCGAAAACCAAGAACTGCCGGACTGGATGAGCGTGCGCGGATTTCTCGAATTCACCCGAGGTCTGTATCCGACCTGGGACCACGAACTGGAGGCCAACCTGCTGATCCGGCTCGCGCTGCCCGAAGACCGGAAACTCAAGCAACTCTCCCGCGGCATGCGTATGAAGACGATGTTGCTGGCCGCACTCGCCTACCGGCCGGAACTGCTGGTGCTCGACGAGCCGTTCAGCGGACTCGATCCGGCGGTGCGCGATGATTTTGTGCGCGGACTGTTTTCCGCGGTCGGCGAAGGCGAGTGGTCCGTCCTGATCTCGTCCCACGACATCGACGAGGTGGAACGCATCGTGGACTGGGTCGCCATCATCGACGAGGGAAGCCTGAGACTGTCGGAGTCGCTCGACTCGTTGCAGGCGCGTTTCCGCCGCGTAGAGATCACGCTGCCGGACGACGCCGGTCCGCCGCCGGCACCTGCCGATGAGGAAACCTGGCAGGACATTGAACACTCCGGCCGCCTCCTTCGGTTTGTCGAGACCGCCTACCGCGGCGCCGAGAGCGAACAACGCTACGCCGAACGGTTCCCCGGAGCCCGCGTCACGCCGACCTCGCTGTCTCTGCGCGACATCTACCTGCGCGTCGTGCGCGGCAAGCAGTAACCTCCGTTTGCAACCAACATCATGAGATCCACCGTCCGGCACATCGTATCCAAGGACCTGATACGGTTCTGGCCTCTGCTCACACTCTGGACCGCCGCGCTGATCCTGCGCGTCAGCCTGCCGGTCGCGCTGGCTGACAGCCTGGCCGTGTCCAACCGCGGCGAACGCATCTTCGCCTTCCTCTTGATCCTCCTGCTCAACGCCCTGCTGGTCGTGCGGGTCGTGGCCGAGGACTCGCCGCTGAAAGAGGCGGCCTTTTGGCGAAAGCTCCCCATATCGGGCGGCCAGATGTTGCGGGCCAAGCTGCTGTTCATCATCGGCTGGACGATGCTGCTCCCTGTGTGCATCGTCACCGTGGCCGGCCTGCTGCAAGGCTTCACCGCGGACGAAACCATGAGGGTGGCAACCGCGCAACTGGTGGTCCACGGACTGGTCGGCGGGATGTTTTTCATGGTGTCCCTGCTCACGCAACGCGTGTTGGCATCGATCCTCGGTCTATGGCTGTTCGGCACCGCGGCCCAGCTCGTGAGCTCGGCGGCAGGATGGGATTCCCGTCATCACGGCTTGGGAAACGAGTTTGTCGAAGTCACCCGCAGCATGACGCCCTCGCTGGCGCTCTCGGCCCACATCATCGCCTGGCTGCTGGCGCTGGCCGCCTGCACGGTCGCCGCACTTTGGATTTATCGGGAGCGTCGCCGCTGGCCGGCCGCGGTCATGTTGTGCGCCGCGATCATCGGGGCCAAGACGGTCGCGTCGGTGTGGCCGTGGGACTACCTGATGTGGGCGCCGCCACTCAAAAACGAGGTGGCCAAGTCGGACCCTCGTTACGCCGCCGACATCAAGATGATCGAAAATCTGGGCCGAAACAGCATCAACGGCGTGGTTTACCGCGACCTCAAGGCCACTGCCAACTGGTCGGGATTGGCCCCGCGGGAAGTCGCTTTGGTTTACCGCACCGAAGGCTCCGTGATTTGGACCGATGGCACCAAGACCTCCCAGGTGCAGGACCTCGCCCCGTTCAATAAAGACCATCTGAACCCCGGTTTGATGACGCTCGGCGTTGCACGCCCGAGGGTTCCCATTGCCCAAAGCCTTTTGGCCGAACTTGCGCTCGCTCGCCTTCGCGAGGCCGAGTATGCCGCGCTCGGCCAAGGACCCGCCGAGTGGCAAGGACGCATCTCCGCGATGATCGGCCACATGGAGCCGGAACTGCGCCTGCCGCTGCAAAAGCGTTCCTACCAAAACGGTGCCGTTCGCATCGCCATCACGGAGACCGAGTTCGCGGCGGAGCGCCTGGTCCTCAAACTGTATGAATCCCGCCCTGACATCCCGGCGGGCAAACTTGCGGCCACCCGCCTGGCCCAGACGATGCGAAACTCCACGAGTTCGTATGCGTTGATCAACCACGGTCGCGGGGAAGCCATTTTGACCAGCGGTGGCGGCGGCGGCTCAGGTGCTACCGATGGCTTTCTCAGCACCAAGCGGTCCGAGTTGCATTTCAACGCCGCCGAGCTGGGCCGTCCCTTTGACGCCGATGCCTGGCACACCTGGCTGAGTGAAGCCGAGTTGGTGCGGTTCCGATTTATCGAGCATCGCCGCGTCGCCTTCGACATCCGCCTCCCTCTGAGCACCGCCCACACGCCCCCCATAAACTGACCACTCGACGTCACCACCGTCCCCAAACAGGTTTGTCACTTATTAAGTGACAATGTGCGCGGGCGGGGAGCGGTGGCCCGCTTCGGGCGGGGTTGGGCAAAGGCAGCCGAGGCCGGGCGGGTGCAAGCTGTATCCAGTCCTCAATTACCCGGGCCAGAATATCTTCGGCGGACGGTTGGCGCAGGGTTTCAGCTTGGACAAATCGAAATCCAGATCCTCCCGATCAACCACATGCCCCGCCAACAACCGGCGCATATCCTCCAACACCGGGCTTTCGCCGGAGAGATCGTGGCATTCATTGGCATCGTTTTCCAAATCGAAGAGCTGCTCCTCGTTGGTCTTCGGGAACCACAGGTATTTCCACTTCTTGGTGACGATCCACACATTATGATAGCCACCGCCACACTGGCCGAACAGATGATCGCGTGACTCCGCCAGCGGTTCCCCACGCAACAGCGGCGCGAGCGAAACACCGTCCATCGACGCCGGGATGGCGACCCCCGCCAAGTCCAGCAGCGTCGGTGCCACGTCTTCCCAACAAACCAGTTCGTCCAACCCCGCCCGCTTGATCGGCACGTTCGCGCCCGAGATAAAAAACGGCACCCGCGCCGACGCCTCGTAGCCGAGCGATTTTCGGAACAGCTGATGGTCGCCCAACATCTCGCCGTGATCCGAACTGAACAGCAGGTAATACGGCGCGTTCGCATCCGGCGAACCGTAGCCGGTCCACTGCTCGATGACGTGCGCGATGCAGTCGTCGATGTGATTGATCAACGCGTAATACGCCGCCGTCGCGCGCCGAATGATCTCCGGGTCGAACGGCCCGGTCGGCGAATGCGGCGCGGTGACCCCCGCCGCCCCTCCAGCCCCGCGCGCCGCCCAGTCGGCGATCACCGCCGGCGGGATGTCCTTGGCCAGGTAGCGTTGCAAATAGTGATCCAACGGCACGAACGGCGGATGCGGATGAAAAAAGGAGAGGTGCAGAAAAAACGGACAGGCCGGATCGCGCCGCTCGGTCAGAAAACGAACCGCTTCCTCCGCCAGCCAGTTGTTGTGATGCAGGCAGTCGTCATAACCCCAGGGACTCACCAGGCGACCGTTGCCGTCGATGCCGTGATCGTGCGGGTGTCGGTTCATGCCATGCGAGCGCAACCAGTCCACGTAGTCATTACGTTTTTGGGTCGGACAACGCGGACGCCAATTGGAGGTTTCCGACAGGATCATGTTGTCGAAACCATATCGCCGGCCCTGCGGATGCAGGTGCAGCTTGCCGATCAGCTGCGTCTGGTAGCCGGCGTCGCTCAGACAACCCGGCAACGTGGCCGGCGGGTTGAAGTCGAGACCGTCCTGATAGCGCCGGAGCCCGTGCGAATCCGCGCTCTGGCCCGACAGCAGCGTGCGCCGGGCCGGGATGCACACCGGGCAGGTCGAGTAGCCGCGGGTAAAATTCACGCCCCGCGACGCCATGTGATCGAGGTTGGGCGTCTCGATCACGCGATTGCCATTGATGCCGAGACAATCGCCCCGCTGTTGGTCGGTGGTGATCAGAAGAATGTGGGGACGCGGGGTATCACTCATGCGAACAACGCTGTGCGCGCGCGGAACACCTTCCAACAGCCAAGCATTGCGGGAATGGCCCAATAGAGTATGGAAACAGCTCATGCTGACATCAGATCTCCCCGTTGATAAATGGGATCGCCTCCGCCGGGAGCTGGTCTGGATCCGCCGAGCCGCCATTGAAAAATCCAATCAGAGCCTCAGCTATCAGCCGCAGGGCCGGATCGCCGCGTGGCGCTTGATTCACGGCCGGGCGACCTTTCGCCTGTCCTCCGGTCTCAGCCGCGTGAAGGCCGGACAGTGGATATTTCCCGGCACCGGGACCGGTGACCGCACCTTCTCGGACGACGCCGAGATCATCTCGCTGCGTTTCCACCTGGAGTGGCCCGGTGGCGAAAATCTCTTCGACCACCGCAAGCCGATCATCGTCGGCGGCCGCGAGACCCACGACCTGGATCGCGCCGGCTTTGCGCTGGTGGACTTCGTGCAAGCCAATCTGACCCCAAGCGGCTTTCACCTGCCTTGGGCGGCCACCAACCTGGATCGTTACCTCACGCTGCAAACCCACTTTGAGCGGTGGCTGCGAGCCTACGTGGAGTTGATGACCGGATCAGGCCAAGCCCCGGGTCCGGCCCCGCACGGCGACCCGCGGATTCAAGAAGCGGTGCGGTTGATGGAGTCGCGGTTGCGAGCGGGCGAAGTGTTGACGGAAAACGACGCCGCCCGCGGGGTCGGGTTGAGCCTCAGCCAGTTCAAGCGACTGTTCGCGCGTGACCTAAAAAAAACGCCCAAAGCCTGGCTCGACGATCTGCGCTACGAGCTGGCCTGCGACCGCCTCGGCGAGACCGGCCAGACGGTGAAGGAGATCGGCTACGAACTCGGCTTTCGTTCCCCCAACCACTTTTCCGCCTGGTTCAGCCAACGCCGAGGCTGCCCACCGGGCCAAGCCGGCCGGGGCGGGAGGGGTTGAACCTAAACTCAGGGTCGTCCCAACGCGTCAGCCTTCCGTTGGGCCGCCGCAAGCGGTGCCCCAGAGCTTTCCGGTGACATCACAGGATTCATCAATCCCCGGAGTTTCACCACAGAGGCACAGACAAGACCGAAGCGCAGCGTCTCCGGCTTGAACTCTGTGGCTGTGAGGTGATTGGTAATCACTGCTGGCACTTTGTCCGAAAAACGCCTGTGCATGGTAACTTAATCCATGGAAACCATCCCCCTCATGCGCATTCAAAGCACTTGGGCCCAGCTATTGATTGTCGCCTGGTCCTTCACCTGCCTTTTTCTGACCGGCTGTGATCAAACGCGCACGGAATGGACGGTGCAGACCAGCCCTGCCGGCATATGCGGCCTCGGCATTAACACCCGGTGGCAGGCCGAGTGGAGATCGTTGGAAAATACCGCGAGCGGGCTCTCTTTGATCATGGCGGACCCGCTTTTCTGGGAACGCTATTTCAATACGCCCCACGATAAGAATCCCGTTACCCTGAAAGATATTCGCATCACCCCCGGAAGGCTGACCGCTGATCAATTGGCGGAGTGCCACCTGAGCTTTCACTCTGTTGACGAGCCCGACGCCGATGCTCTGCGGACTCGATTGATTGAAGCCATTTCACGCTACGTGGCCGACGACAGACGGGCCAGAGAATTGGATGCCATCGCCGATCTCAAAGTCCGTGAAGCCGCCATGGTTTCCAAGGAAGATGAAGAGTCCCGAAAACTTCTGGCCATAATCCGCATGCGATTGGCCGAAGCCCAGTCTCAGCTGCTTGATAATGATGATCACTTTGTTTTGAAGGTCTTCATCGACGGGGATTGAACGAATCGAAATACCCGCCCCGAAAAATCGTCGGCAACAGGCGGCACCTCCTCCGGTTTGGTTACTTGCAGCTCCACGACGCTCCGTCCCGCTATTCCCACGATCCTGACGGCAGCAGGGTGACAACCGGGCCTTGTGATGACGTGCCATCAGACCCAGTCTGCGGCTTTCGGCCATTACCGATCATGAAACATCCCATCCTTTCCGTCTGCCTCGCGTTGTTGCTGCTCGCGGGCTGCAAGTTCGAAGCCCCGCTGACCGAAAAGCCCACCCGCGACGTTGATCCCGCGCTGCTCGGCTCTTGGTTCTCCCTGTCGGATGGCAAACCGCTCGATGTATTCAAACTCTCACGACAAGAATACCTCGTGATCGACGATGGAGAACCGCTCGCCTGCACGCACTCGGACCTTGCCGGCACCAACTTCGTCAGTTGCCGCCAGCTCGCCAACGACACCGACCGCCACGGCAAGCATGCCTACATCGCTTACACCCTCAAAGGCGACGAACTGGTGATCAGCCTCCTGAGCAAAACACCCGGCTTGCGCGAAACCATGTCGGCCGAAGAAATCCGCGCCGCGCTCGCAGCCGCCGTCAAAGCCGGCACCGCCCTGGACCCGGAGAGCCGGACGCGCTACCGCAAAAAGTCCTGATTGCCCACCCGGCGCGGCGACTCAGGCGCGAGCACCCACCGCCGCCGGCGCAGTCGCGACCGGAGCCTTGGCCGGACCGCCGACCCAGGGGCGTCCGGCGGGCAACAGTTCGCGGCCGTAGATCTCGTTGAGGAGGATGCGGGCCATCATATACCACGCGCTGAACGCGCAGGCGATGAGCACGTAGGCGGCGACGGTGTTGAGCGCGGGAAACCCGAAGTGTCCCAGATCAAGCAGCACGAAGCCCACCATCAGCAGCGTGAAAGTCAGCGCCATGGCACCGTGGATGCGCAGCGCGCCGATCCAGAGGATCGCGGAGAGCAAGGTCCACGCGACGAGGAACCAGCCGACGTCGGTCGTGGTCGGCTTGAGCAGGCCGAACTGCCCGGCGAGCAGCATCAGGCACAGGGCGATCCAGAACGCGCCGTAGGAGGTGAAGGCACAGTAGCCGAAATTGTTGCCGGTTTTCATTTCCTGCAGGCCGGCGATCATCTGGGTGAGTCCGCCGAAAATCAGGCCGAGCCAGATGACCGGTCCGAGGCCGACGAGGCCCAGGTTGTGCAGCTGGAGGACCAGCGTGGTGAGGCCAAAGCCGGCGAGGCCGACGACGGCGGGATTGCAGAGTTTGGGAGTGGAAGCGGAGGGCGGTTGGGACATGGCAGGGAGCGAGCGGGCTGGAGGGAAAAACCCACCAGCTCGCCCACGCGTCGCGGCGCTGTCCAGCCGCCCCGCACGGAACGCGGGCGAAAGACCGGCGGCTACTTGAGGTTATCCGGTTTGCTGATGCGCACGCGCGCCCACAAACGCGGCCGACCGCGGCCCGACTTTGTCCGATCGGCCATTGTTCGCATTACGAACATTGGCCAGGTGACGGACCACACGGGAGCGGAGCGGTCAGCGGACGCGCCCCGGGGCACCGTCCTCCAGCGCCGCGCCGACGAGGCTGGCGAGTTCGCCGGAGGTGTTTTTCAGTTCCTGGGATTGGGCGTTGAGTTCCTCGGCGGCGGAGGCGGTTTCCTCGGCGTTGGCGGCGTTGGTCTGGGTGATCTGATCCATCTGGGTGATGGCGGTGCTGATCTGGGTGAGGCCTTCGCTCTGTTCGCGGGAGGCGACCGCCACCTCGGCGACGAGTTGGTCGACCTCGCGGGCGCGGGTGACGATTTTTTGGAGTCCCTCGGCGACCCGCGCCGACAGCTGGACGCCCTGGGCGCTGCGCCGGGTGGCGTCCTCGATCTTCTCGGCGGTCTCCTTGGCGGCGACGGCCGAGCGTTGCGCGAGGGAGCGGACCTCGTCGGCCACGACCGCGAAGCCGGCCCCGGCCTCGCCGGCGCGGGCGGCCTCGACGGCGGCGTTGAGCGCGAGGATGTTGGTCTGAAAGGCGATCTCGTCGATGGTCTTGATGATCTTGGAAATGTCGTTGGAGGACTGCTGGATCGCGTCCATGGCCTCCTGCATCCGGAGCATCTCGCCTGCACCCTCCTCGGCGGCGGCGCGGGCGTGCCCGGCGGAGGTCTTGCCGGCGTCGGCATTCTCGGCGTTGCGCTTGGTGGTGCTGGAGAGTTCCTCGATGGAGGAGCTGATTTCCTCAAGCGAGGCGGCCTGCTCGCTGGAGCCCTCGGCCAGCGACTGGCTGGCGGAGGACACCTGTCCGGAAGCGGCGGCGACCTGCAGGGCGCCGCGTGAGATGGAGTCGGCGGCGCGGGCGAGCGCCTTGTTCACCCCGCGGATGATGATGAAGGCGGCGAGCGCTCCGGTCAGGAGCATGGCGATGAGTCCGCCGGTGATCAGGCGGGAGCCGTTGACGAGACTGGCCTCGGATTCACCGGCGTAGCCAAGCATACGATCAACGGAACGTTCCAACAGGCTTTTGATGACGGTGTCGAAGTCATCGATGGAGGCCGTGCGCGAGGCCAGCAGTCTGGCGGATTCGGCGAAGTTGGCGGTGAGTTCCTCCACTCCGCCGCGATAGGTCTGCATGGCTTCGGCGACCTGCTTGAGTTGGCGCTGGTTAAGCTCGTCATAGGCGAGCGCCTGCAGGCGCTCGCGCAATGCGCGGATCTCGTCGAACTGGGGCAACGCCTGCGCCATCAGCTCGGGTTGGCGCAGGGCCTGGGCCTTGTAGGCCAGCACCCGGATCGCGTTGCCGAGGACGACAATATCGTTGGCCAGTTCGGCCTTGAGACGGCGTTCATTCAGTTTTTCGGCGGTGAGCCCCTCGGTGATCTCGGAGGCCATCTTGGTGTCCTGATCGTGGATAAAATCGTTGATTTGCTGCAGAAACTGACTGCCGGCGGTGTCGAGCCGGCTGCGGATGTCGGCGAGTTGTTCGAGGTTGGCGACGGTGGCGTCGACCTCGCGACCGTATCGGTCCAGCGATTGTTCGGCGGAGGACACGCCCTCGGCCAGGGCTACCAACTCGGGGTGGGCGGCGCTGAGTTGGCGGGCTTTGGCCAGGGCGTCCTTCACCGCGGCCAAATGCCGGCGGGCCTGCGCGAGTTCGTCGGCATCGCCGGTAAAACTGTAGCTGCGAAATGAGCGCTGGGCGAGCGCCGAGGCCCCGGCAAGGTCGCTGGCCACCGCGGTCTGCGGGGCGATCGCATCGGCCAAGGAACGCGCGCCCTGGGTGGCGAAGTGCATTTTCCAGACGGCAAGAAATCCGAGGCCAAGGCCGAACAGCAAGAGCAGAAGAAAGCCGAGGGAAACCCTACGGCCAATGGTCAGTTTGGTGAGATTCATGGGTTACGAATCCACCCTTCGGCACCGCCGACGATATCTGATGCCGCCAAAATGTTTTTTTGTGCGACATAAAACTGACTAACCCGATCAAGCGAAGCCGCTAATGCACGCCCCCTCGCACGAGAATTCGTGTAGGGGGGGCGGTCCGGTCGGGGGACGCTTCGGGCAAGCGGGGGCGCCCGCTCAGCCGAGGGCGGCGAGCAGGCGCTCCAACTCGGCGCGCTTGGCCTGTTGGTCGGCGAGCTGTTTTCGCGCGCCTTCGAGCACGGCGGACGGGGCCTTGCTGGTGAAGGCCTCGTTGGACAG
>JBDRJH010000479.1:0-21514 GCA_043815125.1 Verrucomicrobiota bacterium
ACCAAGGGAAAATCATTTCGTAACACGTCAGCACGCCCTCGCGCCAAATACGCAGGTTGCCGGAAGAGAAAGGAATTTTGACACCGCCATTGTCCACAAGCTCGGGTGCCCCGGCATTGTTGAGGGCGAAGGAAAACTCACGGCAATGATCATCGTATCCATGCCCCGCCCGGTTGCTCGGATCAAAAGCGACCTGCAGTGAATCGAAGTCCCACAAGTTGGTGACGCCGGGCGGCGGTCCGCTATGGATGTCGTCCCTCACATGGACAAGTAGAGCGATGCCCGCTGGCGTCCACCCTGCCCACGCTGTCAGCGAAAGATCCTCGGCCCCTTTCCAGTCCACGCCTGGATCAGCAGGCAAAACGTGGTCGCGCAGAGTGAGCGCGATGGGTGTGGCGATCCGGCGAAGCGATGATTCCAGCGAGCCGGCTTGCAGATCAATCCGGTGCAAGGAACGCAGATTGTGGTGTATCTCCGTGGTCACGGTCGCGGACGTGCGCTCGTCAAGTATTATGAGGGAGGCCCGTCCCGCGCGGTCCATTACCAGTCCCGCAGCGGGGATCGTCAGTGTATTCACTCCCGGCTCCAACACGCGCGAACGGGCGGATTGCGTTTGATCAGACTGGAAGACTTTGACCGCTGCGGGCCGCAAATCGTTGTTGATGACGTCGAGCGAGATTTGATCCAGCCGGGTGACATGCGCGCCTTGAACGACAATCCGCTCGCGGGCCTCCACGGTCGCCGTGCGAAAACTTTGTTCAAGACGGTCGGCATCCGCCGCGGGGACGACAATAAACACGGGCAACGGCTCGAGATCAAATGTGGACGAGAAAGGCGTTTCACCGCCCAGTGCGTCAATGATCCGCCCATTTCCCGGAGCGGATGCGGGTAACCGTAGCGTTGCGCCACCGCCGACAGACGCGGTCTCCTCCATCCACAAGGCCATCACAGTCTCGCCGGTTCTCTCGTTGGTGAAACGCAGCACATGGCAAAACGGACCGATGGTGAATTGGCGAACAAAGGTGACATCATCCAGCAGTCGCGCACAGGTCGCATAGGCCGCGGCCGAGGGAGAAGGATACCAGTTACCATCGGCTCGATTATAGTTGGCCCGCTCATCGACCTTGCGAAACATACCATACGAACTCGATCGCTCCCGGCCTGGGACTGTGGCGGCAAACCAGAACAACTTTTCGACCTCAGGCACGGACCGGCTCAACAGAATCGCCTGCGCCGTATAGGCGGCGAACAAACGCGCCGACGGCGACGACAACGGTTCATCGAGATGCAGCGCCCAACCAAATTCAGTGCTCCAGATACGCGGAGGCAAACCGTGCTCCCGCATGAGCGCGGCCATCGCCCGCATACGCCCGGCAGTATCCATTTTCAAGGGAGATATCGGCAACGCATCTCCACCCATGTAGCGGGAGTGGGCGTAAGGATGACCTCCGAAAATATCCATGTATCCGGAATTTAGTGACAATACACTCCTGCTGAATTGAAGACGCGGAAAATCGACTCCACTCACATCCAGACCGATCACAGGCAAGTCCGGGGCTACGGATTTCGAAGCTTCATAGCCGGCCTTCAGTATCCGCGCATACACCTCGGTGGCTGGGATTTTCCCGGGTGCATCCCGGACGACTTCCAAGTCGGGTTCATTCACGATTTCAACCGCAAGAATCCGATCCTTGTAGCGGGACACCACCTCACGGACGAACTCCTTGAATTCAGGCAAGTGCTCCGGGCTCGCGAGTTCCTCGACGGATTTCCACTTGGTCCAACCAGGATGTATTTCCGGCCTTATGGTCAGAATGGTCGCTATTCCCTGCTCCGCACGATCACGGATCCCACCATCAATACTATTCCAATTCCACTTGTCCGGGCCAGTCGGCTGCAACCACGCCCAAACAGCCTGCCGACGCTCGACTCGAACACCTATGCGGGCTGCTGCTTTTGCATCCCGCACAAACATCGTCCCGAAAAAGCTTCGGGAGGCAGGTGGTTCATTTTCCGCGGGCGGATTTACCACCAGCAAGGCGCTCTCGCTGCGGCCAAGCTCGCGACCGTTTCCACGCACGACCGCCGAAAGAGCGCTGTAGCCGGTCAAATCGGTTGGAGCCTCCCAGGCAAACTCGCCCGATTCGTTCGAACCAAGGTTCACCGGCCATTCACGACTGACCCAAACAGGTTCCCCCGGATATTGTGCCGTGAGTTGCAAAGTCGCCGAAGTCTGCGTTGGCGTCGGGTTTTTAACCTGGATAACATACCGCCCCGGCTCGCCCAAAAGGGCCACTCCCGAAGGAAAGGAAGAGGTGACAACAACCTCCAATGCAGGGGCGGCGACTGGCTCAACCGCCTGTGCGTTTGCACAGAAGACTGGGAATAAAACAACAGGCAAAATATGACGCATCGATATCATGGAGTGTAATAAGATCCAGAGTTGAGCGTGCTCTGATGCCACCGCGCGTCACCATACCGCACAGTTTTCACATGAATATCCGCCATCAGCACGTTTGCTATCCCGCCATGACGTGCGGCAAAGCGAGAGTTGCTGGGGGCTGACTCAATCGGATTATCGAGCCCGTATATAATCGGCGCATCGGCATCCATGAACAAAGGCCAGTCTTGGGGACGTAGAAGACGCGAAGAATAGAAATACGGATCATTGTCCACCCGGTGGAGCGGGGCTGGATACCATACAGAGAGATTGCTCATCCCGTAGTTACCGGCAGCCGCATGACCACCTGAAACCTCCATTGAAGGGCAGGCAGGCAAAGCCTTCGAATCAATGCTAGCACCGGATGTAGGCGTCCCTAAAAGGCGCTGATACCAGTATTCCGAACTTGCGTTGATGTATGTCGCAAGCCCCTGCCGTTTATTGTCCGCAACATAGACCTGAAAACCGATGCCGATCTGTCTCAAATTAGATGCACAGGCCGCTGATTGGGCTTTTTGCCGAACTACTAAGGTCACCGGGATTAGGATCGCCGCGAGTATACCGATAATAGCGATGACCGTCAGGAGTTCCACCAGCGTGAAGCCCCGAAACCGCCGCCAACCGTAATCCGATACGACCACCGAGGGAACGCGATGCCTGCAGCAAACTGTAGAAGGGGTAATCGGCATGGGGGGAGGGGGGGGTAACCTTTCCGTATAGAGTTATAATAACTCAATCATGAGTCAAGCAGGTTTTTGGGACTTTGACCGTCGGCGGATCGGCGAGACCCACAAACTCAATTCTCGGATGAATGCTCCAAAAGCCGTGCTGTCACGGTGCCTTGCATTTCCCGCTTAACGGCAACCGCATGGGGCAGTCTTATGGTGGCCTTCGCGCAGGCGGCGCTCGAAAACTTGACCCTACAGAGACTGCCGCAGCGCAGCGCTTACGCGCTTTTTGCGTGCATGGCTCTCACGTCCCATGCGTGGCTCATCCTACGCGCTACCATTCATTTCGTCTGCAGCTGGGGATTCGTCCCGGTTAGCCGTTCGCATGTCCGGGCATAGTTAGTCGCATCCGCTTTCATCCCTATGTGATGGCAACACAGCGCCGCCAAATCGACGTCGCCAAAGTCTCCATCCACGACCTCCTCCCCGCCGACGTGCAGGACCGCGTCGTCTGGCGCTCCGACTACTGGTTGCCCGGCGAAGCCTGCTCCACCTACGCCTTCTCCGAAACCCTCGTCAGCATGGACAACCACTCGCCCATCTTCGCCCACGCCCGCGATCTTCCTCCGCCACACTACCGACACCATCAACGGCGAGATGTGGCCCGACCTCGGCCTCGGCGATTGGCTCGTGGAAACCGACGCCACCGACTGCGAAGATATTCCTCAAACGCCTCCTGCCGATCGATCCAGACCGACCGCCCCGTCGCCCTCGCCCGCGTCGCCGCCTTCATGGCCCGCGTCCACGAGCACCAGCGCAATGCCCTCGACGTCCTCCGCGAATCCCTTGTCGCCACCACCGCTGGCTTACAGCCATAAGGTTTTTTCCTCCTCGTCGGCCTGCTCGGCGCGTTCGCAAAAATTCTCAACTCCACCACGCCCTCAGGCACGCCAAGTTCGCCTCGGCTCACCGTGACCGCGCGCACGCTGTTCGCCAAGTCCCACGACCGAGGCCAGCGCACGACAAGTCGCTGCGTTTCACTGTTCATTAAAAATTTCCGCACCAGCCGCGCCCCTGAACGCCAGCGCCTCGGCTTCGTCCGGCCGCAAACCTTGCCACCGCAAACACTCACGGTAAGAACACATGTTGTTGGTCACCTTTGGAATTACCAACCGCCACGCCACCCCCATTCGTTTTTCCTCATGGTTATTCGTGACATCCCTTACACCGACGCGCACGCGCGGCACATCGGCGACCTCCTCCTACCGGCGCACCCGCAGAAAGACGTGCCGCCCGTGCTGCTCATCCACGGCGGCAGTTGGAACTCGATGTCGAAGGAGGCGCTCGCGCCCATCGCCCGTCTGGCCGCCGGCGAAGGCCGCGCCGTATTCAGCATCAACTACCGGCTGCTCGACCACGCGCCCTGGCCGGCCTGCCGCGATGACTGCGTCGCGGCCGCGCGCTTCGTGCTCGCCGGTGGGCTCGCCGCGCACGGTCTGCCCGCGCCGCAAAAACTGCTTATCTGCGGCGCCTCTGCCGGCGGACACCTCGCCATGCTCACCGGCCTCGCCCTCGGCGCGCACGCCTGCGCCGGCATCGTCTCGCTGGCCGGTCCCTCGCGGGTCGAACGCCGCGACGACTCCCCCGCGTCAGCGATCAGCGGGGAGGATTTTCTGAAAAAATTCTTCGGCCACTCCGCCCCGCCATCGCCCGAAGAATTTATGTCGGCCAGCCCGTCCGCGCTCGTCACGTCGGACGCGCCGCCGCTGGTCTGTATTCACAGTCGCAACGACCGCCTGGTGCCGCCCCCGCATTCCGAGGAAGCCGTCGCCGCCTGGCGCGCGTGCGGCCTGACGGCACGACTCGATTATTTCGACGGCCTTGATGACCTCCACGCCTTCTGGACCCCCGGCGATCTGCAAACCCGCGAGCTCATCCCATCCGTCGCCGAGCTGCTGCGCCGGACGGCCGCAGCCTGACCGCACTCGATTACTTTGCCCGCCCGAGTCCGTCGGCCGTAAAGATCGCGATCAATCGCCCAGCCATTTGCGCGAAGCCGGCGTCGTTCGGGTGAACCGCCACCCGGTCGAAGAGCGCGGGGTCGTGGTCGATCAGGGTCGCCCCGTCAATCACCCGCAGACGTCCGTTCGCCAACCCGGCGACCAACGACTCCAATTCTTTCCGGTAGTCCTCCAACGGATACGCCACCTTGGACGGGCTCCATGACGGCGGCACCCACAACGGCGTGATCACGTAGATCCGCGCCGCCGGTTTTGCCCGGAGCAGTTGTTCGAGCAAGCCTCGCATCTCGTCCCGAAACGCCCGCGGCTCAGTGCCTCCTTGCCAATTGTTCACACCGATCGCGATTGAGAACACGTCGGCGTCGAGACCGCGCAGCACATCCGCGTCGGCCGCGTGCGCGGCGCGTCCGCCGACGCCGGCGTTGATCACCTCCCACTCCATCGCCTCGCCGACGAGGAAGGGATATGTGCCCGCGACCGAACTGGCGGTGAAGCCGTGCGTCACCGAGTCGCCATACGCCACCCAGCGCACCTTCGGCCGAGCAGCGGGTCTTTCCCAGCGCGCGGACGGAGAAACCGCGATGCCGCGCAACTCCACCGCGTCGCCGTAGGGCAGGATCAATTCATAATCGTGAAACACCCCCGTCCGCCCGGCTTCATCGACGGGAACCGGCAACGCGAGCACCAGCTCGGCGTCGCCTGGGAACGTCGTTCCCGACGGACGCGTGAATCGCCAGGCGTCCTCTCCGCGTCCGTCCACGCGATAAAACCCGACGCTGTTGCGCGCCGGTCCGAGGTGCCGCGCCGAGTAGTTCAAGTGCACCGCCACCGCAGGGCTGTCCGTGCGAAATCGCACCCGTGCTCCCGGCGCGTCCCAACGGTAGCCGCGCGGATTGTCCAAGAGCCGATCGATGCGGGCGACACCGGACGCCGGGTCGCGCACGACGCTCACGCAGTCGGTGATCGCGATCCGCGGACTCGCGCCGGGCTCCCAACCGTCCTTTGCCCGGACAACGTCCGCGGTGAGCAAGACAAGCAGGCAAGGCAGTGATCGCACGCAGCGGTTCATCAAGATGGTCATCGTGTTCATGGCTGAGAAAACAGAAAGGTCGCCAGCACTTCGTCCATCGTCGGACGCGACGATCTCAGGCGGTGCAGCTCCCAGGTTACCGTGAGCACGGTTGGTTCTGTCGTGACCGGCGCGGTGAACTCCAGCTCCACATACGGCGTGGCGCCCTCGCCCGGATCTTCCGCCCAAAACACCTGCGCCTGCTCGTAGGGTTTCCACGCGTCGTCCGGCTCCGGGGCGACGAGTCGCTGGATCAACAACTGGTCGCCTCGCCACCAGCCGAGCGCGCGGCCGGTGACACCGATCTTGGACACGCTTCCGGGCGACGGCAGCCACAGCGTCGTGCGGTCGGGCTCCAACGCGGAACTCCAGGACATGCCCAGCAACTGACCGTAGGCCCGCGGTTCGCCGGGGGTGTAATCGACCACCACGGCGTCGGGTCGCGCCAATTGCGTGACCGACCAGGGGACGATGGCGGCGGGCGTCGCATCGTTCGTCGCTGGGTCGCGTTCGAAGCGGGTCGTCAACGTCAACCGCGTGCCGGTGTCGGCCAGGGTGATGTCGCGCACGACCCGCAGGCCCCGCGCCTTCCATGTCGGTGAAACCATGCGCACGGAGAGCGGGCCGAAGATTTCCGCACGGTGCGGCGCGTGTTCCCACTCGGTCGGCGGATCGATGTCGCGCAGCGTCTCGCCGGTGGCGGCGGGCCAGTGGCGGTCCGGCCACGGCCAGATTTTGTCGCCGCCGACGTTGGCCCAGGTGTTCTCGCGGGTGAGGCCGATGTGGCCGGCGCGGTCGGGGTGCCGCCAAAGCAGATTTTCACCGTCGATCCAGCCGTAACGCATGATGCGTCCGACGGCGGGCACGACCACGAGATCGACGGTGCCGTTGGAGATGCGCAGGGAATCCGTCCAGCCGTCATGCGTGGTCCGGGTGACTTCGCCGGACGCCGTCGCGGCGATGATCGCCAAGGGCATCAGACTTCGGAAACGACGACGCACCGCCGAAGACATCAGCGTTTCTCCGCGGCGAGTTTGCGGGAGCCGACCGCCCAGTATTCCTGCAAGAGGAAATGCAGCCGCGCGTAGTCGCCCTGCTTCCAGCACTCGCGGGCAAAGCGCACATACGGGGCGAAGCGGGCGAATTCCTCGGGATGCGTTTTTTGAATCGCGGCGACGCGGCTGATCGCGGTCTGCATGTCGCGGTGCAGGTTTTCGCGCCACGCGGCGGACACCTCTGTGCGGCCGCCGGTGATCGTGGCCGCCGAGGCCCCGCGCGCGGCGGCGAAGGCGCGCAGTTCAAAAGGCTGGAGCACGACCCGCAGGCGTCCGTCGGCGACGGGTTGCGTCGTGCCGTCGGCGAGATTTTCCACGCCGTCGGCGGCGCTCAGATCGAGGTTCACGGCGGCGGCTTCGGACAGGCGGTTCAGCACGTAGAAATAGAGTCGGCCGTCCACGGTTTTTTGGCGCACGCGCACGGGGTCGGCGAGGCTGGGGATGTCGTCGAAACGCACGGCGGGCAGCGTGCGGTAGGCGCGGCTGAACTCCTCGATGTCGCGTTCCATGCCGAAGGTGCCGATGAGAAAGCCGCCCTTGGTGATGCGTTGGGCGTCGAAGTTGTTCAACGCGGCAACGTAGGGTTCCATGCTGTTGCGGCCGCCGGCGTTGAGGGTGGAGACGCGCCAGGTGTGCTCCGCCACGGGAAGGTCGCGCATGGGCGCGGTGCGGCCGATGGCGTCCTCCCAGTAGCGGTCGTGGATGGTGGCCTCCGTATGCGCGACGGCGTTCATGAAGGCCATGCTCTCGGGGGCGAGGAAGACGGTGCGGTTTGACTCAAGGTCGGCCGAATCGTCGCCGAGGCCGCGTCGCCAGCGGTAGTCGCCGGGCACCAGGGTGTAGCTGAGGGAGATGTTGTCGTCGTCGGCGTAGAGCCGGGGATCGATGCCCATCTCGCGCCAGGCGTCGAGCGGGTCGTGGTTGAGGTAATCGGCCATGCGTTCGTAGTCGGAGCGGGGCGTGAAGAGGTTGAGCGTCAGCTTCAGATTCGGGTGCCGGGCGGTGATGGCGTCAGCGATGCGTCGGTAGTGGGCGTGCAAGCCGGCGCAACGCCAGTCGATCCACTTTTCCCACGCGGCCGGGTTGGCGCGCAGCCAGTCGCCGCTGGCGACGAAACGGCGAGGGTCGCCGGGTTTATAGCCGGGGATGGTGATGCCGGTGTCGCGTTGAAAGCGCCGGAGGTTGATGTCGTTGTAGCCGGACTCGGCGGAGCCGAAGGCGAAGATTTTTACGCGGGCGAGCACCAGTGACACGCCGGTGAATCCGGGTTGGTCGCCGTAGCGGCGCACGACTTCATCAACGACGTCGGCGACCGCCTGTTGCACGCGCGGGTCGAGCGGGTTGTAGCCGGGATCGGAGCCGTGGTAGTGGCCGTGCCAGAGTTTGCCGTCGCGGCGCATGTTGAGCACGGTCTCCTCGCCGGCGTGGATGCGCGCGAGATCGGTGATGGCGGCCGGGATCAGGGACGGCAGCAGGTGCATGTGCAGGCCGGCGTTGAAGGTCTTGCCGCGGGCGTCGAGTCGCTGGACGAAATACGCGGGATAACCGGGCGGATGTGGACGGATGCCGCCCACGCCGAACGGTTGCTGCAGGGGTTCGGCGATGGATCCGTAGAGCGGGCCGTCATACCACGCGACCGGGTAATGCAGCGTGCCTTGGCCAAACAGGTCCATGTAGTCGAGGGTCTTGGTCATGGCCTCGGCGAAGCCGCTGAAGTCGGTGGATTCGCCGAAGCTCTGGTTGAGCACGGGGTCCTCGTAGTAGATGCCGATTTCGCGGGCCGGCACGCTCCCGTTGAAGGCGCGGGGCGCGGGCGCGGAGGGAATGCCATCGAGCTCATAAATCCGGATGCGGGCGACGGCGGCGGGCTTGTCCTGCTCGGCGGTCATGAAGATGAACGATTGCCGCGTCGAGTGCGGCCAGAAGAGAACGCGTTGCTCCAGCATGCCGCCGGAGACCGGATATTCGTCGCCGGTGAACACGCCGATCTGCGCCTGGAAATCCTTCTTCCCGGACAAGTCGTGCAGCATCATTTCCATGGTGCGCGCCTTGTCGTCGGGATAGGTGATGACCGCGACGTGGGGGCTGCCGGCGGACTTCACATGGAACTCCAACGCGAACCGGTCGTGACGGCTTTTCCCGGCCTCGCGGTAGTGCCCGAGCGGCGAGCGCACCACGGTGGACGGGGCGGATTGGGCAATGGGTTTAGCCACGCTAGCGTCGATCTCGGTGATGAGTTTTTCAACGACGGGAAGCGATGCGGCGTCACTGCCGGCGGCTTGCACGCGAACGGGGAACTCCTCCGAGCGGGCGGCGGCGCCGTCGGTGTAATCGAGCCTGAGACGAAACTCGCCCGGTATGGCGACGGTCAGCGGCACCTGCACGAGCACGCGGTCGCGGCCGGCCAGCGATTGGTCGGCGAGGCGGCCCTTGGCGAGTTCGCGGTCGTTGGCGCCCAGGAGCACGTAGCGCAGGTCGGTGAGTTCGGCGGCGGTGTCGGCGGGGTTGTAGAACTCCAGCCGCACAAAGCCCTCGCGATCGGCGGTGAGGTAATGCTCGAAGAGACGCGTGCGCGTGATGAAGGCGCCGTCCTTGAGGAACTCCGCGCGGACCTCGGCCTCGGTCAGTTCACGGTCGAAGATCTTCAACTCGTCGATGGCCGCGCCCCACGGGTGCAGACCGGTTTCGTCGGCCGCGCCGATCAGGAATTCCTGGTGGAACTTGGGCTGCCACTTGGTGGCCACGGACTGGGCGACCCACTCGCCATCAACGTAGGCCTGGGTGCCCTTGGTGTGATCCCAGGTGAAGACAAAGTGGTGCCAATCGCCCTGCTTCCACGTCCCGGAATTGTTCACGTAGATATACCGGTCGCGGGGATCGCGCACATCGGCGCGCAGTCCGCGGCCCGGGTGATGCCACACCCAAATGGTGTTGGTGTCGCGTCCGGCGTAGGGGCCGTTTTCCCGAAAAAGCGTGCGCCGCTGGCCGCCAGCGTCCGCGCCAAAACCATCCACGGGAGCCTGCAGCCAGACGGAGAGCGAACCGCGTTCCTTGTTGAGGTTTCCCTTGGTCGCGTAGCCGAGCACTTGACCGGGACCGAACACCGCGGCCTGCCCGCGTTTGCCCGGCACCAAGTCAGGAGCACGGTCAGCGTGAACCGGAGCGGACGCGCCTTGGGCGCGGGCCGTGAAGCCGGAATCAAAATCGAGGCTGAACAACACCTGCGGCGGCCGCGCGGGCTCGGCGCGAAGCAGGCCCGTGGCGGGCGGCAGACAGGCCAGCGCGAGGGGAAGCAAAAGGGAGCGAAAGGATGACAAGGGTTTCATTAAAAAAGCATGGGGATGCGCCCCGGCGCGCACACGGGCGGCCGGACAAGGGACAACAAAAATGCCTCGCTCGCGAGAGCGGACGGATCAGGGAGTGGTGGCGGTCGTGTTGATGAGCAGCTCCGGTTCGGACAGCTTGGTGTCGGAGACGCGGACCTCGTCGATCAGGCCATACCATGGCGAACCGCCGACAGGATTGGCCCCGATGATCAGCGGCAGATCGCTGGCCGCGGCGGTGCGGACGCGGGCGAACTTAGCCACCTGCAGGCGGGCGTCGGGATCGGTCAGGTCTTTGAGATAAATCGTGACACCACCCGAGGCGTTTTGGCCGAAGTCGGCGGCCACCGCGATGTAGTAGTCCTTGCCCAGCTCAAGGCGCAGACCGCTCTCCAGGGTTTGGATGCCATCGAAGCTCCATATGCCGGTGCTCACGATCTGGAACAGAACGTTGCGCGCACCGCGTTCGCTGTTCTCACCGGTGATGGCGAGGGCCCAGCTGGCGCCCTTGGGCGCGGAGACGCCCCGCCCCACGAGCACCGCGCCGTCTTCACGGTGCGAGTAGGCCAGGTTTACAAACGCCTCGATCGTCATGGCCGAGGTGAGCTGGTCGTCGTGCGCCGAGATGTCCGCGACGAGTTGGCGGTGATTAAAGCTGGAGGTCTTGCCCTGACCGCGGGCGGCGGCGTCGTTGCGGAAACGTCCGACGGCGCGCGGAAACGAGGAGCCCGGATCATAGCCGACCGGCAACACATGCTGCTCGGGCAATCCAAACTTGCCCGCCGCCGTGAGGGGCAGGCCGTTCGGTCCCGAATCCGAGAGGAAGCCCCCCTTTTCAAAACGCCAGTGGCCGACCGTGCCGGCCCGCGCGGCGGGCATCAGCGCGGCCGCGCACAGCAACAGGGACAACGCGCGCAGACGGGTGGACGCGGCGGAGAAACGGGAAGGCAAGGAAGCAGTCATGGCGGAATTCACGATTAAACAAGGGGAACGCGGGGAGCGCCGCGCGGGGAGATCAGGCGCGACGACGGCGACGCGTCGCGACGAACAGGCCGAACGCTCCGCCGACCAGCAACGCGGAGGAGGAGGGCTCGGGAATCTGCGTCTGGTTCACCAGCAGATCCTGCACGCCCAGCTTGGTGTCGGAGAGGCGGACCTCGTCGATGAGTCCATACCAAGGCGTGCCACCGGTCGGGCTCGCGCCGATAGCCAAGGGCTCGCTGGTGCCGGCGATCGTGCCGCTGTGCGCGATCGTGGCGCTTTGCAAGACGGCCTCCGGATCGCCCAGATCTTTCAGATAGATGGTGATGCCGGTGGTGTTGTCGGAGAAGTCGGCGGTCACCGCGATGTAGTAGTCCTTGTTGAGATCCAGCACGAGGTTGCTGTCCAGCGTTTGAAATCCAGCGCCGCCCCACCCGCCGCTGGGATCCATTTGGAAGATGATGTTGCGCGTGCCGAGGCCGGCGCTTTCGCCGGTGACACTGAGCGCCCAGCTGCCGGCGCTGCCGGAGTTCACACCTTGTCCGGCGAGCACGGAGGGATTGCCGCCGTTGGTGTTGGAGAGGTTCACAAACGCCTCGAAGCTCAGGGCCGAGGTCAGGTTGGTGTCATGCGCGGAGATGTCCGCTCCAAGTTGGCGATGATTGAAGCTGAGCGTCGTGCCGGCGCCTTGGATGGCATGGCCGTTGGTGGCGCCATTGACATAGCGGGGGAAAGCGGAGCCGGCACCGGTCGCGGGCAGCGCGATCTGAGTGGGCAACGAATTCTGCAGGCCGGTGGTCGGATGGTTGAATTGATACAGGCCGATGTTGTTCGGGCCGGAGTCGCTGAGCAGGGCATCCTGTTCAAAACTCCAGTGGCCGATGGTTGCGGCCTGAACGGAGGTGGCCAGACCGGTCGCGCTAACGAGGATGGCCAACGACTTGGCCGCGAGGGAGGAGGTAGGGTGAAGGATCATGTTGATGTCGGGTTGGGAGTGCTTGTTTCGGGGGAGAGGGGAAGTGGGTTAACGGGCGGGTGTCTGATGGATCAGCAGCTGCGACGGGGGATAAAGGCGGGGCATATGCGAGGGCGGGGCACCCGCGCGAACAGGACTATTCCACCGGGTTCCTCGTGATCATAAATCGAAAATCAATACGCATTTATCGTCGAAAAATAACCCTGCCACTCAGGGGTTGATCAGCAGGAGTTCGCGGCGGTTGGCCTCGAAGTCGGTGATCTCGAATTGTTCGACGTGTCCGTCCACGAAGACGGCGGGGATCTTACCCGTGCCATGATCGGAGGGAGCGGCGCCGGCCGCCGCGGGGTTGTTGACGTAGGCGTAGGTTTCGAAAAACCAGGCGCCGTTGGGCAGCGCGCGGCTGCGGGTTTCGGCGGCGGCGACCATCACGGTTCCCGCCGGACGAGTCACCTCCGACAAGCGGCGGGGGGCGGAGTTGGGGTGTTGGATGACATCGCGGTTTGCACCGTAGTCGCCGATGGCGTGATGCCGGCCATCTTCGAGCAGCGGGCTGACCAGCGCCGGGCTTTGCCTGAAGGCACGGTTGTTCAGATCGCGCCAGCCGCCATCCACCGCCGGCTCCAGGTAAGGCTCGATGGTCTTGCTCCAGTATTGGTTTCCGAACCCGCCGGTCTCGCTGAGGTTCACCAGCGGTGGCAGCGTGTGCCGATTTTCCCCGGCGTAGAGGAGCACCGCCTGACCGATGCTGCGGAGGTTGGCCACGCTTTGAGTGACGCGCGCAGATTGGCGGACCTTGCCGACAACCGGGATGATGATCGCGGCCAGTATGCCGATGATCGCGATGACGGTGAGCAGTTCGACGAGAGTGAACCCTCGCCGCCTTCCCCCGATGAAGGGATGAACGACGACGAAGGCGGGCGGGGTATGGGTGTTCGCATGCATGACGGGGATGTTGGGGGAAATAGAGTGTGGCGGGGATTACCAGGAGAGCAGGACGCAGCCGGTCACCGGCCGGGAGGTTTCCAGCATGGGCCCGTGCGGTGTCTCGCGTCGCACCAAGGTCACCGTTTCGCCGCCGATGTGCGGCCAGTCCATGTTGAGGTAGGCCGTGACGGGACCACTGCCGGCGGCCGGGAAAAAGCGCAGGGTCGCCGCATCCAACCCGCTGAGGATGCAACGTCGGGTGACACCGACCTGCGCCGGATGTTTTTCCGTGCAACCGACCACCCCCTCGGCCTGGTCGATGAACACGCGGCATTCATGACGCCAGGCGCGTGGCAGCCGGTGCGTGGCGTGCCCGGCGCGAAGGCGGGTTTCCGCGCCTAGAAAAACCGGTGCGCCAAACGGCGTGCCCAGCTCAATGCCCACGGTGGTGTCGGGAGTGTATCCGGAGAACAGCCAGGCATTGGCGTGCCGGTGCACGGTGACCACGGGATTTCGCCGCACCGCCGAGACCGCGTCAAAACCGACGTGCCAGCCATGCCCCGCCAGCACCTCACGGACGAGCTGGGTGAACGCATACGACACGCCCGGCTCGTCCGGCACGGGTAACTGGATGCCCTTGACCATGCGCATCGACAACGGGCCGCGCAGCCAGCTGATGCGTCCGCCCGAAGGCGTGTCTATCCGAACGGCCAGCGCGCGCAGATCGCCCGGCGCGGCGTCCTTCACCGGCGCGCAGGCGGCCAGCAACTCCACGCCGGACGACGTGGACGCGGGTGCCTCGGTCAGCGCCCCGCCGGACATGATGGCGTTGTGTGCAAACGTCGCCGGGCCGACGCCACCGGTTTCATGGCGGTCAAAAACCCCGGGAGCCGACGTCACCACCATGTCGCCCACCAATGATTCGGCGGCGTTGAGCCCCATTCGGGCTCGCAGCGTCGGCGCAGTGTCGAGCGCGCCATACACGATCAACTCGCCGCCGGCATCGGCCCAAGCCAGCAGCCGGCGTTCGGAGGCCTCATCGAACGGCGCGGGCGTGATCAGCACGCGTCCGGCCAACACGTCCGCGGCACGGTCGCCCAAAGCCGCAAAGGCACGCGTGCTGACGACCGTGTTGACCGGCACGCCGCCGTTGATCGCGTCGCGCAAAAACCAATCGGTGTGAAACAACCGCTCAGGCCTCGGCGACGCGGCGAACATCGCGTCGTGCAGCTCGTCGAACGGGTAGAGCCACACCAACGGCCCCGGCGCGTCGGGGCGCTCGGTCCAGCCGCGCAGCAGGTGCGGCATCGATTGTGTCGGCACCGTCCCGGGCATCGCGCCGTGGGAATCGTCAATCGAGAGCAGGTTCAACGTGCCCGCCCCCTCGACGCGGCCGGAGGCGTCGATGCGCCCGATGCTCAGCGGCAGATAAATGTCGTGCGGCTGCCCCTCGTAGCGGTCGAGCCAAGGACTGTTGAGCCACCACGGATCGTGCAGGTAATAGCGGAAGGAGGCGGGGCGGCCCGGCGGCAGCTCGGCGATGCGGGACATGTAGCCGGCGAGCTCGATGCCAAAGTCGCCATTGAGCGCGGCCCAGGGGGAATTGGGCGGCGGCGCAAAGTCGAAGCCGCCCTCGTAGAGTTCGCGCAGCGGCGTGGCGTCGCTGGCCAGATCGGTGGCGGTGCCGAGATTGGTGCCACGCGTCTCGATGCCGATCTCCGGCGGCAACTCGGCGCGCAGCTCGCGCCAGAAATTGAGAATCCGGTCCCGGATCTCCGGCGCGCGACCGGGAGAAAACGTCGTGCCATCGAACAGCGGCCCGATGGTGTGCCACGTCTCCATGCCGAAGCCAAACCCGTTGGAAAGCCACAGGTAGTCGAGACCCAGATCGGCCGCGAGCAGCCGAAACTGGCGCCCGAGAAAAGCGCCGATTCCGGTGCCCTGCGGGATGCCGTCCGGGAAGCCGGCGTAGCGATGCGTATCCGAATCCAGGATACCGTAGCAGCAGACAAAACTCGCCTTCCCCATCGTGTCGGCGAGGCAGATCTCGCGGTGGCGTTTGTATTTGAAATCGGATGGAGCGAACTCGCCGCCCGGATCGAAGGGCAGACCCACGCGGATTGTTTTCCCTGCGGCGCAGGGAGCCTGCGCCGCCGCCTGGCGCCACGCTGCCACGATAGCGCCGAGCCGGCGATAAGTGATCGGGCCGACGCCGGCGCGATACGGATAGGACCGCGAATGCAGGCTCCGGCCGTCGGGATCGGTCACGACCCTTTTGTGCGGATTGCAGTTCCCCACAAAGCGCGCCCACTCCATCTCGGCGTCGAGATCGCCGGTGTATTCGAGGATCTCGGAACCGTCCGCCGACCACAGCAGTATCTGAATCTCCGCGGCCTCGCGGGCCAGGGCGTCCCATTGCCGGAAGGCTTCCTGACAAACACCAAACATGGCGTCGTCGTCCAATCCCCAGAAGGGCTTTAGCGAAACTTCAAAAGTGAGTGTTTGCATGGTCTGAACAGCCGCCAATCCCGTCGAAATGGGATTGCGCCCTGACCCATAAACCGATTCGAAGGGTATTAATTAAAGCGTATATAGTCATATATTTTTCGTCGAAAAATAACCCCATGTGATATTCGGCGCTTTATTTCCCCACCCCGACAGAACGCTTTTTCTCACCATGCCCCGCACTCCCCGCCCCTCAAAGTCGTCTGCTCGCCAACCGAAAAACGCGCCGCCGGCCAAGCCCGTGCGCGTCGAGAAGCGCCCCAGCATTCTGCTCGCCCTCGCCTGGTATTCACCGGCGATTCATCGCGGCATCGTGCGTTACGCCCGCGAGGCGGGCTGGATTCTCGACTCCTCCATGGAGCGGCACAAACAACACTTCCGCAGCTGGCGCGAGGACGGCATCATCTGCTACCTGCACAGCGATCCGGCGCTCTACGACTTCGTCAAGGACACCGACCGGCCCGTCGTCAACATCGGCAACGGCCGCCATCCCGGCGTGCCCAATGTGCGACCCGACAACGAGCAGATCGGAATCATCGCCGCCGACTATTTCATCGAGCGCGGCTTTCAGCATCTCGCGTATTTCCTGAAGTCGCCGGTGGCGTCCAGCATGCTCCGCTACGAGGCCTACCGAAAGCGCGCCGAGGAAAAGGGCGGCACCGTCCACCTGATCGACTGGGTGGCCCATCGCAACGCGGACAAGGACTATTCCGAGTCGGAGTTGATCCACTGGCTGGGCCGGCAGTTGACCGGTCTGCCCAAGCCGCTGGCCGTGCTCGCGGAGCACGATGAGCCGGCCTGCGAAGTGATTTACGCCTGCCTGGAGTCGGCGATCCCCGTGCCCGAGCAAGTGGCGGTGCTCGGCGTGAACAACGATCCGTTGCGTTGCGATTTCGCGCCGGTGCCGCTCTCCAGCATCGACAGCAACCACGAGGTCATCGGCTACGAGGCGGCCGCGCTGCTCGACCGGTTGCTGCACGGCGAGGCGGCGCCCGCCAAGCCCATCATGATCCCCCCCGTGGGCGTGGTCACCCGCCTGAGCACCGACATCATGGCCATCAAGCACCCGCACGTGGCCTCGGCTTTGCTGCACATCTGGCAAAACTACACCAAGCACATCAACGCCAAGACCGTCGCCGCCACGGTGCCGTTGTCCTATCAGCGTCTGCACGCCGCCTTCCTTAAAAACGTGGGGCGCACCCTCGCCGACGAGATCACCCACAAGCGCATGGAAAAGGCCCGCACGATGCTCGCCGAGACCGACAAGAAGGCCTACGAGATCGCCCTCGAGTGCGGCTTCCCCAACGACGACCGCATGGGGCGCGTTTTCCAACGCGTGCTCGGCATGACCCCGATGCAATACCGCCAGCGCAACCGCAAACGCGGTTGATCACTGTGCCCGCGCCGCGACCGGACCGGCCGGCCGGCGGTCGTTGATAAAAAAGACATCGACCGTCTCCGCGCGCGCCTCCGGCATGATGCTGCCGGCGGGAATCCGCCCGTCCCGCACCACGCACAGCATCCGGCTCCCCGGGACCAGGGCCTGCAAACCGCGCCGGGCCATCCGCCACTCGCCGTCCTCGCCCGCGGCCAGTTGCACAAACACCATCGGCAGCGCCTCGCCGGGATAGGCCACGCTCCCCTCCCCGCCAGCGGCCACCTGGATGCGGGATGATCCGACCGCGACGGCCAGCGCCTTCGTCGAAAAATTCAACACCCGCATCGTGTTCACCGGATGCGCCTCCAGCGAGTTGTCCCACACCCGGCCGGTCAGGGGAAACGCACTCCCGGCCGGAGCCGGCGCCAGCACCACCAGCAAACGCCGCATGCCCGGAGGTATCGCCAGCTCCGCGAGCACCGGCGGCGGTTCGTCGGACGGCGTTCCTTCCACGCGTCGCGACACGCGCAAAACCTCGCCGCGCTTCACCGCGACTTCGCGACTGAAGGCAAACTCGCGGGCGTCCACCTCCAGCGTCTCACGCGTGCCGGCCAACAGCAGCCCGGGCAAATCGCCTTGCCAGCTCATCAACCGCACGGTCAGCGCCGGCGACGCCTCCGGCTGCGCGCGCAAGGGCGCGACCAAGGCGAAGAGCAGGGCGAGCGGGAGAATCAGATTTCGTCGGGAGAAAGCCATCGGAAGGATACGATTTGAAAGCGGCGGCCAAAGACGGCGTTGTCGCCGGTCGCGATCTCCTCGGGGGATTGCGATTGGTTGCTGTTGAGGTGATCGGGCAGCCGTTGAACGACGGCCTCCGCCCAGGCGCGGCCGATCACGTAGTCGTCATCGGCCGGCGACAAGAGCGGATTCACCGTCTCGCCATAGGCGCGCACGAGAAAGGTGTCGGCGCGCACGGTGAGGGTCGGGCCGATGGCGGTGAGCACGTCGGCCTGCGTGAGAAACTTGGGCGCGAAGGCGGAGCGCGATCGGTGCGCCGCCGAGCCCGTGCCGGAGTCGTCGTTGCGCATGTGGTCGCGCACGTATTCGGCGCGCACGTTGGTGTTGCTGATGAGATCCTGATTGAACGGCGCGAGGTTGGCCGGGTTGGCCGCGCCGGCGCCGGAGGTCGTCGCGTCGATGGCCGCCTGCAACGCGCCCTTCAGGCCGGTGGCGTCGTTGCTCAGCCCGCGGTTGACGAAATCCGACAGCGAAAGAAACGGCCCGCGGAGCTTCACCTGCACGACGATGTTGCGCGCGAGTTCGCGCAACTGCGCGTCGTCGAGCTGGCGATAGCCCCGCCACGGATCACCCGGGTCGTCGTCGCCGGTCGGCACCGAGAAGCGCGGGAAAGCCGCCTCCAAGGTTTCCGAGTCGTTCCGGTTCGCCGGGTCGTAGTCGAGCCCCCAGGTGCCGGCGAGCACGGCGCGCCAAGCCTGCTCCGAGGTGGAGTTCACGTTGAAGCCTCCGGCAAGCAGCAGGTGCGCGGCGGCTTGGTTGAACGGGTCCGAATCGGGCGAGGCGGTCTTCACAAGGCGATCAACGGACGGCGCGACGCCATCGCGCCGGTGGTAGCGCAGGCGGGCGTTGGGCAGCGGCGTGCCCGCGTCGATGTCGCCCTGCGTCCAGGCCGGTTGCGCGCCGCCGCCCGGCAGCACGGTGACGCCCGGAGCGTTGCCCGAGGGCACGGTGGAAAAGAAGTAGCGGTCCCAGAGCGCGCGGTTGAGATGCCAGGAAAGATCGTGATGCGTCTCCATGCGGCGGGTGGGCTCCAGCGTCGAGGCGAGCGGCGCATTGTCACTGGTCGCGGTGCGATCGGAGAGGCGGATGTCCGCCAGGCTGTTGCCCACCGCATAGGCCGGATGGGCGCTGAGCAGCGACAGCGGCGCGTGTTGCAACTGGCCGAGCGAGAGCAGACCGAGGCGCGCGTCGGGCAACTCGAAGAGGGTGACATCCACCGGTGTGCCATTGTTGTCCAGCGAACGGCCGGCGGAGGCGCGCGGGGGCAGCGTGCCGTAGTTGAACCTGGGCCAGTTATCCACGGTGGTCTCGGTCGCGGTGAGCGGCAGCTTGCGGTAGCGGAACGTGGGGTTGGGCTCGCCGCCGCCGCTGGCCGAGAAGCGCGTGCGCGCCAGCAACGGGGCGCGCGGATTGGCGTGGGCGATCCATTGCATGGCGTAGTTCTCGGTGGAGAAGCTCGCCAGAAAGTCCTTGGCGTAAGCGGGCAGGCGCGGCTGCGTGCCGTCCTCCACCGGCAGCGTGTCGGTGCGCGACCAGTCCACGTTGTTGCCAAAGGTGACGCGCGATACGGCTTGATACCAATGGGGGGCGCCCACCGGCGGCACCACGCCGCGCGGCAGTTGGCCGGCCGGATCAAACTCGGCCAGCACGAGGTCCATCTCGCGGGTGATATTGGGGGCCCTGATCGTGAACACCTCGTCGGGCGTGGCGGCCGTCGCCCCGGTGTCGATGACGACATTGGACGCGGGATTGATGCCGTTGATCAGCTCGCTCAAGCCGGGCTGATAGGCCACCGGCACGGTCGGCGCGGGCCCCGCCGGCGGCAACGTAAACACGAGACTCGCCCCGGCGGGAATGACCGGGCTGGCGATCTTGAAGCGCACATAGGCGTCGTTGGAAACGGAGGTGATCGCGGGCATCGACCAGCTCCAGACCGCCGTGCCGTCTTCGCGCTCGATGGTGAACTGATCGTCCGCGCCGCGCAGACCGATGCCGATGGTGTAATCCGCGGCCGCCAGCGGCACCGTGTAAGGATTCCACAATACGACCGCCGGATGGAGATTGAAGAGGATCGGGATGTCCGTGGCATCCGCCTCGTGCGGCGCCAGACTGAAACCCATGCCGAGGCCGGCATAAGTCACCACCGGACCGATCACCGCCGACGAAAGACCGAGCCGGCTTTGATCGGGAGCCACCAAGGGACGCGGAGAGATCGTCGCACCGTTGGCCTGCGGGCCGGCCGCCCAGTCGCGCAACAAGCCCCACGTGGGCACCACGTAGCCGCTCTCGCCGGGTTTGAGCGGGAACACCGTGTCGTCATCCGGCAACAGGCCGCGCGCATAAGGATTGGCGGCCAGCCCGGCGGACAGATCCTGCTTCAAGCCGCCGTCCGCCGCGTTGGCCAACACCGAAAACGAATGGGCGGTGAGCGCATGAAAACGCCCTCGCAGCGCCTCGCGCAACAACCCGGCGTCCGCCGGATCGGCCGTGAGAAACGCGAACTGCCCCAGATCGCCCACCTTGCCGACATCGTCAAACGCTCCGTCACCAGGAGATGGATACAAACCCCCGAGCGCGACGACCGACTCCGCGCGGTCGATTCGGCTGACGCCCGCGCGCTGCGAGGTTACGAAGCTGAAACCACGCGCCGCCGCCGGCGTGGCCGTCGCGTGCGGATCGGCGAGATTGACGCGGGCCTTCACGCTCTCGTCGCCCACCCACCAGGCGTAGCGCCCGACGGTGTGCCCGCCGCTCACGGGGGCCAGCCCCGGCACGGTGTCGGACTTGATGTCCTGCTTCGGCAGCTTGATGCGCGGGTCGGGATTGGTCGCCGAGGGCGCGCCGGTGAAGGCGACCGTGGCGTCTTGCACCAGCCACACCGTATCCGACGCGGGCGAGACCGGATCGTCGATCGGCGTCTGCGGATGCAGCGCCTGCGGCGAGGCGAGGTCCTCGTTGCCGCTGACCAACCAGGTGAGCAACTCGCGCTCCGCCGTCTCCGCCGTCGGCGTATTGTTCACCCATACACCGGTCCAGTGCCGCTGCACATCGGAGCGATTCGGATTCACCACGGAGACACCGGCGTCGGACGGGGCGGTGGCGCGCTGGTCGGGGCCGGCATAGCGCTGGAGTTGACCGAGCGCGATGTTGAGCGCCATGAGTGCGTTTTGCCGAGCTTGGCCGACCTGCTGACTGTTGCCGGCCACCCGCGTTTCCACCCGCGTCAAGGTCGCCAGCGACACCAAAACCAACACGAGAAACGCTACGAGCGTGATGGTGATCAGCAGGGCAAAGCCCCGTGCACGCACACTCGCGGGAAGTCTGGATCGGGGTGAACGCACGGGCTGGAGCGGCATCGACGGGATAAAAAGCG
>JBDRJH010000480.1:0-2403 GCA_043815125.1 Verrucomicrobiota bacterium
GCCCGCAGAGGCACCCTGGTTGTAGGCCGAGGCGTCGCTGTAGGCGTTCTGCAGGATGTCGGTATCGACCGCCTCCTGCAGGCCCTTGCCGGCATCTTCGATCCCCATGCCGCGAATGCTCAGATCGCTCTGCGCTGCCGCGACGGTCGGGACCACGAAGAAGTACGTCTTCCCCTTGTCGATCACCATCGTGACGGGCGAGGCCGAGAGCTGCTGCGGAACGAGCGTCTGCCCGTCCGTGTGGTCCGAAATCGTGACGATGGGCGGACGCCGCATGATGACGGTATTGCCCTTCGCCCTGATCTCGGACTGATGGTCCGTGTTGCAGATGCGCCTTGCGACGCACCGCTGACGGAAGTTGCGGAGGAGCTTGCGACTGTAGTGCTGCGGGACCCATCCCACAGTACTGGCCGCAACGTCCACCGTGCCGGCGGCAACCGGGTAGGCCATGGTACACCCTCTTTCCTGTAGGCAGCCAACAGAGAGGATGTATGCTGTCAGACGAAGCAGCAGGCCGGTGGCCTTCACGGAACCCCACCTCCCCGCTTACTGGGCGGCTGGCGCGGAACCCTGCTTCTGTGGCTGGAACGGCTGAGCCGCCCGGCTGTCCGGCAGCACGCGACCCTCTCGATAGGCCGCATCGAATTCAGCTTCAAGTGCCGCCTTCTTCGCAGGGTCGCCGTCGTACTTGCCGTTTGCCAGGTCGTCATTCAGCGTCTGCATCTGCCAGGCGCTGTATGCCGGCTTGCCGGTCCGACGTTGTCCATGCGCGAGAGGCGACGGTACTGAGCGAGGCTTCACCCCGCCCCCTTCGTCGGCCGACTCTCCGCCCATGAACTCCCGGACGTACGCGAGAACGGGTCTGGCCTTGCCGCTCGACAGCACCTCGGCCAGCACTTCGCCGCGCGAGATGCCCTCGACTTCGTCAATGCCCGCCAGGTACTGATCCCAGTCTTCACGCCTTGCGGAGATGAAGCCCCAGGACCCCGGCATGGCCCGCTCGACACGTTCCCAGACTGCTCGCTGCCGCTCCTTGGCTTCGGCGGTGGCGGCGCCACGGCGTTGCTGCTCGCGCCACTCCTGGATCTCGCGGCGAACATCGCCGAGTTCCTCTTCCACGATGCCGAGCACTGCCCTTCCGGGCACGCCCAGCGCCGAATCGCGGTCAACGAACTCCTCGCGTTCCGCCCCGGTCAGGTGGCGCCTGTGAGCCTCGCGCCGTCGCTCCTCGCGCTCCCGCGCGGCACGTTCCCGCTCCTCGCGCTCACGCGCTTGGTCGGCACGCCGCTCGGCCGCAAGTGTCGCCAGTCGCCCCTCCGCCGTGTTGGCCCGCTGCCGCTCACGCCCAAGCTCGCGTTCGAGGCGGTCAAGCCTCGTGCGCAGCTCGTTCTGGTCTGTCGCCCGTGCGGTCTGGCCGTCGGCCCCACGCACAGCGTCCTCGGGGGACACTGCGCCCGGTGTCGGCTCGGCTTCCTCGCGGGGCGACCCACCCGGCGGCGGTGCGGTCGGCGGCATGAGGTCGCTGACAGCGCCTTCGTCTGGTCCATCGTTCATGTTCGGTTCGTCTGCCATGTTGTCCCCCCTGGCGCGCGGACTCTCAGCTTGGCCGTCACCTTGACGGCGGCTGCCGCGAGGGCCAGCTTGCTGGTCTCTCGTTCTCCCACGGGCGCGCAGCGTGCGCTTCCGGGCATAGCGGGCTGGCTCGGGCTACCATGGCCGCTCGGGAATCCCTTCGGACTCCGTTGCGTCCTCTCCGGCCCTTGCGGCTTGCGCCTGTATCCGGTCGCGGCTCTCTGCCGCTTCGTCGAAATCCTGAATCAGTTCACTGATGCAAATGCTCTTGCCCTGCTGGCGATAGACTTCCGGCCCCTCGGAGTAGTCGTTCACGTCCTGCATGTCGCGCCGACGACACTCAAGCTGCCGCAGGAACTGCTCGACGGCCTGCGGCGCCGCGTCCTTGATGGCGCACATCGCCGTGAAGTACTGCGCTTCGTCGAATGACTCTTGCCTCTGCACTGTTGCCCCCCTCCGCTTCTCGATGCTTGTTGCCGGGCGTTGCCCGCTGCCCGCTCGGCCACATTGCCCGCCAGTCTAGCGCGGGTCTGGCGGTCAAGCCGCCTACGGGTCGAAGATGGCGACCCAGTCGTTCGTAGTGGCCGCAACCGCGACCCAGACGACGTTCGTTCCGTTCTCGTAGCCGCGCAGCAGTTGTCCGATGTAGGCCGGCGTGTAAAGCGTGTTGGTCGTGCTGCCGCCCGTTGCCCGCTACCCGGGCGGCCACATTGCCCGCCAGTCTAGCGCGGGTCTGGCGGTCAAGACACTACGGCATCACGCCGACGGCCGTCCACCACATCGAAGTCAGCGTGCCGCCCGTGACGGGGTACGCCGTCTTCGGCGAAAACC
>JBDRJH010000481.1:0-4545 GCA_043815125.1 Verrucomicrobiota bacterium
CCTGCCTGCATTTTTAAAAACGACGGCAGGCAGGATGCCTGCGCTACTTCCACAGAGCGCCTGCGAGCAGGCGGCCTACGTTCACGCCACATAACCTATAACCTCGATACCTTTGATGCGTTTGAAGTGGCGGACGTTGTCGGTCACCAACGGCAGTCGATAGACCCTCGCCGTTGCCGCGATGATCGCGGCGGCGGCACCGACGCCCTTCCCGGTCTGCCTGAGTTCGCGCATGACGCGGACGGATTCCGTCAAAACGGTTTCATTCATCGGCAAAATGGTAAACAGCCCGAGGAAGCGGTCGGCGGAGGCGTCATCTGGCATGCCCGCCTGAAATTCTATCGCGACCAAGCGCGGCAAATACAGAGCGCCAACCTCATGCCGTGAAATCCAATCCTCAGCAGCCGTGCGAGTGAACCGCTTTGAGCGACCCTGCAGCGCGATGAGGAAGTTGGTGTCAGATCAACGTTTGGAACGACTCGCGATGATCTGCTCAACGCCTTCGGCATCGAACTCGGGACTGGGAGGCGGCAAGCGTTTCAAAAACTCAGCGGCCGACAGTCCGACAGGCGGGATCAAGGTGGCAGTGCGTGCACCAGACGCCTTCGCCTTGGACGCAGGGCGAACACCCGCCCTGCGGGCAGGTTTCTTGGTGTTGGTGACGGTTGCCATGGATCCAGACTGAAGTTCCGAGCCATACGATGGCAAGATCGCGTATAGGCGTAGCGCCTGCGAGCAGGCGGCCTACCTCCCTACCCTTTGCGTCTCTCCGCGCCTTTGCGTCTTCGCGTTAAAACCAAACCTGTTCACGTCTCGTCGGCTCGCGTTCGGTGAAGATAAGACTCGGCCGGGGACGGCCGACGCTACACTGGCATAAAAAAGCCCCGCGACGCGTGCTGGCGTGCGGGGCTTCGATGAAGCAGTGATGTGGGACCGATCAGGCGGCCATGTAGGGGAGCTTGGCGGCGGTTTCCTTCACGGCGGGCAGGCCGTCGATGAGCTCGCCGATGGCGTCCCAGCGGCCGTTGATGAGGGCGTCGCGGGCGGTGTCGCGCTGGGCGATCTTGACCGACTGGCCACCAAAGCGGACTTCGAGTTTTTCGAGGTCGATGGTGATTTCCTTGTCGGGGTTGGCGGACACGAACGCGGCGATCTTGGCGATGTCTTCGCGGGCGGCGGTCACGCAGGGCATGCCGAGCGTGGTGCTGTTGCCAAAGAAGATCTCGGCGAAATTTTCCGCGATGATCGCCTTGAAGCCGGCCTTGGAGATGGCCTGCGGGGCATGTTCGCGGGAGGATCCGCAGCCGAAGTTGGCGCCGGAGAGCAGGATGGTCGCTCCCTGGTGCTCGGGACGGTCGATCGGGTGATCGATCTTGTTGCCCTGCGGGTCGTGACGGACGTCGAAGAAGACGAACTCGCCGAGTCCGTCGAAGGTGACGCACTTCATGAAGCGCGCCGGGATGATGCGGTCGGTGTCGATGTCGTTGCCGGGCACGTTGACGGCGCGGCCGGTGACGGAGGTGATTTTTTCGAGAGCCATGGTTTTTAGATTTTTTCGGAGTTTTAACGCAGAGCCGCGGAGGTGCAGAGGTCGCGGAGCAGTCTAAAAATCTCTGCGTCGCTTAGCGTCTTTGCGTCTCCGCGTTGATTGATTGGGAGTTTTTAACCACGAAGTTCACGAAGTGGCACGAAGTCGGAGATCTGAACCTTCGTGTGTTTCGTGTCCTTCGTGTTCTTCGTGTTCTTCGTGGTTAATGATTTTGAGTTTGTGAATTAGGCTTCGACGAGTTCGCCGACTTCGAAGACTTCGCGGGCGTCGGATACCTCGCCGGTGACGGCGGCGGCGGCGACCATGACGGGGCTCATCAGCACGGTGCGTCCGGTGATGGAACCTTGGCGGCCCTTGAAGTTGCGGTTGGAGGAGGAGGCGCAGAGCTGGTCGCCGATGAGCTTGTCGGGGTTCATCGCCAGGCACATGGAGCAACCGGCGGCGCGCCACTCAAAGCCTGCCTCGGCGAGGACCTTGTCGATGCCTTCCTTCTCGCACTGGAGGGCGACGATCTGGGAACCGGGGACGGCGATGGCCTTGACGCCGGCGGCGACCTTGCGGCCCTTGATGTATTTGGCGACCTCGCGGAAGTCGGAGAGGCGGCCGTTGGTGCAGGAGCCGAGGAAGGCGACGTTGATCTTGGTGCCTTTGATGGGCTGGCCGGCGGGCAGCTTCATGTATTCGAGCGCCTCGATGATGCCGGCCTTCTCGTCGTCGGAGGTGGCGGTTTCCGGGCTGGGGATGTTCTCGGTGATCGAGATGCCCTGGCCGGGATTGATGCCCCAGGTGACGGAGGGCGCGATGTCGGCGGCGTCGATGACCATGACGTCGTCGTAGGTGGCGCCCTCGTCGGAGGCGAAGGACTTCCAACGCTCGACGGCGGCATCCCACTCCGCGCCGGTCGGCGAGTAGGGACGGCCCTTGAGGTAGTCGAAGGTGGTCTCGTCGGGGTTGACGTAGCCGACGCGGGCGCCGCCCTCGATGGACATGTTACAGACGGTCATGCGCTCTTCCATGGTGAAGCCATCGAAGGTGCTGCCGGCATACTCGTAGGCGAAGCCGGTGCCGCCGTTGACGCCGGTGAGGCGGATGATGTGGAGGATGACGTCCTTGGCGTAGACTCCCGGGCGCAGCTTGCCGTTGACCTCGATGCGGCGGACCTTGAGGGCGCCGAGGGCCATGGTCTGGGTGGCGAGCACGTCGCGCACCTGCGAGGTGCCGATGCCGAAGGCGATCGCGCCGAACGCGCCGTGGGTGGAGGTGTGCGAGTCGCCGCAGGCGATGGTGGTGCCGGGCTGGGTGATGCCCTGCTCGGGACCGACGATGTGCACGACGCCCTGTTTGCCGGAGGCGCGGTCGAAGAAGGTGATGCCGAACTCGGCGCAGTTTTTGCGGATCTCATCCATCATCGCCTGAGCGAGCGGGTCGGCGTAGGGCTCGACGAGCTCGTTGGTCGGGATGATGTGGTCGACGGTCGCGAAGGTGCGGTGCGGGAAGGCGACCTTGAGGCCGAGGTCGCGCAACATGCCGAAGGCCTGGGGCGAGGTGACCTCGTGAATGAGGTGCGTGCCGATGAGGAGCTGGGTCTGGCCGTTGGCCAGCTTGCGGACGGTGTGCGCGTCCCAGACTTTCTGGAAGAGTGATTTGGGCATGGTCGTGGTCGGGTTGAGGTCGGTCGGGTCAGGTCGGGTTTTTATCGGAGTTTTAACGCAGAGTCGCGGAGATGGAGAGATCGCAGAGGAGTCGGAACGATTCTCTGCGAACTCAGCGCCTTTGCGGCTTTGCGTTGAAATTTCCGGGGCCGTTTCCGGCTTGGGAAAGTGCAGACTTTAGCAGAAGGTTGCGTTGCCTGGAAATACTTGTTTCGGTGTCTGTGATGCCTAGAGAGTATCAGTTTCCGTTTGAGTTGCGTCATCTGGTGTATTTTCGCGAGGTGGCGCGGGCGTTGCATTTTCGCAAGGCGGCGGAGGTGTTGGCGATCGCGCAGCCGGCGTTGAGTCGGCAGATCGCGCAGTTGGAGGCGGGGTTGGGGGCGGAGTTGTTTGTGCGGTCGCGGCGCAAGGTGGAGTTGACGACAGCGGGGCGGGCGTTGGCGGAGCGCATCGAGCCGTTGCTGCGCAATCTGGCGGCGATCCCGGTGGAGTTGCACGCGTTGACCGAGGGGGAGACGGGGCATGTGCGGGTGGGGTTCACGGGGTTGGCGATGGCGACGGTGTTGCCGGAGATTTTGCGGGAGTTTCACCGGCGGTTTCCGCGGATCCGGGTGGAGTTGAACGAGTCGCCGACGTCGAGTCAGTTGGCGGCGTTGCAGGCGGGCGAGGCGCAGTGCGGTTTTTTTCATCCGGACGCGACGGTGCCGGGTTTGCACACGCGGGAGTTGTTGCGGGAGCGCAACGGGGTGTTGTTGCCGGTGGAACACGCGCTGGCGCAGCGGGCGGCGGGCGTGAAGTTGAAGGAGTTGGCGGGCACGCCGTTCGTGCTGTTCCCGCGGTCGCACAACCCGGGGTTTTACGACCGGATTCTGGCGGCGTTCACCAAGACGGGCACGACGCCGCGCATCGCCGAGGAGGTGTGGCCGCGCGCGAATGCGATCGGGTTGGTGCGCGCGGGGCTGGGGGCGACGTTTATGTGTCCGTCGGAGGCGCGGCAGTTGCCGCCGGAGGTGCGGTTTGTGGAGCTGATCGGTCCGGCGCCGGAGAGCCGGCTGGTGGTGGGCTGGCGCGCGGGCGGCAAGGTGGAGCCGGCGTTGCAGTCGTTTCTGGATGTGGCGGTGGGCGGGAAAGGGAACTGAAGTTCCGAGAACTGAATTTTAACGCAGAGGCGCAGAGATGCAGAGGACGCGGAGAGCCGTCTGCCTTAGTCAGTAGCGCAGGCTTACCGACAGCATTAGATAAATAATGCAGGCGGGGAGCCAGCGCAACTTTTATCTGCGCCCCACTGCGGTATCTGCGCCTCAGCGTTAAAAACAACGCCTCCGATAAGACCAACACCGCGGC
>JBDRJH010000482.1:0-6697 GCA_043815125.1 Verrucomicrobiota bacterium
TTGCTCGCGGGCGGTGGCGGCGCGGTCGGCGAGGCGGGCGCGTGTTTGCGTGTCGTCGAGCGTGGTGTCGTCGGCGAGGGCGGCGGCGGCGGCGGGGATGTCGGTGCGGAGGGCGTAGACGTGGCGGGGGGTTTCCTCGGGAAGGCCGAGGCGGCGGGTGGCGGCCTGGAGTTGTTGGTAACCGTGGTCGTTGCCGAGGATGTAGTCGGCGTAGCGTTCGTCGCCGATGGTGGCGCGGATGCGGGCGTTGAGTTCCTGTTCGGCGGCCTGGCGTTGTTTCCAGTAGTCGGGGGGGCGGTCGGGTTGCGGGCCGCCGAAGGAGTTTGGCGGGTTGTAGACGGCGTCGAAGTCTTTCTGGAGGTCGAAGATTTGCAGGTATTCCTGCTCGGTGGCGTCCATGAGGGTCATTTTCCAGCGGAGTTGCTGGGCGGTCTGGGAATTGCGCAGGTCGTAGGCGCGCAGTTCCTCGGGGCTGAGGAGGGCCTCGATGTCGCGGCGTTTTTCCTCGTGGAGGAAGCGGAGTTGTTCCTGGTCGGAGGGGAGCTGGAAGCCCATGGTCTCGTTGTTCACCTCGCCGATGAGTTCGTTGTAGTCCTGTTCGGTGCGTTGGAGGAGTTCGCGTCGTTCGGGGGGGAGGAAGCCGTATTGGCGTTGCAGCCAGGGGTTGTCGGGCGGTTGGGCTGGGTGCTTGCCGAGGAGGGACTCGGTCTCGGCCTGGATGGCTTTGTGCAGGTCGCGGCTGGCTTCGCGTTGTTCACGGGTCTGGTGCTGTCGTTGATGGCGAAGGTGCTCGGGGTTTTTCCACCAGATGGCGGGGTCGGGCTTGGTTTGGTTTTGTTGCAGGGCGGCGAGGCGGGACTGGTATTTTTTCCAGATGCGGTGGCCGACGAGTTGCCGGACGAGTTCATCATCGACGCCGGCGGCGCGGAGGGCGTCGCGGAGTTGCACGGGGTCGTCGGAGTTGAGCGCGGCGGCGAGGGTTTGGTCGGCGGGGCTGGCGGTGGTGGCGGAGTGGTGGCCGGCATGACCGGCGGAGGCTGGACGGGCGGTGACGGGGTTCGCGTCGACGGGGGTGTCCCGCAGCAGGGCGCCGGCAAACCAGGCGGCGTTGGCGGCGAGGGAGGTGGCCAGCAGCAGGGGAAGGGCCTTCATGGCGCCGAGCTTTGCGCGGCGGGGCGCAGCTCGGCGAGCGTGAAGAGCATTTCGCGGGAACAGGGGATGACGGTGATCCACTGGGTCCAGTCGGCGGCGCCGTGGTCGCGTCGCGCAGCCAGTTGAAAGTAGGAGGGAGGCACGCGGCCGCCGGTTTGCAGGCGGGTTTCGGCTAGCCGGCGAACAGGGTCGGCGCCGAGCACGGTGGCGGCCAGCCAGAGGTCGCCGGCGCACTGGGGCGAGATGTTGTCGGGCAGGCGGGCGGCGAGGTTGGTGAGCCAGGCCGCGTCGTCGGAGCGCAGGGCGTCGGCGAGCAATGTCTGGAGGGCGTCCGGCGAGGTGGCGAGGTCGGTGAGGGTGGCGCGCAAGGCCGAGGGGTCGCGGCTGGATCTGGGGAAGCGCAACCGGTAGCGGTTTTGCAGGCGGAGGTCGCGCAAGGTGTCGGGTCGGGTGGCGAGCGCGCCGAAGGCGTCTGCGGCGAGCATGGCGTCGCCGGTGCGGGCGGCGTGCTCGATGGCGACGGTGGCGAGCGTGCCGTGTTGGTCGCCGGGGTGGGTGAGGTCGGGGGCTTCGTTGAGGAGAAGCATCCGCACCTGCGCCCGCCATGCCGGCGGGAGCGCGTCGATGGTGTTGGCACGGGCGTCGGCGAAGGCGGGGCGGTCGGGCAGGTGGTGGGTGGCGAGGGCGAGGCTGCGCAGCCAGGCGACGGCGTCGGGTGCGGAGGGGGAGAGATTGTCGAGGCAGGCGCGGGCGAGATCCGGCCAGCGGCCGGAGACGAGGAGCGCGTCGTGATAGCTGAGTTTGATGAGGTCGTGTTGATCGGGGTAGTGGTCGAGCAGGTGGCGGTGGAGCCGGTCGGTGATGGCGTGGTTGCGTCGGTGTTCGGCCAGGCGCATGGAGAGGAGTCCGGTGTCGAGGTTGGCGCCGGGCGCGGTGTCTTCGGCGGTGGCGAGGGCGAGCATCATTTCCTGATGTCGACCTGCCCGCAGCGCGTCCATGGCGAGGCGGTGAAAGGCTTCGGCACGGGCGATCCGCACGTGTTGCCAGCGTTGGGGCAGGAGCAGGTCGAGCGGGGTGACGCCACGGACACCTCCGGCCCAGAGCAGGCCTTGGATGGTGAACAGAAGGATCAGCAAACATGCCGCGGCCAGCGTCAGCAGCCGGCTAAGCGCGCGTCTCCAGAAAGGGCGTGCGCCCGCGCTCCCGCCGGAGCAGCGCCACTCTCCCTGATCGCGCACAAGCAGCGGGCAGACGCTTTGAAAGCGCGCGGGCCGGTGCCAGTGGACGACGGCCTCGCAACGCGCTTGTCCGGGGCCGGACGGGTCGCTGGGATTGAGGCAGGGGCAGCGTCCCCGGCGACCGTTGCTCACCCAGCGGGCCTTGCGGATGTTCCAGTAGACATGCGCCCAGGGCAGGCGCAGCAGGTCGGACAAATGGCTCAGGAGCATCGAGCGGTCAGTGGCGTCGTCTCAGGGGGCCGGCCGGCGGCGTCGGCGGATGCCGAGGCCCGCGAACAGGAAGCCGGCGGCGTAGGCGAAGCTGCCGAGTTCGGGCACGGGCGCGCCGGTGCTGTCGATGTAGTCGGTGAAGCCGCCGCCGGGGGCGTCGAAGCGAACGGTGGAGTTGTAGCCTCCGTTGACGCCGAGGATGTCCTGGTTGATGGAGTTGGCCGCGGTCTGCTGGGCGGTGAAGGCGAGGAAGCGCACGATGGATTCCGGGGTGAGGGTCACGCCCGGCGCGGTGCCGGCGGCGACGAGCGCGTCGGCGATGCTTTGGAACGAGATCGCAAAGGTGACCTGGGCTCCGACGCCGGTGACGCCGGTGAGCGCGGTGTAGCCGTAGTTGGCGTTGGCACCGGAGCTGACCAGCGCGACGGTGCCGTAGTTGCCGCCCAATGACGTGGTGCTGGGGGACACATTCAGGCCGGTGCCGGGGTCTTGGAAACTGATGCCACTGCCGTTCTGGCCTCCGCCTTCGTGCGATCCGAAGAACAGATCGATGTCGCCGTCGCTGTCGGCATCCATGCCGAGCCGGATCGAGCCGTTGAAGGTTGCCTGCTTGCGGTAATCCTGGAAATGGAAGCGGAACATCACCATGTCCACGCCGCCGATCTCGCCGAACTTCATGTAAAAGCCGGGAGTGGTCGACGTGCTGACAAAGTCGGCCGCCTTGTCGCCGGTCTGCTGGTCGTTGGCTGGATCCTGCAACGTGTAGGTCGGGTTGATGGCCGTGAAACTCGAGGTGGCGTCGGTGATGCTGATGATCGCGGCGAACAACCCCCCGTGGCCCAGGCCGGCGATGCCCAGCGCGGTCGCGCACAGGCGGCGGAACCGACCGGCAGTCCGGCCGGAACGGGATTCGCGTAGGCGGTTACAGCACATGGTGCAGAAATAGGGTCTATACCCTATTTTCCGCAAAGCATATTATGGGCTAAGTCATTGAATGCCTAGCCGGTAGGCCTAATCGGGCCTATGGCTTGAGCCGCACGATGCGCCCCGGGTTTTCCATGGAGACATAGAGCAGGCCGTCGGGGCCGGTGGCCACGTCGCGCAGCCGTCCGATGCCCTTGAAGATCACCTCTTGGTGGACGGCCCGGCGCTGATTGTCGACGACCACACGGCGAAGTTCCTGCGCGGCGAGGGAGGTGACGAAGAGCTGGTTTTGCCACTCGGGGAACGCGTCGCCGGTGTAGAAGCCGATGCCGCACACGGCGAGCGAGGGGGTCCAGTGGACGACCGGTTGCTCCATGCCTTCGCGGTTGGTCTCGGCGGTGATGGGCGTGCCGTTGTAGTTCATGCCGTGGGTGATCGCGGGCCAGCCGTAGTTGCGACCGGGCTGGATCAGGTTGAGTTCGTCGCCGCCGCGGGGGCCGTGTTCGGTGGACCAGAGTTCGCCGGTGGCGGGATGGAGGGCGAGGCCCTGGGGGTTGCGGTTGCCGTAGCTCCAGATGGAGGGGAGGGCGCCGGGGGTTTTGACGAAGGGGTTGTCCGCGGGCACGCGGCCGTCGTCGTGCAGGCGGTGGACCTTGCCGTTGGGGCGCGAGAGATCCTGGGCCTGTTGTTGCGCGCCGCGGTCGCCGATGGAGAAGAAGAGATAACCGTCTTGAAAAACGATGCGGGTGCCAAAATGAACCCCGCTGTTGCGGTAGAGGTCGCGTGGCGCGCGGAAGATGTCCTCCTGGTCGACCCAGACGCCGTCGCGGATGCGTCCGCGCACGATGGCGGTCATGGCCCGGCCGTCTTCGGCGGGATCGCTGAAGCCGAGGTAGATCCAGCCGTTTTGCGTGTATTCAGGATGCACCGACACGGCAAGCAGGCCGCCCTGGCCGCGGGCCCACACCTCGGGCGTGCCTTGGATGGCCTCCGGTTCGAGTCCGTCCGGGCCGACGATGCGCAGCGGTCCGGCGCGTTCGGTGACGAGCATCCGGCCGTCGGGCAGCCAGGCCATGCCCCACGGGGATTCGAGGCCGGTGGCCACCGTTTCGAGCCGGTAGGCGTGTTCCTCGCTTCGGGTGACGGTGTCCGGAAAGGGCGCGGGGGTGTCGGCGGTGGCGTTGGCGGCGCGCTGCCCGGCCTCGCGGATGAAGATCACCAGTCCGCGGGTGGCGGCCTCGTCGAGCATCGCGGCGAAGCCGGGCATGCCGGCGTCGGGCTGTCCTTTCAGGATGCTTCGTTTCAGGCTTTCGTCGTCCGCGCCATGTTTCCAGGCCGGGCCGAGCAGGCTCGGGCCCGCGCCGCCCTGAAGTTTGTCGCCGTGGCAGGACGCGCAGTATTGGGCGTAGAGCCGGTCGACCCGTTCCGCCGCGAGCACCGTGGGGGCGGACAGGATGAGCGCGCAAAAGCCGGCGAGGACGTGACGATGGTTCATGGGCGCCAGCCAAACGGCAAGCCGTGCGGGCGCAAGTCGCCGGCGCGCATCGCGGCGCGTGCAAAATTGCGTTTTCAAGCGCGCTCCCGTGCGGTGTGGTCGGCCCATGCCCTCCAAGCCCATTCCCGGCTCCACCGGTGAAATCCTCACCTGCCTGCCTTCGCCCTACCGGCCGCATCCGGCGACCGGCCTGCTCTACCTGCCGCGCTTCCTGGCCAAGTGCGCCTACGTGAAGGCGCATGGCGCGTTGCCGAAGAGCTACGCAAAAAACTACAAGCGCGGCCTGGATCGTTTCCTGTGCATGCACCTCGGCGTCGACCCCGCCGCGGTGGAGAGAATCGTGCACGAGGCCCGCGACGATGAGCAGGTCGAGGCCGGTCTGCGCGCGCTGCTGCCGGCCGACGCGCGCGCCGAAAAATGGAATCGCGAACTTGTGCAGAAAGGCATGACCGAGGCCGGTCGCGAATTTCTGGCCGAGGCGCTGACTAACATGGGCTGCGCCGACCGCATCGGGCAGATCATCAGCGTGCCGGACCTGATTGACTTCGACGAAGGCCGCATCGACTAAGTCCGTTTTTCCCGCCACCATTCTCTTCACGTTTCCGACTCCATCATGATCAAAGGCCAGAAAGTCGTCTGCATCAACGACACCTTCCCCGACTTCGTCCGGGCGATCTACAAGCAACTCCCGACCAAGGGCGTCACCTACGTCATCCGCGAGGTCTTCCTCGGCCGCGAGAAAGTCGTGAAGGGTGGAGACACCGCCACCGTCGGCCTGCTGCTCCAGGAGCTGCACAACCCGCCCGACCCCTTTCACCAAGGCCAGCAGGAACTTGGCTTCAGCTCCGAGCGTTTCGCTCCCCTCGAGGAGTTGCCCGACGAGGAACTCGAGGCGGTCGGCGTCGGTGGCGCCGAGTCGGAGTTCACCCACATCGGCACCTGGCACAACTGAGCGCCTCCGTCCGCACGGGGTTGTGAGGGCCGCGCCGACATCGCGCGGCCGACAACAAAACAGCCGCCCCTTGCGGGGCGGCTGGTAGGCACGAATCGATTGCTCGATCGGGTGCTTACTTCTTCTTGGCGGCGGCCTTCTTGGCCGGGGCCTTCTTGACGACGGCCTTCTTGGCGGGCGCCTTTTTGGCAACGGCCTTCTTGGCCGGAGCCTTCTTGGCGGCGACCTTCTTGGCCGGGGCTTTCTTGGCAACGGCCTTCTTGGCGGCCGGTTTCTTAACCGTCTTTTTGGCTTTGGCCATATGGTTTCTCCTGTGGGTATTTTTGGTTCTGGTTCTGACACCGCGCGGGGAAATTTTTCACCGCGTGGATGCGTGACGCACTGTGCGCCGCGCAGCAGCAGCTTCAATGAGCGCCGATGAATTGCAAGTATGCTTTGCGGGCCGCCCGCGGATTTTGCATGGAATATCGGATACCGGATTTTCGTATCCACTATTAGAATACGCAGGGTCCGCGGCCGTGCGTTTCTCCTCTGGGGATTGACCTTGGCCGTCCATGTCCAAGGGTGGGGACGCGTTTCATCCGGCACGCCACCGGCTTCATACCCCGAAAAAAAATCCACCCATGACCAAGCCGCACCACCTCACCCGAAACATCATCGCCGGCATGTTGCTCGGCATTGTTGCCGGCACGATTTTCAACCGCGTCGGCGTCGACGGACCCGTCG
>JBDRJH010000483.1:0-2270 GCA_043815125.1 Verrucomicrobiota bacterium
ACGATGCGGTCGTTGTTCTGCTGGAGGAAGGCGCAGCCGTCGTTGGCGAGCTGGCGGAAGACGAGGGTGGAGCCCTGGCCGTCGAGCGTGAAGTCGTCGACGTTGTTGATGCTGATGGCGGAGGACTTCGCGAGGTAGTAGGTGCCGGTGGGGATGGTGAGCTTGGAGGCACCCTGGGTCTTGCAGTCGTTGATGGCCTGTTGGAGTTGCGAGGCGTTGGTCGTGGCGGCGGCGGTGCTGTTGGCGACGAAGTTGTAGTTCGCCATGGAGAGGGTGGCGCCTCCGGTGCCGGGTGTGGTGGGCGTGAAGGTGGTGTAGCCGGTGGCGGCGGTGACGCCGGCGGGGACGACGGAGGACGGAATGCCGTTGGCGACGGGGAGGGCGGTGAGGTTGGGCGAGCCCTCGTAGATGATCAGGCTGTGCACGATCAGCGCGCCGGGACCCTTGGTGCCCATGTTGAGCCGCCAGGTGCCGGTGCCGATGGCCGACAGGTCGAGCGGCATGGCGATGGTGCGCACGACGCCGGGTTCGCCGATCCATTGTTGCCAGATGTCGTGCTCGTTGCCGGTGGAGTTGCGGGCGAAGAGGTAGAAGTAGTTGGGGTAGTCGGTCGGGGTGGTGACCTCGAACGTGACGACGGCCGTGTAATGCTCGCCGGGGGTCAGCGTGGCGGTGGGCGTGATGAAGTAGTTGTAGTAACCGTTCTGCGGGGTGTCGGACGGCAGGGTCACCTGGAGCTTGCCGTCAACGAGGTCGAACTCCCAGCGGCCGCCGGTGTTCTCGTGGTGGTTGTTGTAGGTGGCGACGGTGTTCCATTCGTAGGCGACGGTCTGGGTGGCGAACGCGGTGACGGGACTGAGGAGCAGCCCGCAAAGGAGCGAAAGATTGAGGAAGCGCATGGGGTAAGTGGCTGAAAGTTGGCAAGGCAAGGCCCTGGCGCACGCCGGGGCGGGCGCGCGCAAGACGGGAGAATGGCGGCGGTCAGGCCTGGATCAGGCGCGGGTGGCGCGGCGACGGACCGACACGAGTCCGAGCGTGGTGAGCCCCATGACGAGGGCGGCGGCCGAGGGCTCCGGGATGGTGGAGGTGGTGATGAGAATGTTGTCCACGGAGAAGCTGGTGGTCTGGCCGAGGACGTTGGTGGTCTCGTTGGCGTTGAAGGTCAGCCAGCGACCGCCGTCGGAGCCGGTGGAGGTATCGGTGCCGAAGCCGGTGGTGCGAAAGGCGGCGGCGCTGACGGAGGAGACGGAGGTGGTGCCGTTGCCGAGCGTGAATGTGTAGGTGGAATTTACGGGGTCGAGATCGATGCTGAAGGCATAGGTGGTGCCGGCCTCGAACGTCATGGTGGTGGCCACGAAGTTGGCCCCGTCGAAGTAGTTCCAGACACCGCTGGACGTGCGGAAATTAAAGCTGGTGCTGGTGGCTCCGGTGGCGCGGTTGAGATTCTCGAAGAGGTCGTAGCGCATGTTGGCGGCGTCGATGCTGTCGACGCGGAAGTCGAAGCTGATGTTCAACGCCGTGGCGGTGGCGAGGTCGCCGCCCGCCGCGTCGTAGGCGCGGGCCACGCTGGTGGAGTCCTTGATGGTGTCGCCGGAGGTGGACTTGGTGAGAATGGTGGCGCTGAGGTAGTTGCCACCTGAGTTGACCGGAGTGGTGTTCTGGACGCCGACGGTCTGGGCGAGGCCGGTGCTGGTGGAGGTGCGCCAGCCGTTGAGCCAGCCGTTGCCGTCCGCGCCGGTGCCGGCGGTGCCGGCCCCGGCGCTGTTCAGGAGGGCGGTGTTGGTGAACGCCGTGGGGGCGGTGTAGGCGCTGAAGTCTTCGGCCGCGGTGAAGGCCCGGGCCGCGGGCAGTGAGGCGATCAGGAGCAGGGCGGAGACGGCGATGTGCTGGGTGGGTGCTTTCATATGGTCGGGTGTTTGGGGGCTCAGGGTTGAATGAGAATGGTGTCGACGGCGCAGCCGATGTCCCGGCCCAGGCCGGGGGCGTCGAGTTCGTTGGCGCCGAAATGGATCCAGCGCTCGGTCAGGGCCGAGTCGGTGCGGAAACGGATGTCCTTGTGGTCGACCGTGCGGGCTCCGTCGGAAATGGTGACGCTCCAGAGCTTGCGGGACGGGTCGATGGAGAGGGTAAAGGCATACTCGGTGTCGGCGCGCACGGGCAGACCCGTGTCGATGGCAACGGCCGCGTAGCCGTCGCTCTCGCCGTTGATCAGGTGCCAGGTGCCGAGCTTGCTTTCGATCTGCCAAGTGGCGGTGCCGGCGGGGCCGGCC
>JBDRJH010000484.1:0-4391 GCA_043815125.1 Verrucomicrobiota bacterium
CGCCAACACCGCTTGTGCGGAACGCAGCGTCGGTATCGCCGCACCACAACCCAGCCCCACCAAATCCTGCAAATACGCATTCGTCCGCAGTCCCAGTTGCTCCGCGACATAACTCGTCACGCCCGGACAGAGGTAGCCCGAGCAGGTGCAAACCAAGAGCGCGTCCAACTCGTCCGCGCGCAACCCCGCCTGCGCCAGCGCCGCCGTGAGCGCCCGCCCCGCCAGCAGCGGTGCCTCGCGACGAAAAATCTCGTTCAACTCATCCGCGCCCGCGCCCAACACCCGCTCCACCGGCTGCGTGGCAAAATGCCGCCGGTCGATGCCGCTATCGCCGCGCAACACCGCCTGCAACGTCAACCGCGAGCGCCGGTTGAGTCCCAGCCGCGGCGCGGCCGCGCTCAGCAGATCAAAACAATCCGACTGCGAATAAGCGTGCGGCGGAACGGCGGTGGACAGGGCGTGAAGATACATAATTCAAAAAAATCCGTCGGTTAGTGCGTGAGTCGGTAAAGCGCGCCCATCGGCAAAAGTCCGGCCCGGCCCAGCCAACCCAAGGTCCGTTGCCCGACCGAGTGCGTCAGCGCCGGATGCAGCCAACGCGCGGCGCGACGACGCAGCCCAAACCGCGCCCGTGCCTCCGCGCGCCCCCGCGCCAACGCCGACGCCCAATCCCCGCGTCCGGCCGCCCAGTCGATCAACGGGTCCAGCGCGACCTCAGCCGACGTCAGCGCCAACGCCATGCCGTGCCCGGTGAACGGCGGGATCAACCCATCCGCATCACCCACCGACAGCCGTCCGTCGTCCGCTCGCCGCCGCGCACGTCCATAGTTCAAACCCGCCACCGCGCAGGCCGACTCCGGGTCCGGATCAGCCGCCTCCAAGCGCCCGGCCAAATCGCCCAGCCCTCCGGCCCGTAAATAATGAAACAGCATCCGCTCACGTTCCCCCGACAGACCCGGCCGCCGCCGAAACAACCCGGCCACATTGACCCGACCGCCCTCGATCGCACAGAGCCCCACATAACCGCCGCCGCCCAGATGCATCTCCAGCGGACGATCCAATACCAACCCGCGCACGTGAAGCTTCAGCCCGATCCACGGTGAACCCGACTCCGGACGCCGCCCCGAGGCAAACACCCGCCCCTCCGAAGCCGCCTCAACCGGCAACCGCGAACCGGTGCGCACCTCGCCGCCCGCCGCCGTCAGCGCGTCCACCAAGCGCCGGTCCAATACATGTCGGCTGAGCGCAATCGCCGGCGTATCCAAAGTCTGATGACACATCAACCGCCCGCCGTGAAACCACGCCGCCTCGCGGTGCTCCAACGCATCCGCCAACACCGCATCCAAGCCGAGCCGCGCCTGCGTCTCCGCCGACAGGCCGGTCATGAACTCGCCGCACACCCGATGCCGCGGATAACCCCCCGCCTCGTGCAACACCACGGGAACGCCCGCCCGACGCAACCCCAGCCCGAGTGCCAGCCCGGCCAGTCCGCCTCCCACAATCTCGACCGTGCGCATCGTCATGGCCGTCGGGTCGCGATCAGGCGCAGCGCGCCCAACGCGTTGGTTTGCTCAACACATTGCCAATCCTCCGCGAGCCCGAGCAGCCGCGGCAACTCTCCTGGCGCGAAGCCCGCCTCGATGCTCACGCGGCCGTCGTGCCGCGTCACATGGTTGGCTCCGCCCAACGGCGCGGCCACCGCCCACAACGCCAGAAACCGCCGTGCCCGACGTGGCTCGCTAAACAGCAGCACGCGGGCGTGACGGTTAAAAATCGCGCCCAGTGCCAGCAGTGCCTCCGCGTCAAAATGGTGCAGGATCAGGTTGCCCAAAATCACCGGGTAATCCGCCCAGCCCTCAAAGCTGCGCAAGTCCGCCCGGTGCCAAGCGCGCCCCTCCGGCCAATCCGTCGGTGCGGCCGCAAGATCCAAGCCGGCCGCATCGAGCCGTCGGGCCAGCGCGCCATCGCCCGCGCCGATTTCGAGCGCCGACTCGCCGGGTCGCATCACGGCAGGCAGGGTGCGTGCGAACCACGCCGGATTGCCCATCACGCGGTTCACCCGCAGCAAATCGCGACGACTCCACCGCACGGCCGGGTCCGTGGCCGGCAGCGAGTCCAGCAACTCCGGACTGAGGCGGCGCATCATGCGTTCAACTCAGAGCAATGCCGCGGTGAGTCAAACCGCGCGACCAACGAGTAGTAAAAACAAGAACCGCCCTGATGCCCTCCGGCCGGCACGTTGGCCGGCCGGTGATCAAACGAGCACGATCAATTCACCGGCATCGTTGGTTTTCACCTCATAGACGGACACGCGACTGCGCGCGTCGTAGAGTCCCTTGCCGGTGACGATGTCGAACTCCCAACCGTGCCACGGACAACGCAGGACGCGCCCCTCCAGGCCGGGCGTAAACTCGCCGGTCGGTCCGGGTCGATGCGTCGCGTGCAGGCTGCCCTTGCACAACTCCGCGCCCTGATGCGGGCAATAGTTGCGGATCGCGTGAAACCCTTCAGCGAGGTGGAAGACCCCGATCGACAGCCGGTCGATCTGCACGATTTTGCGACCGCCGACCGGGATCTCGTCGGCGCGCCCGACCACGACCTCGCGCTGGCGGACCGGCTTGGCGAGAGAGTCGGGGTTGTCCGCGATGTCGAAGGCGCGTTCGAGCGCCTTGCGGTCACAACCGGTCCGGCACTTGTCCGGACCGCTCACGACTGCACCTCCGCGCCGGTCGCCTCGGCGCGGGCCGGCAGGCCGTAGAGCTCGGCGGCGTTGTCGTAGAGGATGCGGTTCTTAAGTGACTGCGGCAGGATCGACGGAAACGCGCGCGCCGGCGTGTCGAAGTCCCAGTGCGGAAAGTCCGTGGAGAAACACAGCGTGCGTTCGGCCTGGATCATTTCGTAGGACGCCAGCAGGTGGCGGGGGTCGGCCGGTTCCTCGATGGGCTGGGTGGTCAGGCGGCAGTGGCGCAGCACATATTCTGAGGGCGCTTCCTTGAGCCACGGCACGGTGCTGCGCAGTGCCTTGAAGTTCTTGTCCATGCGCCAGAGCAACGGCGCGAGCCAGCTCACGCCGCCTTCGACCATCATGACGCGCAGCGCGGGGAATTTTTCAAAGGTGCCCTCCGCCACCAGACTGCCGACATGGGCCTGGTAGGTGATCGGCAGCGAGTTGTGCCATTCAAAATACGAGGACGGCCGACCCACCGGCGTGCTGGAGCGCAACGAGCCCTCCATGCCCGGATGCACGGTGAAGGCCAGCCCCAGCTCGCAGCAGGCTTCATAAATCGGATCGTAGGCGCGGTGGCCGAAGAGGTGCACGGACTCGCCGCAGGTGAGCACCTGCACCATCTGCGGGTGTCCGCCGATGCGACGGATCTCGGCGGCCGCGGCGCGGGGGTCGGCCATGTTGATGCACACGGAGCCGAGAAAACGCGGATCGGCCGCCAGGTAGTTGGCGACCTGCCAGTCGTTGGCCGCCTGCGCGAGGGCGTTGGCCACGTCGATGGCGTGGGTCAGGCTGACCGAGTAGCCGGGTTGCGGCTGGAGCACGCCGTAGGTGATGCCGAGCGGATCGAGGTGCAACCGCACGACATCGGCCGGGGTCGAGGCCGAAAGATCGCGGCGGTCGACCCCGAAGGGATTGGCGTAGCCGTGGCCCGGCGCGCTGCCTTGGTTTTGAGCCACCGCCTGCCGGACCCGGACCGGCAGAAACGGAGCCATGGGCAGCTCGGCGTTGGCGTAAACGTGGATGTCGCAGTCGATGATCATGGTGGAATGGGTTGGGTTGAGATTTGACCAGAACGCGTTGGCCTCAGGCTCCGGCCAGACGGCTTTCCAGTTGCTCGGCCGCGCGCAGCACGAGCTCGATGAAGTGCGCCTCCGACTTGCGGGCGGCCAGGACCGGGGCGAGCGCGATGCCGATCGCGCCCAGTAACTCGCCGGTGGCCGCGCGAATCGGCGCGGCGAAGGAATACACGGGACCGTTTTCACCGCGATTGACCGAGTAGCCCCGCCGGCGGATCTCAACGAGTTCCTCGTCGAGCGCATGGCGGCTGGTGATGGTCGCGGTGGTGAACCGGGTCAGCTCATCGTCGCGATACGCGAGGCGGTTGAGCGCGAGGAACAGTTTGCCGAAGGCCGACGCATGGCGGCTCAGGCGTTGGCCGAGCCCCAGCGCATGGGGCGACGGCTGGCCCCGGTAAAGATCGGTCATGACGATCAGCGGTTCTCCGCGGTGCGCGACCGCCAGGTAGGCTCCGCCGTGCGTCGACTCGGACAGCGCGCGCAACACCGGTCCACCCTCTACCCGCAAAGGCATGCCCTCGGCGAAAGGACCGGCCAGCGCGAGCAGGCGGTAGTCCGACCGATACTCGTGCGTATCCGCCGACTGG
>JBDRJH010000485.1:0-7566 GCA_043815125.1 Verrucomicrobiota bacterium
CCCGCGCGACCACGCCGAGATCTCGATGCCCTGCGTGGTGGCGCTGCCCGACCAATGTGACCGCGTCTGGCGAGGCGTGCGCCGGCCGGGCGGGGCCAAATCGCTCGTCGACGCCGATGGCGCTCCGTGGAGTTTGGCGGAGGGCGGGCCCAACTGCCGGCCGGTGTGAGTCCGGGAAGTCCAGGCCGCACCGCTTTTCTGGTGGCGGGGCACCGTGTGGCAGGGCACCGGGCATGGTTTCCCTCTCGCGAAGCGCCGGTTTATTTTGAAGACCGTCGCTTGGTCGAATGATGTCGCGGGACGCGTTGCATTGGACGCGGGGCCGCGTGCATCTCAACGCACACGTTGGCCACGAACTCACCGCGCGGCCCCCCTCTCGACGAAACACCATCAGCATCCGGGTATGTGGGATTCGGCTGATAAAAACTAACCAGCCATGTTAGTTTTTATTTCTGCCGACGGCTCTGGTTGCCGGGGGCGTATCCGGCTATCTGCGGCTTGATTTTAACTCTGAACAAGCGCCTCGGGGCTGCATCGTGCATTGCCCGACCCATCCCGGGCTGCCGCGCAAAATCCTCGGGGAATACAATAAAAACTAACATATCTGGTTAGTTTTTATCGAGGCTGGGTTGTTGGTGCGGGGGTGGGCGCGGTGGGGGGGATTGTCTGTGGGGCGCGTTTTTGGCCTGCCAACCGGCGCGATGTGGTTTGGTTGAGTGCACATGCCGCTGACCATTTGGACCAACACCCTGCTCTCCCCACGCGCCCGGCTGCGGCTGGAGGCCGGCCTTGGCGAGCATCGGCTCGTCGAGGCGCCGCGGTTGAGCGCCTCGGTGCTGGAGGCGGCGCCGCCCGACCCGCGGCTGGCGCAGGCACACGTCGCCCTCGGCCAACCCGACGCGGAGGACTGCCGGCGGTTTGCCAATCTCCGCTGGGTCGCCGTGACCAGCGCCGGCTACGGGCGCTACGACCGGCCCGAGGTGCTGGAGGAGCTGCGCGAACGCGGCTCGGCCCTCACCAGCATGTCGTCGGTCTTTGCCGAGCCCTGCGCGCAACACGTGCTGGCCATGATGCTGGCACTCGGCCGGCGTCTGCCCGAGTCCGTCGCCGAGCAACTGGGCGGACGCGCGTGGCGGTTTCACGAGCGCCGCTCCGGCTCGGTGCTGCTCAACGGCCAGACCGTGCTCCTGCTCGGCTACGGCAACATCGCGCGCCGGCTGACCGAGTTGCTGCGCCCCTTCGGCATGAAGGTGTTCGCCGTGCGGAGGCGCGCCTACAGCGAGCCCGGGGTGCACGTCATCGGCGAGGACCGGGTGACCAGCGTGCTCGGCGAGGCGGACCACGTGGTCAACCTGCTGCCCGACAACGAGGCCACGCGCAACTACGTCAACGCCCGCCGCCTCGCCGCCTGCAAGCCCGGCGCGCGCTTCTACAACATCGGTCGCGGCACCACCGTCGACCACCGCGCGCTGGCCGAGGCGCTCGAGTCGGGCCGGCTGGACGCCGCCTATCTGGACGTGTTTCCCGAGGAGCCGCTGCACCCGCACGACCGCCTCTGGGACCTGCCCAACTGCTGGATCACTCCGCACTCGGCCGGCGGCCGCCGCGATCAGGACGAGGCGATGGTCGACCATTTTTTGGCCAACCTGCGCCGCTTTGAAGCGGGCGACCTCACGGGTTTGGCGGATCGGGCGGGCGGCACGGCGTAGCCTGAGCGACGAGGCGCGTGCAGGGCTGACGGGGCCGTCGCCGGCCGCATTGCCCGGGGTCGGTGTGCACGGCAAACCCAGGAGCGCAGGGGGAGGGCGGTTTCCCGGCCATGCGGGTCGTGCCGGGCGGCGTTGCCCGACGCGGACAAGCGTGGCCGACCGTCCCCAAAAAAAGCGGACGGTCTCCGCAGGAAATCAAATTGACCTGCAAAATCTTTTCGGTATCGGTCGGAGTTCGTCATGCAACCAAAGCTTCGTTACTCCCTAGCCGCAGCACTTTTGACGGTCGCGCTTACCCCTCTTTCAGCCCAGTCCGTCACGACCACTCCGGTGGGGGCGGTGAGTATGGAAGCGTTGGCTAATTCAGATACGTTGCTAACGACAACTCTCGTGCGTCCGAGCGTGTATCAGGGGACTGTGACTAACATCGAGGGAAATAACCTGACACTGAGTGGCTTTAGTTTTGCAGATGGCGACCTACAGTATCAAGTTGGTGTTCAATCAAACACGTATTATCTACATGTTATATCCGGAGAGAAAGCAGGGCATTATTCTACGGTAATCGCTAACAATGGTTCCGCAGTTACCTTAGAGTTTGAAGACGACATTATCTCTGGATTGGCCCAAGGGGACAGTGTTGTTATTCGGCCATATTGGACACTGGGCACACTCTTTCCTGCTGTTGATGCTGGTAAATCATTTATCGCTTCCACGAATAATTTTGGGGCTGGCCGGCGGACCGAAATACTATTTCCTAATGTTGTTGGAGCGGGGATAAATAAAAGCACATCGGTGATTTATTACTTCAACTCCTACTGGCGTATGGCTGGCAACGTTGCTCCAAATCGTGACGATGTAATCGTTCCTCCGGACACTTATTTCACTATCCGCAATAACAATGGTTCAGACTCGACGGACTTAACGACAGTTGGTGAGGTTGATGCACATCCATTTGTTGTATCTATTGCAAAATATGCATCCTCCCAGACCGACAATCCAGTCTCCATGATTCGTCCCGTGGAAATGAAACTCGGTGAATTAGGATTGGATGATGTGTTTGTTCCTAGCACGAACAACTTCTCGTCGGGGCGTGGTGACGAACTTTTGGTATATGATTCCTCTACGGCCGTAAAGAATCGCTCTGCAACTAGTATCTATTTTTTTAATGGTTTTTGGCGCCGTGCTGGTAACGTTGGTGTGAATCAGAACGAAACACTAATACCCGCTGGTGCAGCGCTTGTTATTCGCAAGCAGAAAGCTACGGTCAATGATGTTGAAGACTGGGTGATTCCTCCACTGTCTCTTTGAATGTTACTAGAATTTACTATGAAAATTAATACGTTCTTTACTGCTTCGACATGTTTAGTGTCAGCGCTATTTGTTGTTCCCTGCTTGAAGGCTGAGTTTACATTGGCATTTGACGGCGGCTATCTTTATGGCGCGGACACGTCTAGTCCCCTCCAGGAGGGACGTTTGATTTATGCAGTAACTTCTGCTACAAATACTTTTTCAGGGCCTGTTGATGGATCATTTGTTTCTGGTGACGAGTATGTCCTTGGTAGTTGGACTGTAGATACAGAGGTGGCGGGTTTAGGTTCCTTTAGTGTTGTTCTAAACGGGCTCAGCCTAAACGCTTCTGTTGTTACTGGTCAGCAGATTGGACTTTATTGGTTTGATGAACTGAATTTTGGTTCATTAAGCCCTTCTTCAGGCGACAGCTACGGTTTTTATTCCGATGCGGCTTGGCTAATACCTGCGGATGGAGCAACTGGCTCATACTCACTGATCACTAGTAGTTTGGACCCCTCTGGTGTGGTTGCTGATTCCAATACTATCGCAAGTCTCACTGTTGGCGCCATCCCCGAGCCCTCCTCTTTCGCTCTGCTCTTTGGTGCGGCGGCCATCGGGATGGTGGGTTGCCGTCGTCGGCAGCGCGCCTGATTCGCGGGTTTCGCGCAGCAGATTCGTTTCCTTCATTGCCTGCCCTTCGGGGCAGGCTTTTTTTTTCTCTGATTCATTTTTTCGCCGTTTGTGAACACCCCGTCTTCCCAGCGCAGTCTCGATGCCTCCAAACACTCTCCCGATGTGGTGGAGGTTTCCACGTTTCTCGGGTTGGGTGGGCTGTCGCCCTATCGGATCGAAAAGACGGAGCAGGCGACTTGTGTGCGGGTTTTCTGGGGGCGTCTGGCGGTGTGGCTGGTGGTGTTGGCAGGTTTGGGCTGGCTGGCTTTGGCGGGCGGCATATACGGGTTTGTGAAGTATCGTCGGGGTTTTACCGAGGTGCGTTATTCGCAGGTGCTCCTGTTGCCGGTGGATTTGCAGCAGTATCGGCGGGCGAAGGGCGAGTTTCTGATCCGGCAGGGGCTGGCCCAGGCCGAGGCGCAGGAGTGGCGGGCGGCGTTTTCGTCGCTGCGGGCGGGTTTGGTCGACGTGCCCGAACACCAGGAGGCGCGTCTGCTGGTGGCCCGCATTTTCCTGATGGCGGGGCGACCTGACGCGGCGTCCGAGGTTTTGCTGAAGGGGCTGGAGCAGCCGGGCGCGGAGTTGGACTACCTGCGCACGGTGCTGGGGTATTTTTTTAATCAGCAGGCGGATGCCACGGTCATCGCGTTCGTGTCCGGGATGCGCGGCGAATTGCAGCCGGGCACGCCCTTGCATCGCATGGCCAACACGGCGCTGGCCTACGCGTATTTTAACCGGGGCCGGCATGTGGAGGCGCTGGCGACGTTGCGGGAAACGGGGCTGACGGGCACGCCGGAGGGGCATTTTGTGGCGGCGCGCGTGGCGTGGGACCGGGGCGACCGGGACGACGCGATCCGGCAGGTCGAGCTGTTGTCCCAACGAGTGCCGACCGATCAGGAAATCCACCGCACGTTGATCCACTACCTTGGCGAGGAGGGGCGTTGGGCGGATGTGCGTCGGATCAGTCTGCTGCGGCAAATCGCGCTGCCGGACCAGCCCGAGGCCTACCTCGATCAGATCGAGGCGTGCGTGCGGTCCGGCGACGAGGCGGCGCGGGTCCGCGCGGAGGAGGAGTTTCTGGCGGTGTTCGCCGAGGATGTGCCGGCGTTGGTCCGGCTGGCCGAGCGGGCCGCCGCCCGCGGCGACGCGGACTTGGTCGCGCGCGTGGCGGCGCGTTGCCGGGCGCTGGGCGAGTTGCCGGCGGATGTGGCATTTCATTGGGTCACGGCGTTGTTGACCAAGGGGGCCCATGCCGAGGCCGACGCGCTGGCGGTGCGGCTGGCGGAGGAGGGAGGGGCGGGGCGGGCGGAGCGCGAGCGCATCATCCTCGACGGGTTGCGGGCGGTCGCCCTGTATGGCGCGCGTCAGCCGGTGGCGGCCGAGCCGTTGCTCCGGCCCTTGCGTGAAACCAACCGCGTGCCGGTGCCGGTGCTCTTAATGTTGGCGGGGCACTTGGAGCGGGTCGGCCAGCCGGTCGAGGCCGAGCGCATCCTGGCTCATGGCGTGGAGCTGGATCCGTTGAACCAGCCGGTGTTGGTGGCCTATTTGCACCGGTTGCTCGAACTGGGCCGGGTGGAGGAGGCGGCGCCGCTGATCACGCGTCTGCTGGACATGCGCAATCCTCCCGAGGAGTTGCTGGCGGACTACAGCGCGGAGGTCGCCTCGGACCGGTATTTGTTCTGGCCGCCCCATGTGGAGCTGCGGCGGCAGATCGAGGATCACCGTGCGCGGGCCCGGCAGGCGCGCTCGGGTTGAGGCGGGGGGCGGGACCGCCCTGACGACGTGTTCGGCGGCCAGCGGAGTGGCCGCCCTGCCGGTGACGCGTGCTTTTCCCTTTGCTCCGTCGCCGTGCGCGTGCGAGCAACTACCCGCGCTATGCGAATCACCGGCCTCGCCCTTGTTCCCCCTCCCTCCGCCGCCGACCTGCCCAAGGTCACCCCCGAGCTCCTGGCCTCGGTGCTGGCCCGCTATTCGCGTTCCAACGACGGCATCCATGCCATCCTCGAAAAAGTCGACCCGGCGGACCCCGACGCGTCCATCGACCGCATCCTCAAGTTCGTCGACTACGGGCACGCGTCCATCGGCGGCCTGACCGGCGGTCTGGCCATCGCGCTCGACGACGTGTCGATGTGGCTTGCCTACAAGCTCTTTGAAATCGCCCAGATGGCCGATGGCCAGGAGTCGTCGACCCGCTACATCACGATGGACGCGGCCAATCTGCCCGCGCCGTCCGCGCTCGGCGTGCCCGACGATCTGGCGCCGCGCTGGCAGGCGTTGATGGCCCGGGCCTTCGCCGCCTACCACGCCGAGTATGCCCGTCTCGACGCGCTCGCCACCGCCGAGCCCGGCCGCGTGCGATTGCCGGCCAACGCCAAGCCCGCCGTGGTCACCCGTCTGCGCAAGAACTACGCGCTCGACCGCGCCCGCTACTTCATCCCGCTGGCCACGCGCACCAACGTCGGCCTCGTGCAGACCTCGCGCATGTGGGCCCAGACCATCAAGCAGCTTGCCTCGCTGCCGCAGCCGGAGGCCCGCGCGGCGGCCGACCTCATCCGTTCCGAGTTGGTCAAACAATCCCCGCGTTTGCTCCGGCACAGCTTTGCCGAGGCCTCCTGCGAGGCCCAGGCCAACCAGGAGCACGCCGCCTCGCTGCGCCTCGGCCTGCAACGTCTTTCGACGGCACCGTTGGCCGACGAAGTCTGGGTGCATGTCGACCGCGCCGTCCCGCCCTTCCTCGCCGAGGAGCAACCCGTCGCCGAGGCTCTCCGGCATCGTGGCAACCGCTACGGCCTGCAGGGCACCGCCACCCGGCGGATGCGCGTGGCCTTTGCCTGGAACAACCTGGCGATCGCCGAGTTGCGCGACCTCAACCGCCACCGCACCGGTCACCGCTACACGCCGCTCATCCAGGCCGGCTTCTACCTGCCGCCCGAGATCCCGCACGCCGGCCACCAGCCGTTGCTCGACGATCAGGCCGCGCTCACCCGCGAGTTGATGGAGCGCGGCTCGCCCGCCTACGTCTACTCGCTGTTGCTCGGCGCGCAGACGCCCTTCGAGCACAGCACGCACGCGGACAAGTTTATCTACGAGGCCGAGTTGCGCACCGGCATGGGCGCCCACTACCGCTACGCCGAGCACCTCTCGGCCACGCTGCACGCGTTTTTTGACCAAGTGCCCGAGGCGCGCGGCTGGGTTGTCGAAGGCACCGCCGAGCCGGAGTGATTTTTCTGCCGGCTTCCGGCCTAGGCGGGCATAAAAAGACTTGCCGCCAACCCCTTGCAAAAGCCTGATGTCCTTTATGCCAAAACAACGTGCGCTTGCCCCTGCGTTGGCCGTCGTTTTCTCCCTCGGATGCGTCGTGCCGGTGTTGGCGCGCGATCCCGCCGCGCGTATCGACGCCTCCAAGCGCAGCCGGGTCTCCACCGAGGAGCAGGCGCTCGACCCCGAGGTGCGGCCCATGGAGCGCGCCGACGGGGTGCAGGATCGGCGTTTTGACCGCGGCGAGTTGCTCGACCAGCCCGACGCGCCGGTCGGCGACCGGCGGGCCGACATCGACCTTCAGGAGTCCAGGGAAAAGACACTGATCGAGCCGGAGCTGAAGACCTACGAGCGGCTCGACTACGACCCCAGCCGCTACGACGGCCAGCGGTCCGACCGTTTCCGCACCGGCGACGACATCTATCGCACCTCGATGGCGCAGCGTTACCAGAACAGCCTCGGCGAGGCGCAGGACGCCGCACCGAAGACCGTCGTGAAAAAGCGCACCACCTTCGACTCGGTCAACCGCTTCATCTTCAGACGCAACCGTCCCGAGGGGGACGAATTGTTCGGCAGCGCCGGCGCCGCGCCCGGCCCAGGAGCGGGCCCCCCCGCGCCAGCCACCAATGTTAACACC
>JBDRJH010000486.1:0-2517 GCA_043815125.1 Verrucomicrobiota bacterium
TCGTCGCGCACCGGCACGCGGTAGACCTCGGACGCGGCCGGGATGTCGACCCGGTGAGACACGGGCCGGATGTCCACGCCATCGGCGGTTGGGTTATCCAGTGCCGCCGCGAAGCCGATACGTTCCCAGCGGAATACCCACACGGCGCGGTCGAGATAGATTCGGCCGTTCTCTTCGGTCACGTCGCCGGCGAAGATCCAGCCGCGGTCGACCACGACCACGGCACGGGTGCCGGCCGGAATGGCCCGCGCGATGGAAGCCATGCTGACGTACTCGACGCCGTCAATTTCGATTTTGTCTTTCATGTTTGTCCCTTCGTATGCGCGCCCAAGCGCGCGGCCAGTTGTAAAACCCGAAAGCTTCGGTCCCACACGGCGGCCCCGCCCCGCAGCGAATCGGGTGCTCGGCGCGAAGAAAAGTGGCCCCGGCGCGGGACGGAGACGGCAACGCACGCCGGGGCCGAGGGCGCTGTGAGTGGACTGGCGTCCGGCGCCCCCATAGAAAAAGCGCTGCGAGGCCGGCGACAGCAGCGAGGTGTGCCTGCGGTCTCGGCCGACGACGGTCTCCGCGCCCGTCATCGCGAAAGGCGGACGCGGTCCGTGCGTCGCCGGCTATGCAGGCGGCCTCTTTGGCCTTGGCCTCGACCTGCGGGCCGCTAAGCGCCTGGGCATACGACGCAGCGCCGGCGTCCACCGTGGTAGACGCCGCAGAAACAAGGGCCTGGCCAGCGTGGGCGCCCCGGTCCCCGTCGGGTCCGGCCAGGCTGGGGACAACCGCGGCCAGGGGGCAAGGCCGGCGCGCGGCCACCTCTATAGTGGTGCGCCGCAACGCCCGACGCAACCGCGCCAGCAGCTCGCGCGCCGGGCGATAGCCCCGCTCTGCCGCCTCGACGCCGCGCCGGAGCCGAATCACGACGCGGGCCACCTCAAGCTCGATGCGGTCCGCCGTTTCCCGGACGGCCGCCAGCTCGCGCCGGGCCAGCCGGGCGTCTACCGCGGCCAGGTCCTCGCGTGCGTGCTCGAGCCAGTCCGGGTCGAAGGGCGACGCGCCGCGCAGGAGCGACTTGGTGCGCGTGCCCTCGGCTGGCGGCTCGGGCTCGGGTGCCGGCGCCGGTTCGGGCGGCTGCTGCCGGGCTTCGAGCCGGCGCAGAACGGCGGCCATGCCGGGCGTCAGCAGACCGGCTCTTTCCAGCCGGGTTCGCTCCTTGGTCGGGCTTGTGCTCACGAGGTCGACGATACCCGGACGCCCGGTGGCCGTCAACAAAAAGTCGCGCTTGCGTCCTTTTCGTTGACGCGCCCTTCGCGGCGGAGTACGCTGGCCACATGAATCGAGACCAGCAAGTGGGACGGCAGGTTCGAGCACGTCGCCACCTCCTCGGCAAGACGGCCCAGGAAGTGGCGAAAGCGGCTGGACTCTCCGTATGGACGCTGCGTCGTCTGGAGAGAGGCGACGGCTGGACGGCCGAGCGGCTCGAGCAGATAGCCGAGGCGCTCGGAACGTCTGTCGTCGCGCTGTTCGACGACGCGGCGTAGGCGATTCAGCGCTGCTCTGACGGCGACAGGAGAGGTGCGCATGGACGACCAGGAGCGAGCGGTCAGCGCCGAGGCGCACACGCGGCGAGCACTCGCCGCGCTCTACCGCGAGCTGGCCGACGCCATCGATCGCGACGATGAAGCGCGATGGGCGCAGCTCGGCCGCGCCATCATCAACCGTCGCATCGGCTGGGCTGGCCTGCGGCGACGGATCGGAAAAGGAGACACGACATGATGCGCTGCGACGACGACTACGGGCTGCCGGACGACGGCCCGGACTACGACAGCGACGACCGGGACGGCGGCTGCCCCGATTGCGGCGGCGAAGTCGTCGACGAGGAGTGCCCCGACTGCGGCGTTCACGTCGACCAGTGCCGGTGCAGCGACCCGTGCTGCCCGTGCACCGGGCAGAAGGTGGGCGTGCCATGACGACCCTGGAACGCAGACGCCAACTGCTCGAGCGCGCACGGCTGACCATGGCGCGCTTCAACCGCACGCCAATAGAGGACATCAGCGGCGCCCTCGCCGGCGAGGTAGACGCGATGCTGGGGTTGCTCGCGATAGAACTCGAGGTCGAAATCACCATGGCCGAACAGTACGGCGAACCGGTCTACCGGGCAGGGCGCGGCCATGACGCCTGACGAGCGCGCCCGCTGGCTCGAGCAGCGCCGGTCCGGCCTCGGCGGCACCGACGTGCCCAGAATCCTCGGCCTCGCCCCGCCGGGCTGGGGCGGCGAGTTCGCCGTGTGGGCTGAGAAGACCGGGCAGTCGGGCGGCATCGACGAGACCGAGGCGATGCGGTGGGGGCGGCTGCTGGAGCCCGTCGTCGCTGAGGAGTGGGCGAGGCGGGAGGACTTCACCGTCCAGCCGGCGCCGTTCGTCCGTAGCGCAGAGCAGTGGTTGTGCGGTTCGCCCGACTTCATCGTCCACGACGGCGATGCGACGGTCGGCGTACTCGAGGTCAAAACCTCGTCGGCGTGGATGC
>JBDRJH010000487.1:0-2983 GCA_043815125.1 Verrucomicrobiota bacterium
GGCGGCGGCCGCCCGCAACCCGGCCAGCTCGTCGTCTCCCAATGGGAACAAACCTACGACATCGTCCCCATCGAGTCCTCCGCCACCGAGCTGCCGGCCGACCTCGACGCCCTCGCGATCATCCATCCGCAGGGCCTCAACCAGCCGCTGCAATTCGCCATCGACCAATTCCTGCTCGCCGATCGCGCGGTGTTCATCGCCGTCGATCCGGCCTCCGCCCACTTCCGCGCCCAGGCCGGCCAGCAGGCCATGTTCGGCGGCATGACGCCCAATCTCACCAGCGACCTGCCCGCGCTGCTCAAGGGCTGGGGCGTCACCTACGACCCGCAGCAAGTCGTCGGCGATCCCAACCTCGCCACGCCCGTCAACACCGGACGCGGCATCGCCCGCATGCCTGTCTGGCTCTCCTTCACCGCCAATGATCTCGCGCCGGACGCTCCCGTCACCGCCCAGCTCAACTCCCTGCTCTTCATCGAGGGCGGCACCTTCACCGTCGCCCCGCGCGAGGGCCGCACCTTCACCCCGCTCGTCGAGACCACCGACCAGGGCGGCACCACGCCCAACTACACGCTGCAATTCGCCGAACCCGACGCCCTCGCCTCGCAGCTCGTCGGTTCCGGCCGGCAAACCATGGCCGCGCTCATCACCGGCAGCTTCGCCTCCGCCTTCCCCGACGGCGCACCCAAGCCCGCCGCCGACGACCAGGCCGCCACGTCCGCCCCCGACGCCAAGCCCGCGCTCAAAGACGGCCGCGGCACCCTCGTGCTCGTGGCCGACACCGACTGGTTGCTCGACGACTACAGCGTCCGCCGCGGCAACTTCCTCGGCAACCGGTTCGTCGAACCGCTCAACGACAACCTCGCCTTCGCCGGCAACACCCTCGACGCCCTCGCCGGCTCCACCGACCTCGTCTCGCTGCGCGGCAAGACCAGCTCGCAACGCCCCTTCACCGTCGTGCGCGCCATGGAGGTCGCCGCCCAGCAGCGTTACCAATCGCAGCTCGACGCCCTCGAACAACGCCTGCTCCAAGTGCAGTCCAAGCTCTCCGAACTCCAGTCCAAGTCCTCCGAAAACGGCCGCCTCGTGGCCACGCCCGAAATGCAAAAGACCATCGACGACTTCCGCGAACAGGAGGCCGCCATGCGCCGCGAACGCCGCGACATCCGCCGCTCCCTGCGCGAGGACATTGATCGCCTCGAAAACGCTCTGCTCGCCGCCAACCTGATCGTGCCCGTCGTGTTCGTCGGTGGCTTCGGCCTCTGGTTCCGCTCGCATCGTCGCCGCCCCGCCGCCGCCTGATCGCACCTCCGACACTCACCGCCATGAAGCTCCGCAACCTCACCCTGATCGTCGCCCTGCTCATCGCCGCCTCGGCCCTCGTCTGGTTCCTCGACCGCCCCGCCGCCAACCCCGCCGACCGCGACCCGCGCGTCGGCCGGTCGCTGGCCGGTGCCGAAACGCTCGCCGACGCCGCCCGCGTCACCATCACCGACGACGGCCGCACCGTCACCCTCGCGCGCGCCGCCGGCGATGACGCCGGCTGGATCGTCGCCAACTACCACGACCTGCCCGCCGACTTCACCAAGCTCGCCACCCTCACCCGCGCCCTGCTCGACGCCAAGGTCGACCGCTTCGTCACCGCCAGTCCGGCAAAAATCGAGCGCCTCGGCTTCGGCCAGACTCGTATCGAATTTATCGATACAAACGGCACGGCGCTCTGGGCCGTCGATCTCGGCAAGACCGCCGACTCCGGCGGCCGCTTCCTGCGTTTCGACGGCGCGCCCGCCGCCTACCTCGCGCGGCTCAACACCTGGATCGACCCCGTCGCCAAGAACTGGGCCGACTCCGCGCTCGTCGCGCTCAAGCCCGCCGATGTCGCCCGCGTGGAGATCGGCCTGCCCGACGGCTCGACCGTCACCGCCACGCGCGAAACGGTCGACGCCGACTTCACCAGCCCCGACGCCGCCGAAGGCGAAACGTTAAAAACCGCCGCCGTCACCTCGCTGCTCAACACGCTCACCGGCCTGCGCTTCACCGACACCGCCGCGCCCGACGCGGAGGAAGCCGTGGCCGCCCGTGAACATGCCCGCACCGTCAAGCTCACCACCTTCGACGACCAGACCCTGACCATCGCGCTCGGCCGGCGCCCCGCCCCGCCCGCACCGGAAAAAGCCGACGACAAAGATGCTGATGCCGCCAACGAGACACCCGCGCCCGCCGCCGGTCCGGTGTTTGCCTTGGTCAGCTCGTCCGAAACCAACGCAGCGATCAACGTCTTGATGGAACGCCGCGCTTTTCAGGTGGGCGAGTTCACCTTCACCGGCCTGCCCGCCGACCGCGCCGCGCTGTTCGAGGCGCCCTGAACAAGGTAGGGAGGGACCGCTGAACCCGCCGCGCGTCACCAATGGTAAACGGAGGTTCAATCCGGCGGGCCCAGCGGTCCCGCCCTGCCTTGCCGCCGGCCACAACTCCGCGCTTTACTCGCATCAACAAATCCAAATACGTTGATGCGTAAATGAAAGCCGACCGTCCCATCTCCGACCTGTTTGCCGAGCAACGTCCCTTGCGTTCGCTGGAGTTTTTCCCGCCCAAGGATGACGCCGGCGTGGACTCGTTGCGTCAAGCCGCCGCCGCGTTGCGCAAGATCGAGTGGGACTTTGTGTCAGTCACCTACGGCGCGGGCGGCACCACCCGCGAGCGCACCGCGCAGGTCAGCCGCATGTTGAAGGACGAGTTTGGCTTCACCGTCATGCCGCATCTGACCTGCGTCGGCCACAGCCGCGACGAACTCACCACGCTGGCCGACCAGATCCACGGCGATGGTTTTAGAAACATCATGACCCTGCGCGGCGACCCGCCCAAGGGAGAGAGCACCTTCACGCCCGCGGCCGACGGCCTGCGCTACGCCAACGAACTGGTGACGTTGCTCAAGACGCGTCATCCGGACTTCTGTCTCGGCGTCGGTGGCTACCCCGAGAAACAC
>JBDRJH010000488.1:0-4231 GCA_043815125.1 Verrucomicrobiota bacterium
TGATTGAAGCCGGCGTTTCTGTGTGTCGCGCTCAAACTGCCGGCCTGGACGAACGTCGATTTTGAGCTTTGCGAGGTGCCGGGTGAGTTCGCTTTGCAGCGGGCGAAGCGCGTCGGGCGGGGCTTTGCCGAGTCGGCACCACGTTCGCATGCAGGCGTCGGCTCCGCGCGCGAAGCTCAGATCCCCGGGCAGGAGTTTCGGGGCCGCTGCGGCTTCGGCCATGTGCGCACGCGCCGCACTGACGTAGATCATATGGAAGAGGAGTTCGACGTAGAGACCCTTGAGCGTTCGCGTGTGCCAGTGCTCGAACTGGACGTCGCTTGCGAGCTCGCGAAAGAATGTCTCGACGTGCCAGCGGCGATGATAAAGTTCGATGAGTTCGGCACGCGGGAACGCCTCGGGATCGAGCAGCGACGTGACGAGCCGCACCGGCCGGAACCCGGGCCACTGGACCGTGACGATGCGAACGAGCATTGGTTCCGGAATGCGCGAATGCTGTTTCTTCCAATATTGTTTGCTCGCGCGAATCTCATACAGGCCGTCGTTCGCGCCAAGCTCGCGGATCAGTTTCGGCTTGCCGTTCCCCCGCATCCGCGTGAGGAACTCGTGGCCCGTACGCCGCACGTCGGTGAAGAAGCCGATGCTGTAGAACCCGCTGTCGATCAGCAGCAACGACGGCTCTGGAAGCCTTCTGAGCAGGCGAGACGCCAAAACGCGCTCGTCCGCGCGGACCGCCCCCAGCGTCATTTCCACCGGCACCCGCACGCACACGTCATACGCGACCATCAACTCCGCCTGAGCCGGCCCGTCCCCGCGACACCCGCGGTGAGAACGAAACACCCGCCACAGCGCCTCCGGAACCTGAATCGTTTTCTTGTCCAGCGCCATCAACCGGATCCCGTGGAACACGGCACACTCGCCTGCACAGTCACGTGCGACTCCGAGCCAATGGCGCCACGCTCGTCGAAGCAGCCCGAGCGACATCCGCTCCTTCGCCCGCGACCAACCCGACTGCGTCAGCGTACCCGCACGCAACGGCAAACACGCCGCACCCTCCACCGCCGCACATGCCGCCGCCAGGATCGACTCCATCGACCGCATCCCCGCGTTCGCCGCAGCGAACATTCCCAGCCACAACATCGTCGCCAGCGTGAACCGGCGCTCGCGGTGACCCGGAGCAAAAAACCTCCGCAGCCTCTTCAGCAACTCCGGCGTCGCCAGCGCCTCCGCGATCCGCTCCGCACGCCTCGTGAAAAAAGAATGGACACCGTCGTCCGGTCGAGCTACATTACTCATGACATTGCACCTCCAACAGAATGAGAGTGTTTTTCGTACACCCCCATCGTGGCAGGTGCAATGTCTTATATCAAGAGGTTATAACCCACGCTCCCACAATATGTTGTGCTTATAGCATCGGCATTGGGACAGTCGCCCGTTATGAGGGCCGGGATGAATGGGTCACGATTACGGTGCCCGCGAGACGGCGCCGTACTGGACGTAGGGGCATTTCACGGCGAACCCTTGTGCAAGTGCCCTGCATGCAATGGCGCCTTCTTCCTGCAACGATCCCTTCTCTCGCTGCTGAAGGCGTTGAGCAAGGACATGCGTGACACCATTCCCTTAGATTATCCCATTGAAACCATCTTGGACAAGGGAGGCGGATTGTTGTGTCCACGCTGCACTGCCACCATGGAACACTATGCTTACATGGGCGACAAGCACATCATGATCGATAGCTGCTCCGCCTGCAAACACATTTGGGTGGACGCCGAGGAACTTGCCGGCATGAGCCTGGTCCACGCTCGGAGCGAAAGACTTTCCGACCGCCGAAGAACGCAGGCGCAGCGGACGGCGACACGTCGCCATGGTCTCGTGGATTCCCATATGATAGCGCGGGCGGTAGAGGCTGGGCTCCTGACACATTCCGTGAGCACCGCTTTTCTGATCTGTTTTGTCTTGTCAGAAATGGACGGTGACTCATAACATTCGGGTGAAGCAGACCGTCAGCAAGCTGCTAGCTGCTCATCGAGCCGCTGGAGGGCACGCTATTGAATCGTCACCGACGATATCAGGAAGGAGGCGCCCGGGCGCACCAGTAGCGGGCGTGCATCTTAGGCCCACCCGACAGCTATGCAAAGGTGTTATGTAGAAACTATATGAGATGTAGTTGGATGTTGGGGAATAATCTGATGTCACGCATGCAAGTCGTAGGGTTGTTTGCCGTATGCACGGTGGTGTTCTGGGGATGTAGAAGGCCTTATCAGGATGCGCTGAAGTCCAATTCAGATGTCGTCAGATTGAGATGGTGCCTCCACAGCTACTTCATTGGGCCCGGTGCCGAACCCATAGATACGAAGGAGAACAAGGCCGAAATGCTCAGGTTGCTCAAGCGCATGGAGCCGCTTGACTCTAGCGAGAAGATCAATTTGGTGCTGGATATCGCCCTGTCCTACGACGCAACAGACAACGAGGCAGCCCCATGTGCCCGCGAGATGTTGATCCGCCACGGGAGGATCGCCACGCCTTTCGTAAGGGCGCGGATGGCCATAGATCCTAACCCCGACGAGGTGAGGTTGCTGCTCGAACAAACAGGGAAACATCCAACCAGCTCTTCCAGCCGACGCGGAGGACCGCGCCGCTTAAGAGCACCGTTCGGGAAAAGAAGATGAAGGCAACCAGAGCTTTCTGCGTGGTGTGTATGGGCCTCGTCGGTTGCCGAGCCCCTCATGGGGCTCCAGTTGCGGTGCGCCCTGCAGCAACCATCACAGAGATCGGCACGCCTGTGACAGTTCCATCTAAGAGTCACAACACGCTTCGAGTTGTTGTCACCGATGAAACTCCCAGGGAAGGGGACGCTGGCTTCGCGGGAGATCACCTGGCAATCCATATCCGGTCATCCAAAGACGCCGAACTGGCATCGCATACATTTGTGACATCCTACGGACGGTTTCGCCTCGACGTGATCGACTTGGATGGTGATGGGGAGGTGGAGTATGTTCTGGTCAGCGGCATGGGCAAAGGCACCAGCGTACGCTCCGAATCGCTTCAGGTCTTGTGCCTCGGCAAGGGCGTTCTCCATGAGCGCCTCTTCACGCCGTATTCGGGGTACTTTGGCAGCGGCGCGTGGTGGGGCTACAAGCACCGCTTTGTCACGTCGCCTGCTTCGCAAAGCGCGGAGATCCATCTGAGGCTGACGCACACACCGATAGGCTCAGGGGGCTTGGAAAGTCCAGAGACCATTCCTGTGGACGAGAACCGCATCATCGGCGTTCGATGCGGAGAATAGTGTCCCGAACCGCCGCTTCCAGTTGAGCGTGCACAGCCGGCCGCTTCGCGTCCGTCTGCGCCCGCCAACTGAAGCGTGCCGTGCCGAACACAGGAAAGGATGCTGCAGAAGCATGAAGCTCGCCAGTAAACGTTTCGTGCCGGAAATCCTCCTCGCGCTATCTTTCGTGATGTGCGTCGTCCTTGGGGCGCTTTGCTATTGGCACGCAGGACGCCTTCTGGGGCTCCGCAGTGGTGAGGACCGTCGGGTGTCGGTGAATGTTGTTGCCACCCTTGCGACGGTGTTTGCCGTACTGCCCATATCCGTCTGTATTCGCCACTGGCTGAAAAAGGTCCACAACAGCGAACGGAAGGATGCGGATGAATCCGCGCCGCAGCTCAGTTTCCAGATGCGTGACAGTTTCGCAACTCTGAACACTGGACTCCGAACTCGGAACTGAAGCCGTCATTCGTCAGTCGGAATGTGACACGCACCGCCGCCCTGCTTCTCGAGGTAGCGCTGATGGTACTCCTCGGCGCGCCAGAACGTCGAGGCCGGCGTGATCTCGGTCGCGATCGGCTTCTTGTGAATGCCGGACTTCTCGAGCTTCTCCTTCGACGCAACGGCCGCCGCCTGCTGCTCGGGCGTGTGGTAAAAAACGGCCGACCGGTACTGCGCGCCGACGTCCGGGCCCTGCCCGTTCACCTGCGTGGGATTGTGGCATTTCCAGAACACGTCGAGCAGTTCGTCATATGTGACGACGGCCGGATCGAACGTGACCTCGACCACTTCGGCATGCCCGGTCTTGCGGCCGCAGACGTCCCTGTACGTCGGCTTCTCGAGCGTGCCGCCCGAGTATCCCGCCGCCGTGTCGACCACGCCTTTCACCTGCCGGAACGCCGCCTCGACGCCCCAGAAGCATCCCGCGCCGAACATCGCCTTTTCCATCTTGGCCTTGCCTCCGCT
>JBDRJH010000489.1:0-3330 GCA_043815125.1 Verrucomicrobiota bacterium
ACGTTGCAGTTCACCACCTTTGCCCGCCTCCGCCAAAAGGACCTGCAATTCCTGCCCGACGCCAAAAGCCCGCCCCAATCCCTGGAGTTCTTTGGTAACACCCGCTCGCCGATCTATACCTTCAAGGGAGGCAACCGGCTCCCGATCTACAAAGCCGCCGAACTCACCGCCTGGCACGACGCCCGCACCGCCAATCCCCGCCAGCCCCCGCCCCTGCCCGCTCCCGTCGCCATCGCCGACATCCCGCCAGGCCTCAGCCGAGCCCTGCTACTCTTTATCCCCGTGCGCAACTCTCCGCCCGGCGAACCGAAACTCCGCATCTACGTGGTGGACGACAGCCCCCGCACCCTCCCCGCCGGCTACGCCGCCGTCATCAACGCCAGCGGCCGCGAATACAAAGCCCAGCTCGGCGACAAAATCTTGGATGTGCCCCACGGCATCGGCGGCAAAGTCCCCGCCAAAGGCACCGTCGAACTCCGCCTCGCCGCACAGGACAACAACGGCTGGGTCATCAGCGGACGCCACACCTTCAAGCTTGGCGACAACGACCGCGCCAGCCTCGTCTTCTTTCCCCCCACCAGCCCCACCGGCATTGCCCCCATCATCCGCACGCTCATCGAAACCATGCCGGACCAAGTCCCCTCCACTCTCGCGGCCAACTCCGGCCATTGACGCCGCCCGCCGCCGAAGCTTGGTCTCCATCCCGACCATGCCGTCCCCCCTCCCCTTCGCCACCCGCCCCACCCGCGCGGCCTACATCGGGCAACGCCTCGCCGAGCTCTACCCCGATACCCCCATCCCGCTCGATCACACCGACGCCTACACTTTGCTCGTCGCCGTGCTGCTCTCGGCCCAGTGCACCGACAAACGCGTCAACCTCCAGACCCCCGGCCTCTTCGCCCGCGCCAACAACCCCCGCGACATGGTCAAACTCACCGTCGCCGAAATCGACGCTCACGTCCGCCCCTGCGGACTCGCCCCGCGCAAAGCCCAGGCCATTCACCGTCTCTCCGAGTTGCTCCTTGAAAAACACGGCGGCGAGGTCCCGCGCACCTTCGAGGAACTCGAAGCCCTGCCCGGCGTCGGCCACAAAACCGCCTCGGTCGTCATGGCCCAGGCCTTCGGCTTCCCCGCGTTCCCGGTCGACACCCACATCCACCGCCTCGCCCAGCGCTGGCGGCTGACCAAGCGCGGCGCCTCCGTCGAGCTCACCGAAGCCGACCTGAAAAAATGCTTCCCCGAGGCCGAGTGGAACAAGCTCCACCTGCGCATCATCTTCTACGGCCGCGAACACTGCACCGCCCGCGGTTGCGACGGCCACACCTGCGAGCTGTGCCACACTCTCAACGGCCCGGCCAAAGTGTAACCCATCAGGTTACACTTTGGCTCGACCCGCGCCGGCTGTGAGCGCGGCCAATGGCGGCGATTGATCCGGCTTCTAATCCGTGAATGCGTCACGTGGCGCATCGTTTACCGGCGTATCGGCACGCAATGATGACGGTTCTCCCTTGCCAAGGGGACCCGTCATGACCACGCCACGCCCGTCCACCTCCCCCCTTCGTCCAACCCGCGGACTGCTCCGCCCGACCATCGTCACCACCCTGCTGGTGCTGCTGGTCCTCGTCCAGGCCCGTGCCGGCGACCCCGTCGAGACCTGGCTCGGCTTCGGCGGCAAGACGGCGATCAACCAACGGCTCACCGCCGTCTATCTCGTTGAGAGCAAATTCCGCGACGACCTCGATTTCCGCTATCAAGACTACGTCGACCTCGGCGTGAGCTATCAGCTCGGCGAGCACTGGAGCGTGGCCCCCGTTTACCGCCACATCCGCACCCGCGCCGCCCCCGCCGGCGCGTGGACACACGTTTACAACCCCCTGCCCACGCTGAACTGGCAGGACACCGTCGGCGGTTGGAAACTCGGTTGGCGCAACCAGCTCGACATCCAGCTCTGGGACGGCTCCGCCGACAAGACCACCTGGCGCAGCCGCGTCATGGCCATGCCCGCCATGTCCGACGAAACACGTTGGCAACCCTACGTGAACAACGAGTTCTTCTTTGACGACCGCACCCGTCGCTGGTCGCAAAACCGCGCCTTTCTCGGCACCTACTACACGTTGGATGGTCACTGGAAACTCGAGGCCTACATCGGCTACAAGAGCGACTGGCGCGCCGGCCATTGGCAACAGACCCGGATGACGGGTGCCCGCGCGTGCCTGTCGTTTTGATTGCAAAAACGGGATTGCCAGCCGGGCGGGCACGCCCCACGTTCTCGCCCTCACGCCGGACGCCTAGCTCAGTTGGTTAGAGCACATCCTTCACACGGATGGGGTCACAGGTTCGAGTCCTGTGGCGTCCACCATTTTACCGCTCTCGCAAGGGGCGGTTTTTTTACATCCGGGTGATATGCGGCTGATTAATGCCAATTGCTGGACAATCGCCTTGGTTCGTGTTTTCTCGAACTCGCTTTACGGCACACGCCGTCCCCCCACGTCAGCAACCCCACTCCAGTTTCGACCACCTTGCCCGCGGCAGACTTCTAGCCTAGAAAGCAAATGCATAGGGGATGTTATTGGCTTTTTCAGGTGTTTGCCGCGGGCATTCTTTTTGCCGTGACGCCCTGACTCGCCCGCCCAAGGCGGCTGGCGCAGTTTGACCCGCCGGCCACGAACGCCCCGGGCTGTTTACCCCGCAAAACCGCCGTCGCTCATTGGTCCGCGTCATGCAAGGATGGGAGATCATGAATCCCGAGACCCTCACCCAGATGTCCCGCACCGCCGTCACCGAGGCCCAGTCCGAGGCCCGCCGGCGCGGTCACCACGAAGTGGATACGTGGCACCTCCTGCACGCCCTGCTCGCCCAGGAAAACGGCATCGTGCCCGCCCTCATCGACAAACTCGGCCTCACCACCAGCGCCCTCCTGCTCGCCGCCGAACGCGAACTCGAAAAACTCCCCAAGGTCTCCGGCAGCGTCGACACCTCGAAAATCTTCGTGACCCAGGCCGTCAACGACGCCTTCACCCGCGCCGAGTCCGAAGCCAAAAAACTCAAAGACGAGTTCGTCTCCACCGAGCACCTCTTCCTCGGCCTCGTCGAGGTCGCCAAGCCCGCCCCCTTCGCCGCCTACCTCAAGTCCTTCGACCTCACCCGCGACCGCGTCTTCAAAGCCCTCAAGGACCTGCGCGGCACCCAACGCGTCACCACCGACAACCCCGAGGCCACCTACAACGCCCTCGCCAAATACGGCATCGACCTCGTCGCCCTCGCCAAGACCGGCAAGCTCGACCCCGTCATCGGCCGCGACGACGAGATCCGCCGCACCGTGCGCATCCT
>JBDRJH010000490.1:0-3337 GCA_043815125.1 Verrucomicrobiota bacterium
GGGACGGGCCCGGCCGGGGTTGCGGGGTCGCGCACGGGGGGAGCCGCGCGCAAAGGGAGGCAGCGCAAAGGCGGATCAGCCGGCGGCCTGGGCGAGGGCCTCGACGGTGCGCGGCGCGACCACGCGGTCGATGTCGAGCAGGGTCTTCACGACACCCTTCACCTTGGCCATGCCGAGGATGTAGGTGATGTCGATGCGCGCGCCGAAGTCGGGCGTGGGCTCGATGTCGGCCGGGTTGAGGTTCACGACCTCCTCCACGCTGTCGACGATGAGGCCCATCTGCACGGCGGACTCGGCCAGGCTGACCTGCACGACGACGATGCAGGTGCGCTCGGCGAACTCGGCCTTGAGGCCGAACTTCACGCGCAGGTCGACGACGGGGATGACACGGCCGCGCAGGTTGGTGACGCCCTTCACGAAGTCGGGCATCTGCGGCACGGGCGTGATTTTTTGCATGCGGATGATCTCGCGGACCTTCAGCACGGCGATGCCGTAGGCCTCGTTGTCGAGGACAACGGTCAGGTATTTGCCGGTGTTGCGGGCATTGTGGGCGGTGTTGGGCTGGGTGGTGGTGCTCATGGCGTGGGATGGATGGACGGACGGTGGATAAAATCAGGCGTGGTCGGGCGCGGCGGCGCCGCGACCGGAGCCGCCGACGAGGCGGCGCAGTTCCCCGATGGCCTCGCGCAGGGTGAGGGACTGGGCGTTGAGTTCCTCCGCGGCGGCGGCGGTTTCCTCGGCGTTGCCGGCGTTGGCCTGGGTGACCTTGTCCATTTGGCCGACGGCGAGATTGAGCTGGCCGATGCCCTGGCTCTGCTCGGTGGAGGCCTCGGCGATCTCGGCGATGAGGGTGTCCATGCGGCGGGCCTTGTCGAGGATGTCGGCGAGTGACTGGGAGACGTCGTCGGCGATGACGACGCCCTGGCGGCTCTTGTCGATGGCGGCCTCGATCTTGCCAGCGGTGTCGCGGGCGGCGGTGGCGGAGCGTTGGGCGAGGTTTCTCACCTCCTCGGCGACGACGGAGAAGCCGGCCCCGGCCTCGCCGGCGCGAGCGGCCTCGACGGCGGCGTTGAGCGCGAGGATGTTGGTCTGGAAGGCGATCTCGTCGATGGTCTTGATGATCTTGGCGATGTCGTCGGAGGAGGCCTTGATGTCGTTCATGGCCTTGTGCATCTGGCCGACGCGACCGGCCCCGGTCTCGGTGGCGGCGCGGGTCTCGGTGGCCAGGCCGCGGGCGTGGCGGGCGCTCTCGGCGTTGCGCCCGGTCATGGAGGCCATCTCCTCAAGGGAGGCGCTGGACTCCTCCAGGCTGGCGGCCTGCTCGCTGGCACCGTTGGCGAGCGACTGGCTGGAGGCGCTGACCTGGGCCGCGGCGGAGGAGACCTGCGCGGCGCCGTTCTCAAGCACCTCGCAGGCGGCCTCGAGGCGGCGGTTGACGCCGCGCACGATCACGAACCCGGCGAGGACCGCCAGCAGGAAGGCCGCGGCGGTGGCGACGGTGGTGACGACAAGGGTCTGGTGCACGTCGGACTTGATGAGCGCGCCGGCCGCGGCGCCCTCCTGTTCGTAGTGCCGGATCATGTTGCCCAGGCTGTCGGAGTAGGCGGCGTAGGCGGGCTCGACGTGGGTGCCGAAACGGGCGAAGGCCTCGTCGTCGCGATGCTCGCGGCTGAGCGCGTAGGTCTCGTTGCGACGGGCGACATAGTTTTTGCGGGCGGCGATGACCTGGTCGAACATGGCCTGCTCCTCGGCGGTGGAGATGTTGGCCTCGACGACCTTGTAATGCTCGGTGATGCCGGCGGAGGTCTGCTTGGACAGCGCGTCGATGGCGGCGATGACCGCGTCGTCCTCGGTGAGCACATGCTTGAGAATCTGGGCGTTGTTGGCGGTGACGCTCTTGCCGATGTGCCCGAGGGCAAGGGTGACGGGCAGGCTGCGGTCGACCATGGTGCGGGCGTGGCGCTCGATGCCGGAGAGCCGGAAACAGGCAAAGCCGCCGATGGCGACGGTGAGGGCGACCAGCAGGGCAAAGCCGAGGGCGATTCGGTTTTTGATGCTCCAGTTTGTCATGTGTGTGGCGGGTTGTCGGAGGGAAACGGGGGAGACGGGGCGGCCTCCTGTTACGGCACACGGGGCGCGGTCTTGAGCAGGGGCGGGCTGTTTTTTAGCCGCCCGCGGTTAAGTTTTCCCGATGCGGAGCCGAAGTAAGGGACGCAAACCCGCCTCGTCGCCCCATGCCTATTCCCTCTCTCAACCTTCAGGCGCTCGAAGACGCCTGCAACCGCCTCGCCTCGGAAACCGTGCTTGCCCAGGCCGGCCGGGACGACGGGCTGATCCCCGCCTACAGCCTGCTGTCCGACCTGGCCGAAGTGACCGCCTCGCAGGACGCGCTGGCCGGTCCGGTGGGCGAGGTGCGCGCGCGGCTCGACGCGTTGCTCGACGCGGCCCTGCCGTTCGACGAGGACTCGCTGGGGGCGCTGCGCCGTCTCGTCGGCTGGCTCGGCCAGACGGTCGACGCGCTGCGCCTCGACCAACCGCCGCCGCCGTGGTCCGGCACGGTCGCACCGCCGGCCACCCACCAGGCCCCGCCGCCGGAGGCCGCGGCCGAGACCGGCTACGCCGAACAATTGCTCGACCTCAACCTGGAGGAAAACGCCGAGCTGCTGACCGAGTTTCACGCCGAGGCGATCGACCACCTGTCGATGATCGAGTCGTCGCTGCTGATCCTCGACGAGGAGCCCGACGACCGCGACGCGCTCAACCAGATCTTCCGCTCGTTCCACACGATCAAGGGCGTCTCGGGTTTCCTGCAACTGACGCCGATGCACACGCTCACCCACGAGGTCGAGTCGTTGCTCGATCTGGCGCGCACCGGGCAGCTGCGGCTCACCCCGACCATCATCACCGCCATCCTGCAAAGCCGCGACGCCGTGCAGATCATGGTCAACCAGATCACCGCCGCGCTGGAGCAGGGTCACCTGCCCGACGCCATCGTGCCAGTCGGCCACCTGATCCTGACCGTCAAGGCCCTCGCTCAACCCACCGGGACCGACCCCGTCGCCCCGCCGGTGGCGGCGTCCCACGGCGAGGCTTCCTCCGCGTCGACGTCGGCCGCGCCGCTCGTGGTGGCCCCGCCCGTCGCGGAGGCGCGGCCCGGCGCCGGCTCCTCGAGCACCGTTCGCGTGAACACCGAGAAACTCGACGCGATGATGAACGTCGTCGGCGAACTCGTGATCGTGCAAAGCCAGATCTCCGAGTCGGCCCGCGAATCGGCCAACCAGGACACCCCGCTGGCGCGCAACATCGCCCAACTCGGCCGCATCACCAAGGAGCTTCA
>JBDRJH010000491.1:0-2862 GCA_043815125.1 Verrucomicrobiota bacterium
TCGTCGCCTTCGCCGCCGCCCCGCTCCAGCGTTTCTCCAGCCAGGACCCCTACTACATTTACTACGGCGTCTGGAACGCCTCCCTCCTCTCCACCGTTCAGGCCAACGGATACAAACTCGTCATCGTCGAGCCGCGCGTCATGACCCGCGCCCAGGTCGCCGACCTGCAAAACGGCGCCGACAACATCCCCGGCACCGCCGACGACATCCGCGTCGTCGGCTACATCTCCCTCGGCGAGGACAACCGCCCCGGCATCTACGCGCCCGACGGCTCCCTCGCCCCCGTCCCCGGCGGCACCGGCCCGCACGTCGATCCGCGCGGCGCATCGCCCGCCGTCGGCACGCTCGCTTCCGTGCTCAACCCCGACGGCTCCGCCTCCCTCGGCCTCCCGTCCCCCGCCGGCACCGGCCACGCCTCCTACTACCTCGACAACCCGCCCTACGACGGGAAACCCGACGTCAACGCCGAGTTCGCCGGAGCCTTCGTCAACGCCGGCGACCCCGCCTGGTTCGCCGTCGTGAAAACCATGACCTACGCCGCCGACGGCAACAGCGGCCTCGACGAGATCCTCACCACCACCGTCGGCCTCGGACTCGGCTGCGACGGCATCTTCATCGACACGATGGACACCTGCGTGCCCAACAGTTTTACCGCCGCCCTCCAGTTCGAGTGGACCACGCCCGGTTACCGCCAGCTCCTCCAAACCATCCGCGCCACCTACCCGGACAAACTCCAGGTTCAGAACCGCGCCACCCACTTCTTCAACCCCGAGTTCGAGGCCTACGACTTCACCACCCGCCCCTTCATCGACGTCGTCATGTTCGAGAGCTACCACGCCGACAGCAACGACACCGACACCCTCAGCCCCTACTTCCTCGACAGCAAATACCGCGTCGGCATGAAACTCTCCGCCGAGGCCGACCGCGCCGACGGTTTTTCCGTCATCGCCCTCGGCTACCGCGAACCCCGCGCCGTCCGCGCCAACATCTCCATCAACGGCAACGTCTCCGATTGGCCCGCCGAAGCCCGCCTTCAGTCCAACGGCTGGGCCCCCGACGCCGGCGCGATCAACGCCGTCCACGCCGCCAACAACGGCAACTACCTCTACCTCCGCGTCAGCACCGACGCCGGCACGGACCTGAACACCACCGCCTTCAACCTCTACATCGACACCGACGACATCGCCGACGACGGCCTCGACGTCTCCGCCGCCGGCTTCACCCCCGCCGGCGCCGGCACGCGCATCCGCTCCGAACTCCTCTACCAAAACGGCGGCCTCTACAGCCAGGACACCGGCGTGTTCAACGCCGGCTACCTCGGCGCCGCCACCCGCTCCGCCAACGCCGCCAAAACCGAGTGGGAGATCCGCATCCCGCGCAACCTCGTCCACCCCGCCACCCACGCGCGTTACCCGGGCCAGCCCGTCTTCGGCCCGGATGGCTCGCACATCTTGATGCTACTCACGCTCAACGTCGCCGGCACGACGCAGTATTTCCCCATCATCGAGCACACCGGTTTTGAGAAAAACCTCGGCTACCGCTTCGAGAAATCCAGCGGCTCGGTTTACGACAGCGACTTTGTCGAGTCCTCCAAAGTCCAGGGCTGGTCGCTCTACCAATCCGACAAGTTCCTCAGTCACGCGCCCAACACCCGCGCGCAGACCTGGAACGCCGCCAACCCCGACAACTCCCCGCCCGCCTGGAACACCACCGGCAACGGGTTTACCCCCCGCGGCACCACCAGCTTCGCCCCCGTGCGCACCGGCATCCAGGCCGCCATCGCCGACGACTCCTCCGTCCTCGTGCGCTGGGACACCGCCAACGACCAGACCCGCCCCGTCCGCTACAAAATCTACCACGCCCCCGCCTCGCCCGCGCCCCAGACCGCCAACCTCAACGCGGCCCCGTGGTTGAATTCTGGATACGTCTCCGGCACCGCGCCCGCCGACTACGCCTACCCGATCAATCTCGCCACCGCGCTCGCCAACGAACACCGCGTCACCGGCCTGACCAACGGCGTCGCCTACCGCTTCATCGTCCGCGCCAGCGACAGCGTCGCGCCCACGCCCCACGAGGAGACCAACACCGTCGCCCTCACCGCCACGCCGCGTAAATCCAACGGCTCCGCCTACGCCGGCATCACCATCGACGGATCGTTCGCCGACTGGCCCGCCTCGGCCCTCGTCTGGAGCGACCCCGCCGGCGACCACGGTTCCGCCGCTTCCGACCTCAAAGCCGTGTGGATCGCCAACGACCGCGACCACGTCTATTTCCGTATCGAAACGTGGAATACGCACGATTTCCACGCACAAGGAAACAATCTCTACCTCGACGCCGACCGCTCGGTCGCCACCGGCTTCGATCCCTTCGGCGCGGGCCTTGTCGGCAGCGAGCTGCTCATGCAGGGCGACGGCCTCTTCAGCCAGAAACTCGGCGGCTGGAACGATGGCTACGCCGCCTCCGTCGCCATCGCGCCCTACGCCACCGCGACCACGAGTTGGGAATGGCGCATCCCGCGAGATCTTGCGCACCCCGCCTCCGCCGGCGGAGGCGCGGTGTTCGACGCGACCGGTTTCCGTTACCTCGTGACCAGCGGCGCGACCGCGGGCGACGAGTTGTCCGCCGCGCTCGGCTACACCTTCGCCGCGCCCTCCGTCGCCGCGACGATCACGGTCGATGGCAACGGCGCCGACTGGCCCGCGCACGCCAAGGTCTACGACGACGCCAGCGGCGACCACGCCGGCGCGCCCACCGACGTGAAGGCGGTGTGGATGGCCGACGACGCCGACTATGTCTACCTGCGCATCGACACCTGGAACGCCCACGACTACTCGGCCAACTACAACAACACCTACCTCGACA
>JBDRJH010000492.1:0-11175 GCA_043815125.1 Verrucomicrobiota bacterium
GACTGGAGGAGATGATGGCGGTGTTGATACCGAGCAGGCGGCCCTGCGCGTCGATGAGCGCGCCGCCGGAGTTGCCTTGGTTGATGGCGGCGTCGGTCTGGATGAAGTTCTCGTAGCCACCGGCGTCGGCGAGGATGCCGAGGTTGTTGCGACCGGTCGCCGAGACGATGCCCATGGTGACGGTCTGGCCGATGCCAAGCGGGTTGCCGACGGCGAAAACAACGTCGCCGACACGGATGCGATCGCTGTCGCCAATGGTCACAAAGGGGAGCCGGCCGGCGTCGATCTTGATGACGGCAACATCGGTCTTGGGGTCGGTGCCGATGACGGTGGCCTCGACCTCGCGGCCGTCGTTGAGCGAGACGTTGATCTTGTCGGCGCCCTCGACGACGTGGTTGTTGGTGAGAATGTAGCCGTCGGCGGTGACGAGCACGCCGGAGCCGAGGCCCTCGACCTTCTCCTCGCGGGGCTGCGGGTTGCGACCGCCGAAAAAGAAGTCGCGCAGGAAGGGGTCGATGGCGACCTGCTGGCGGATAATCTTGGAGGAATAGACGGAGACGACGGCGTCCTGCACGGGCTCGACGACGTCGGCGTAGCTGGTGACGGCACCGGCGCTGCGATTGAGCGGTTTCGAGTCGACCTTGAGCTCGGGGGTCGCGTGCGGGCCCTTGTCGGCATCACGGCCCGGGGCGCAGAAGGCCAGCGCGGCCGCACTCAGAAAAGCTGTCGAGAGAAGCAGAAGTGACGGAGTTTTCATGGGCATCAAAAGTGTGCCCATTGACCCGCCGCATTTCCAACCGGTTCCCGAAAAAATGACGCACGGGCGCGGCGCCGTTGCCCAAAGGAGGGCGGGCACTCCCGCCCTCCCGCGAGGCGTGATCCGCGCATGGGCGCGGACGCGCGCGGGACGCAAAAAAGGGCGGGCAAGAGTGCCCGCCCTCCTTCCGATACGCGATCCGGGCGGATCAGAAGCCCTTCACCTTGAAAAGACTGGTGACGCTCTCGTTGTTGTTGATGCGGGCGATGGCCTGACCGAGCAGCTCGGCCACGCTGAGGACCTTGATGGGCAGACCGCGCGCGTCGACCGGGATGGAATTGGTGGTGATGAGTTCGTCGATGTGACCGCCTTGCAGGCGCTCGTAGGCGACCTCGCCGAGCAGGGCATGGCTGACGGCGGCGCGCACGCTGACCGCTCCGTTGGCGCGGAGCAGCTTGGCGGCGTTGACGAGGGTGCCGGCGGTCTCGGTGATGTCGTCGATGATGAGGACGTCCTTGCCGGCGACGTCGCCGACGATGTTGACGGTCTCGACGGTGGTGGCGCTGGTGCGCTTTTTCCAAACCATGCCGAGGCCGGCGCCAAGGATGCCGGCGTAGGCCGCGGCCATCTTCATGCCGCCGACATCGGGCGAAACGACCACCAGGTTCTCACCGCGGAAACCTTCGAGGTATTTGAAGAAGACGGGCGAGGCGAAGAGGTGGTCGACGGGGATGTCGAAGAAGCCCTGGATCTGCTGCGAGTGCAGGTCCATGGTGAGCACGCGGTTGGCGCCGGCGGAGGTGAGCAGGTTGGCCACGAGCTTGGCGGTGATCGGCACGCGGGGCTGGTCCTTGCGGTCCTGCCGGGCGTAGCCGTAGAAGGGCAGCACGGCGGTGATGCGGTGGGCCGAGGCGCGCTTGGCCGCATCGATCATGATGAGCAGCTCCATCAGGTGATGATTGGTCGGCGTGCAGGTCGACTGCACGATGTAGACGTCGTGACCGCGGATGTTTTCGTTGATCTTGACGAAGGACTCGCCGTCCGGGAACGCGGTAACGGTGGCCTCGCCGAGAGGGATTCCGATGTGCTTGCAGATTTCCTCGGCCAGGGGCCGGTTGGAATTACCCGAAAAGACTTTCAGCCGAGGTGTGCTCATGAAGGTGCGAAGCGTGAAGGTTTTGTTACGGGGCGGAAGACTTTTTTAGGTCTTCGAGCTCTCTTTGCAGGGTGTCTACTTGGCGAAACAAGCCGGGAATCCGTTCGCGCAGGACGGTGATGCGGCGCTCCAGCATGTAGGGAAGCGCGGGCGAGCCGTTGACGTAGCTGCCGGGCGTGGTGTCGGCACCGATGCCGCTCTGGCCGCCGGCCTTGGTGCCCTTGCCGAGGTGGAGGTGACCGGCGACGCCGGCCTGGCCGCCGAGCACGACGTAGTCGCCAAGCGTGGTGCTGCCGGAGATGCCAACCTGGGCGCAGAGCAGGCAGTGCTTGCCGACGACGACGTTGTGGCCGATCTGCACAAGGTTATCAATCTTGGTGCCCTCCCCGATCAGGGTTTGGCTGAAGCGGGCGCGGTCGATGGTGGTGTTGGCGCCGATCTCGACGTCGGACTCGATGACGACGCGACCGACCTGCGGAACCTTCTCGTGACGGCCGGCGTTGAACTCGTAGCCAAAGCCGTCGGAGCCGATCACCACGCCGGCGTGCAGGCGCACGCGGTCGCGCAACACGCATTCGTTGTAGATCTTCACACCGGGCAGCAGCCAGCAGTCTTCGCCGACGACCACGTCGCGGCCGAGGAATGCGTGCGCCTGCACGTGGGTGCGGGCGCCGATGACAACGCCGGCCTCGATGACACAGAGCGGTCCGACGGTGGCGTCGGCGGCGATCTTGGCCGACGGGTCGATGATGGCACTGGGGTGAATGCCCGCGGCGGGCCGGGGCCAGAGCAGCTGTTCGATGCGGGCGCAGAGTTTGGCCAGCGCGGCCGAGGGGTTGTCGACCAGCAACAGGCACTGGTCGGCGGAAGGTTCGGCGTCGTAGTCGACCGGGACAAGTATCACCGAGGCGCGCGAGGCGGCGACGTCGGTCTTGTATTTGGGATTGCCGAGAAAGGAGATGTCACCGGGGGCGGCGTCCTTGAGTGCGGCGATGCCGGTGAGCGTGGCGGCGGTGTGACCACGGCTGGAGCGGGGGCTGAGTAGGGATTCGATTTCCGGTAGGGAAAAGGCGGCGTTCATGAACAAAATGAGGGGGGCCGACCTTCCGCAAAAAAACGCCGGGCGTCGAAAACAAAACAACCCCGCCGGTCATCGGCGGGGTTGCGAAAGGGAGCGGATCGGTCCGGCGATGCGCTTACTTGGGCATCACGAAGAGCGGCTTGTCCTCGCTCTTGGTCTCGGTGGCGGTGGACGCGGCGGGCTTGGCGGCGGCGGAGCCGGCCGGGCGGCCTTTGTTGATCTCCTTGAGCACTTCCTCGGTGATGTCGTAGGAGGGGTCGAAGTAGATCAGATTGGAGATGCCGATGAGGGAGGGACCGGACTTGTCGAGCAGGATGGTGGCGCCTTTCTTCTTGGCGATCTCGGTGGCGATCTTGCCGATCTCCTCGAGCATGAGGTCGCGGAAGCTCTTGATGCGCTGCTGGAAGGCGCGCTGGGTCTGCTGCTGAAAGCTCTGGACTTGGTTTTGCTTCTTTGGATCTCCTCCAGTTTGCCCTGGGCCTCGGCCTCAGCCTTGGTCTTGGCGTCGTTGCTGAGGGCGGGGTTCTTGGCCTTCTCGAGGGTGGCCTTGTATTCCTCGACGAGGGTATTGCCTTCGCTGTTGAGCTGCTCGATCTGCTCACGGGCCTTTTGTTCGTCGCCCTTGAGCTTGGCGTTTTGTTCCTCGGTCTTGTGGTGGCTGTCGAGGAGCTTGGCCATGTCGACCACGAAGATCTTGGGCGCGGGCTGGGCGACGGCGGTGAGGGCGGTGGCGCCAAAGAGAGCGGCGGCGGCCAGGGAGAGTAATTTGTTTTTCATGCGATTTGGTTGAGCTGGAGGGACGTGTTGAACGTGGGGGGTTAGAAACGGGTGCCGAACGAGAAGTTGAACTGCAGCCCGTCGTCGTTGACGGCATCGGTCGTGATCGGGAAACCGAGATCGAGACTGAGCGGCGCGCCGGCGATCAGGATACGAAAGCCGATGCCAATGTTGTCATTGTAATCGGTCGGGTCGAAATCGTAGGCGTCCACGTTGACGAAGCCAGCATCATAGAACATCGCAAACCGGATTGGTTCCACGATATCGAGCGTGTATTCGGCGCTGAAGAAGCCGTAGCTGCCGCCGCCGAAGGGCTCGTTGGTGGCGCCGGAGGGGTCCTTGGGACCGACCTCGCGGTAACCGAAGCCGCGCATGTTGTTGGGGCCGCCGAGGAAGAAGCGGTCGAAATAGGGCACGGAGGTGCTGGAACCGTAGGCGTCGATGACACCGGCGCGGCCGATGAGCGAGAGCACCTGATTCTGCACCTCGAAGGTGGGGATATACTGGGCGCCGCGCAGCTCGAAGCGGTAGTAGTCGGCATCGAAACCGAAGGGACCGCCGGCGACCTCGGTGATGACCTCGACGCGGTTGCCGGTGCTGGTGTTGATGAGGCGGTCGCGGGTGTCGCGCAGCAGCTGCAGGCCGAGTTTGGAAACGGTCTGATCGGGCTCGAGCTGACCGACGGGCGGCGGCTTGAGGTAGTTGGGCGCGGCGGCGTCGACGTCGTCGATCTTGACGTTTTCCAGGGTGTAGGAGAGGCGGCCCTCGATGAGTTCGATGAGGCGCTTGCGCAGGTAGACTTCGAGGCCGGTGCGGACCTCGTCGTAGAGTTGGCTGTCGTAGTTGGTCGAGGTTCGGTAGAGGGAGAAGCCGAGGGCGAGTTCGCGCTCGAAGAGCCAGGGTTCCTCGAAGGAGAGGATGGCCTCGCTGGAGCGGGCACCGAGCTGGAGGCGCAGGCGGAATTTCTGGCCGTCACCCTGGAAGAGCGACTTGCGGTTGAAGAGGTCGAAGTTGGACTGGGTGAGTTCGGTGAAGACGACCACGCTGTCGAGCGAGCTGAAGCCGGCGCCGAAGCTGATGTTGCCGGTGCGGCCTTCCTTGACCGAGATCTTGAGGTTTTTGCGACCGGGGATGTTGGTGGACTCGGGGGTGACGTTGACCGGGTTCTCGAAGAAGCGGGTGTTCTCCAGGCGGGTCTTGGAGATGTTCATGCGGGTGATGTTGAACACGTCGCCGGGGCCGAGGTTGAGTTCGCGGAGGATGACCACGCTCTTGGTCTTGGTGTTGCCCTCGATGCGGATGGACTCGACATAGAACTTCTCGCTCTCGGTGATGGCGTATTCGATGTCGATGGCACCGGTCTCGAGGTTGGGCTGACGGCTGAGGCGAACGCGGGCGTCGAGATAGCCGTCCTTGCCGTAGTATTCCTCCAGGGCGCCGCGGTCACGGTCGACCAGCGAGGGGGCGAAGGTCTTGCCGGTCCCCTGCCGGATGAGGGCGCGAAGCTCCTCGGTGGTGTAGAGGGTGTTGCCGGTGATGCTGATCTCGCCGACGTTGTAGCGGCGACCCTCGACGACGGGGATGGTGATGACGAGCTTGGTCTTGGAGGGGTAGTCGAAGCGGATGGCGGCGGGGTCGATCTCGACGTCGAGGTAGCCTTGGTCGCGGTAGTAGTCACGGAGGCGGTCGAGGTCGGCCTCGAAGTCGTCGTCCCTGAAACGGCCGGTCGAGGTCAGCCAGGAGAACCAGCCCCATTTTTTGGTGGCCATCTCCTTGCGCAGCTTACGGGTCGAGACGTGGTCGTTGCCGGTGAAGTTGATCTTTTTGATCTTCACCTTGAAGCCCTCGTCGATGGTGAAGGTGACGGTGCCGAAGCCGGTGGCGGCATTGCGATCGATGGCGTAGTCGACCGCGGCCTGGTTGTAGCCGGACTTTTGGTAATGGCGCAGGATGCTCTCGGCGTCCTCTTTGATTTGGCGTTCGTCGATGGCGCCGTTGACCTTGGTCTTGGTTTCCTTTTCGAGGCGGCGGGTCTTGATCTTTTGGTTGCCGACGTAGTTGACGGTGCTGACGCGATACTTGGGGGTGACCTCGACCGTGAGATCGATCCTGCCCTCGGAGCCGGACTGGCGCTTGAACTCGATAAACTCGAACAGGCCGGTGCGGTAGAGTGAGCGGATGTCGCGGTCGAGCTGGGCCTGATCGAAGGGCGAGCCCTCCTGGGTCTGCATGTTGGCGCGCACGATCTGCTCGCTGACGTTGGCGGCGCCGTTGAACCGCACGCTCAATTCGCCCACCCGGGCCGCCGACTGATCGGCGGGGGTCTGGCCGGCGACGCGCAGGAACGGCGCGGCCAGCATGACAAAAACGACAAGGAGACGGGCTACCCTGAAAGCAGGGTTACTGGGTGTAGTTTTCAAAGCGTGTGATGTCCCGAAGGAAGGTTAGTCGCAGTTCTCCTACCGGTCCGTTTCGTTGCTTGGCAACGATTAACTCCGCCGAGTCGGCGGCGACCTGGAACTTCTCATCCGCGTCGCGGGGGCGGGCGAGCATGAGCACGACGTCGGCGTCCTGCTCGATGGAGCCGGATTCGCGCAGGTCGGAGAGCTTGGGAGTGCGGTTTTCCTTCTCGGCCGCGCGGTTCAACTGCGACAACACGAGCACGGGCACGTCGAGTTCCTTGGCGAGGGCCTTGAGGCCGCGGGAGATTTCCGCAACCTGCTGCTCGCGCGGAACGCGCGGGTCGGTCGGAGCCAACAGCTGGAGGTAGTCGACGATGACGAAGCCGAGCTTGCTGCGGGCGGCCAGACGGCGGGACTTGGCGCGCAGCTCCATGATGGTGAGGTGGCTGGAGTCGTCGATGTAGATGGGCGACTTGGAGAACTCGTCGGCCGTCTGCAACAGACGCTGTTGCTCCTCGCCGTTTTTGGAGAGGAGGCCGTCGCGCAGGAGTTTCATGTTCACCCGGGCGCGCGAGCAGAGCAGACGGAGGGCGAGCTGGGCGGAACCCATTTCCAACGAGAAGATCAGGGTGGTAACCCCCTGCCCTTTTTTCGGCATGGCGGCGGCCTCGGCGAAGTTGAGCGCGAGGGAGGTCTTGCCCATCGAGGGGCGGGCGGCGAGCACGATCATTTCCTGGCGCTGGAAGCCGAAGGTGAACTGGTCGAGGTCCTTGAAGCCCGAGCTGACGCCGGTGAGCTCGCCCTTCTTCATCATCATCTTTTGGATGACGGCCATGGCCTCGATGGTGGGGCCCTTCATCTGTTTGGCGGCGTCGGAGATGCGGTCCTGGGTGACCTTGAAGATGTCCTGCTCGACCTTGTCGATGAACTCCTCAAGGCCGCCGTCGTAATTGAAGCAGCTCTCGACCGCGCCGGTGGCGACCTTGATGAGTTCGCGCAGCAGGTGCAGCTCGCGGATTTTCTCGATGAAGTAGCCGGCCTGCGCGGTGGTCGGGATGGCGCCGCTGATGCGGGTCAGGTAGGCGTAGCCGCCGATCTCCTCGAGCTGACGGCTGGTCTTGAGTTCCTCGGCGAGGATCGCGAGGTCGATGCTGGTGCCGTTGTTGTAGAGTTCGACGAGCTTTTCGTAAACAACCCGGTTGGCCGCGGAGTAAAACGCGCCGACGGAGAGTTTGCCTTCGAGGCAGCGCGCGACGACGTCGTTGCCGTCGAGCAGACAGCAGGAGAGCAGGTATTCCTCGGCCTCGATGGAGTGCGGCGGGAGGCGCCCGGCGAGGGCGGCGGCGTCCATCGGCTGCTCGTCGTTGGAGCGGGAACGGCGGCGGTTGAATTTGGCGTCGTCAGGCATGAGGGCGGGGGTTGATGCGAAGGGCGGCGCGGACGGCTGGCAAGGCCCGCGTCAAAAAAGTTGATGCAGTTGTTCACACGCGCGACCGGGCGACGCGCGGGAGGGCACGGGAGCGGCCGGCGGGGGCAAAAAAAAGGCCGCGTCCGGACGGGACGCGGCCTCGAAAGGCTTGGTGTTTCTGAAGGCCGGATTACTTGGACTCTTCGGACTGCTCGGCGGTGTCGATCGGGTTTTCCGAGACGACGTCGAAGGTGAGCTCAACGCTGACCTCGGGGTGCAGCTTGATCTTCACCTCGTGCTTGCCGAGGGTCTTCACCGGGGTGAAGAGATGGATCTTCTTGCGGTCGAGCTCGATGCCGGCCTCGGTGATCTTCTCGTGGAGGTCGGCGGCGGTGATGGCGCCGAACATCTTGCCGCCCTCGCCGGTGGTGACGGCGAACGCGATGGAGGTCTTTTCGAGCTTCTTGGCCAGTTCCTGGGCACCGTTGAGTTCGTTGGCCTCGCGCTCGGCGCGACGCTTCTTGAGGGACTCGACTTGCTTGCGGTTGGACTGGGTCAACGGAACCGCGAGGTTCTGGGGAAGCAGGAAGTTGCGGGCGTAGCCGGCGCGGACCTTGACTTGGTCGCCTTCGGAGCCGAGGCCCTCGACGGGCTTGAGGAGGAGAATTTCGCTGTGAGCCATGATGGTTGGTTTGGTTTTTGAGTTTTAAAGGATGCGGGTGGTCGAACGGTTGACGGCGGGTGCGATGCTTAGAACGGCACGTCCTCGTCGTTGATGTCCTGCGCGGGTGCGGCGGGACGGGACGGGCTGCGCGGCGGGGGCGTGTGGCGCTCCACGGTCTGGTCGACGCCGTCGTCGGCCGAGAAGGAGGAGCCGCCGCCCGCGGCGTTGTCGCCGCGGCTGCCGATCAGCTGGAAGTTTTCCAGCACGACCTTGAGCTTGCTGCGCTTTTGACCGGAGGTCTTGTCATCCCAGGTGTCGAGCTTGAGGCGTCCCTCAACGAGGAGGGGGCTGCCCTTGGTGCAGAACTTGGAGATGTTTTCGCCCTGTTTGTCCCATGCCTCGATGTCAACGAAGGTGGTCTCCTCGCGGGTGGAACCGGAGGCGTCACGGAACTTGCGGTTGACCGCCAGGCCAAACTGACAAATCGCGGTGCCCTTGGGCGTGACGCGCAATTCGGGGTCGCGGGTCAGGTTGCCGAGGAGGATGACTTTGTTGTAAGAGGCCATGGTTCGGATTCGAGGGTGCTGCCGTGCCGTTCAACCGAGCCCGATCAGAGGGACTGGATGAAGGTGCGGTAGACGCTGTTGTTGAGCTTGAGGCGATCCTTCAGGTCGGCCGGGCCGGAAGCGGGGGCGCTGAAGTCGATCTGCACGTAGCTGGCGGCGGTGAACTTCGGGTTGGTGACGCGGATGAAGTCGCGGCGGCCGAGGTTCTCGACTTGGGTGACTTCGCCCTTGGCTTCGGCGATGACGGCTTTGACGCCATCGATGATTTGGTCGACGGAGTCTTCCTTGCCGCGGTTGTCGAGGATGAAGGTCGCGCGGTAGTTGCGGTTGGTGGAGTTCATTGGGTGTCTCTGCGGTTAAGTTGGTTCATGGCGCGGTCCGGGCCCTCGGCGAGGAGGAGCCGGAGTCCGGCGGTGTAGTGATCGAGCGTTTGGTCGATGAGGAGTTGTTGTTCGGAAGTGAATTTGCCGAGGACGAAGTCCTTGAGGTCCATCTGGGGCGGAGACTTGGGGCCGATGCCGATGCGGTAGCGGGTGAACCCGCCGCCGAGTGCGGCGATCAGACTGGCGACTCCGTTGTGCCCGCCGGCGCTGCCGGTGACGCTGACCTTGAGGCGGGCGACATCCATGGTGAGGTCGTCGTAGACGGCGACCACGGCGTTGGCGGGTATCTTGTAATACCCGGTCATCGCCTGCACGGAGCGTCCGCTCTCATTCATGTAGGTGAGCGGCTTGGCGAACAGCACGGTCCGACCGGGGGCGGCGTCCCAACGGGCGGTTTCCGCCAGGAAGGATCGCTGCTTTTGCCAGGTGAGGCCGAGCTGACGGGCCAGGGCCTCGACGACGACGAACCCGATGTTGTGGCGGGTGCCTTCGTATTCGCGGCCCGGGTTGCCGAGGCCGGCAACAAGGGAGATGGACATGACTCAAAGAACGGTCGTCCGGGTCATCGTGGTTAAGACGGCGACCGCGGGCGGGGAATTTACTTCTTGCCGGCGGCCTTCGCGGCGGGAGCGGCGGCGGCGGTGGCGTCGGCGGAGGTGTCTTCCTCGGGCTCGATGCAGGAGACGACCGGCTGGCCGGGAGTGTCGCGGAAGTCGACGCCGGGGATGGCCTTGAGGTTGGCGATCTTGATGGAGTCGCCGGCACGCAGCTCGGTGACATCAACCTCGACCACGCCGGGCAGATCCTTCGGGAGGCAGCGCACGCGGACGGTGTGGATGGCGATCTCGAGCACGCCACCCTCGGTCTTCACGCCATAGCACTCGCCCACGATGAGGACGGCGACGTTGACCTCGACCTTTTCGTCGGCCTTGACCTCTTGAAAGTCGACATGAAGGAAGCGGTCCGTGATCGGATCACGCTGGACTTCCTGGACGAAGCTGAGGGCCTTGCCGTCCTGGCCGGCGCCTTTCAGCTCAATGATAAGGGCGCGACCGGCGACCGCCTTCAGCAGGCGGGTAAACTCGGGAGCGTCGACGGCGAGGGTCTGCGGATCGCTGTGCTTTCCGTAGAGAATGGCCGGGATTTGGTTGGCCTTGCGCACGCGACGGGAGGCGGAGCGACCGGTTTGCGGGCGGGGCGAGACGTTGAGGATCAGTTGTTGGTTCATGATTATCGTTCCCCCTGGTCCCCCGGAATTGAGGGCAGGCGTAATAGAAAAGAGGACCAGTGCATACGGGCGCCCCCGGCGAAGGCAATCAAAACTTTGGCCGCGCCAAAACCGCGGTTTTTTCCCAAAACAAGCGTTGACAACATCGACGCGAGGAACGTTTTTCATCCCTCCTTTTTATTGCCTGGTAGCTCAGTGGCAGAGCAGGTGACTGTTAATCACTTGGTCGCTGGTTCGACCCCAGCCCGGGCAGCCATTTTCGCCTCAAGAACTTGCAAAAGTTTTTGGGGCTTTTTTGTGGCTCGGTGATCCGAGATAGCCTGGCCCTCATCACATCTCGCGGCTTGGGTTGCCACCGCGACTAGCACCGAAAAACACCGCCGGTCGGCTTTGTGCTGCCAATCCGGCGAAACACGTTGTCAGGGCAACCACCAACTGCGATGACGGACGGCAAATCCCACCATGAGCATCGCATTCCCCCCCTCCCTTCTGTCCTCCATCGTCGAGGGCGGCGTCATCGCCGTCCTCGTCATTGATCGCAAGGAGGACGCGGTTCCCCTCGCCAAGGCCCTGCAGGCCGGCGGCATCACCTCGCTCGAGCTCACCCTGCGCACCGCCGCGGGCCTGGAGGCCATCCGCGAGATCAAGACCCACCTGCCCGAGCTGCTCGTGGGCGCGGGCACCGTGCTCACTCCGGAACAGGTCAACCAGGTCAAGGCCGCCGGCGCCGACTTCGCGGTCGCCCCCGGCACC